>NZ_JBIATC010000009.1:125923-239458 GCF_042891255.1 Micromonospora sp. NPDC001898 | reverse complement strand
CAACGCGATGGAGACCTCACCGGTTACGACCATCGCTCGCATTCACACACTGAGCCAAGCCCACAATGGGCAAAGGCTACCGAACCACCCTCTCACGCTGCGACTTGAGCTGCGCTCCATTGCGGATCTGCCGGCTGGTCCCCAGGTTCCACGAGATGACGAACGTCAGCGTGCGCAGCGTAGGGCGCTCCTTCGCGACTCGCTTGACCGAATCGGTCATCGCCGTCAGCAGCGCCTCGATACCTCGCACGTGCTTGGCCTGCCAGCCGTGCTCCGTGCCGTCCGGTTCGACCGCGTACCACTCGACCCCGCCGTCCGGGTTGCCCGTGCGGATCGCCACCGTCCCGGCCGGCACCCGCCTCTTGAGCAGCTGGTACGACAGCTCCTCGAAAGCCCGGCTCTGCTCACCCTCCCACGGGCGCAGTGTGCCGAACGTCGTCACCGGAAACCGAGACATACTCCTTCTGACCTCCCCGTTGCTTTGCTGCCGCTACGCCGGGCCAGGGGCAGTCGGTTCATGCTAGTGACCTGGCGTGACCCACCACACTGGACGCACCGGCACCCGCCAGGTTTCTGCCGCGGCCATGGAGAAGGCCCGTCTGCGCTCCCGGAGGGCGGGCGACGCCCGGTAGGTCCCGCCACTGCGCCACGGCTGGTCCTAGTTGTTTTGCCCATGGACGTTGGTGACAGGGCTGGGAGCTTGAAATGGGTGAGGACCTCCGGGTGAGGTGGAGCTTGTCGAAGGTTCCGCATCACCCGGGAGGTCCTCGTGCCCCACGCTAACGCACCCCTGACAGAGCGCGGCAGGCTGCGCCTGGCGCGCTGCGTGGTTGATGATCATTGGCCGTTGCGGCGGGCCGCGGAACGGTTCCAGGTCAGCGTGAACACCGCGAAGCGGTGGGCCGACCGGTACCGAGCCGAAGGCGTCGCGGGCATGACCGACCGGTCCAGCCGTCCGCGCCGGTCCCCGAACCGGACCCGCCGGCCGGTGGAGCGCAAGGTGCTGCACCTACGGGTGCAAAAGCGGTGGGGCCAGCCCGGATCGGCGGCCGGCTCGACATCCCCGCGTCGACGTGCCACGCGATCCTGCGCCGTGCCGGGGTGGCCCGGCTGGCTCACCTGGATCGAGGCACCGGCCGTCCGATCCGCCGCTACGAACACGCCAACCCCGGCGACCTGGTCCACGTCGACATCAAGAAACTCGGCAACATCCCTGACGGTGGCGGCTGGCGCACCCAGGGCCGGTGACGAGGCAAACTCAACCGCACCGCCACACCCGGACACACCACTGACCGTTGGGGCGGCGCCCGGCTCGGCTACGCGTTCCTGCACACCGCCCTGGACGACCACTCCCGCCTGGCCTACACCGAAATCCTTCACAACGAGACCCGCGAAACCGCCACCGCCTTCTGGCAGCGCGCACAAGCCTGGTTCACCGCTCACGGGATCACCGTGCGCCGCGTCATCACCGACAACGGCAGCTGCTACCGCTCCCGACTCTGGCGAGAAACCCTGACCAGCGCCGGGATCAGCGTGAAGAAAACCCGCCCCTACCGCCCACAAACCAACGGCAAAGTCGAACGCTTCCACCGCACCCTGGCCGACGAATGGGCCTACGCCAAGCCGTACTCCTCAGAAACGGCCCGACGAGCCGCCTTGCCCGCATGGCTGCACCACTACAACAATCACCGCAGCCACACCGCACTCGGCGGCCCACCCGCCAGCCGCGTACCCAACCTCTCTGGACAGAACAACTAGGGCCTGTCCTGTCGATCATGGAAGCCAGATGATGGCGGCGATGAGGAGCAGGCTGGATCGGTAGAGAGAGGCCCGTTTGGCGTATCGGGTGGCCAGGTCACGCCAGTGTTTGAGCCGGTTGAAGCAGCGTTCCACCACATTGCGCTTCTTGTAGATCACCTTGTCGAAGGCCGGTGGTCGCCCGCCGTGGCTGCCCTTGGCGGCCCGGCGGGCGACCTGGTCCGAGCGTTCCGGGATGACATGCCGGATTCCTCGTTGGCGCAGGGCTCGGCGGGTGGAGTCGTGGGCGTATCCCTTGTCCGCGATCAGCACCTCCGGCCGCTTACGGGGCCGACCGGGCCCTGGCTGGTTGATCCGGACGCGTCGAGCAGGGCCAGGAGCTGGGGATTGTCGCCAGCTTGGCCGGGGGTGAGCAGGATCGACATGCGGCCGGCCGCGTCCGTCGACGGCGAGATGGATCTTCGTGCTCAGCCCACCGCGTGATCGGCCGATGGCCTCGCCATCCTGCGTACCAGGCGTCGCCGGACTTGTCGGCGAGCCCTCTTTTTGCGGGCGCCAGCGGCATGCTGGTGCGCCCGCACGATCGACGAGTCGATGCTGATCGTCCACTGCACCGGTGTGCCGTCGTCGTGGACCTGCGCCGCGGCGAGGATCCGATCCCACGTGCTGTCGGCGGTCCACCGGCGCAGGCGTTCGTGGCAGGTCTTCCACGGCCCGAAGCGTTCCGGCAGGTCACGCCACGGCGCACCCGTGCGCAGCTTCCACAAGATCCCGTTGATGACCTGGCGGTGATCCCGCCACCGTCCCCGAGACCCACCCGGCTCCGGCAGCAGCGGCGCGATCACCGCCCACGCCTCGTCAGTCAGTTCGCCACGACGCACCACCGGCACATCGTCAACGATCAACCACTACAAGATCGGCAGGACACGTCCTAGACCGTCGCCCAGACGCTCCACATCCCGAACATCCACACCGGAGCCAGCGACTCACCAAACCAGCGGCACCCCAACCATGCCGAAATGCGACAAAGCGCTACTAGATAGGCTCGCCGCAACTCAGGCAAGTGTCCTCGCCGTTCTCGTACGTCATTCCGCAGCAGTACGACGGCCCACCGCTGACCTCGAAGCAGGCTTCGTGCCAGTCCTCCCCATTGAAGTCGGTGTGACTGCCGTCGTCCTCGATCGGCTCCTTGCAGCCCTCGCAGGTGAGCGTTGTCATGTTCTCGCTCTTCCCCTCACACCGGCTCCGCAGTGCTCCAGCCCCAACAATCGGGGTACGTGAACGGTGAGCAATAGTCGCTGTCGTGGCGCTCGGAGTAGTCGTTCATGTTGGCTGTGGGCCTGCCGCAGTTGGGACAAGGAGGGTGCTCGCCTGGACAGGTGCGGCTGTTGTGCCCGCCGAGTCCACATACTGTGCATGCCACGCGGGCGATCATAGCTCCCGGTCCACAGGCTCGGCGAACGCAAGACCCCGAACCGTTTACGGCAGCCCGCACCTCGGTTGCCTCTGTCGGTCGACGTCGGGTCCGCTCCATTCAAGCCGACACCATCTGAATCCAAGTCGCGTTGTCAGACGAAAGGCGCGCCATGATCACCTCCTGCGTGCGATCCGCAGCCGCGCCTCACGGATGGACCTTGACCAAGGTTTATCTTTCATGCCAGCGAGTGACTATTCGGCTGCGGGGATCGGTTCAGGCCGTAGCTCCTCGGCTGTGACATGCTGGCCGACTGGCCGGTTGATCCATCGTTCACCTTGGCCGGGCCGCCGGTATGTCGGCTTGTCGTCCTGCGATGTCCACAAGACGATGTCGATCAACTGAAGGTCTGGTAGGTCGTGGATCTCGGGAACGGTTGGTGTCACGGCATCCCGCAGGGCCGCTATCTCGGCGCGGTGGATGCGAATCCAGATCGCCAAGGCCCGAACGACCTTGTCGATGCGCTCGCGGCGGTCCAGGCCGTGCTGGCGCGCCTTGTTCGAGAAGCCCTCACGGTTGAAGCCGAACACTTCCGCAACGTGTCCGTCGAGCACGGGAACCGCGTGGGGCCGATACAGGGCACCCATCTTGGTGATCTTGGGTCCCCAAACACCGTGGTACCCAAAGTGGCACAGGTTGACAACCGTGGCTACGCCGTCGTCGTCCATCGTGTGCAGGTCGGTGTCCTCCGGTACGGCGGCGACTCGGACTGCGAAGTCGCGTCGGCGGTCACGGGAGAATCCGGCCACGTCTTCGATGTCCACTCGGCCGGCGAGCGCGTTGGCGTAGAGCAGTGACCAGGTGGTGACCTGATCGAACAGGCCGGAGGTGTGGGTGCTGCGGGCGGCGAGATGGTAGGTGACCCATCCGCTGCGCGGCTCGGTGCAGAAGGCGAGCACTCGTCGGGCGGCATCCGTCACGGGCACCGGAGCCAGCACGTCACCCTCAAACCCTGCCGCTGCCGGGTCGATGACCATCTCGGGGAGGTCAGTAGTCACAGCGACACCGTACGGGCTGGTCTCCTGAAGATCGACGGACGACCCTGCCGTGGCAAGTCGTCGAGAGGTCGATGCTGGCTACGTAGCCGAGCTGACCCGACGGGGATCACCCGCCCCGCGTGCGCGGGGAGCAGAGCACGAAAGCGGCAATCACGCTGCCGCGATGGGATTACCCCCGCGTTCGCGGGGCAGTCGCCGGAAGTGCTGGCGGATTACGTCCAAGAGGGATGACCCCGCGTGCGCGGGGAGCAGGGGATACCCCGGGGTGGCCCCGTTCTGCTATCGGGATCACCCCCGCGTGCGCGGGGAGCAGCGCGGCCCCTCACCGGGTGGCGGAAGACATCGGGGATCACCCCCGCGTGGGCGGGAGCAGCGAGAATCCGGGCACGTTCGGTACCCGTTGTCAACGGCGGCCGAAAAGTGGATCTGTTATGGGTACCGGCCAGACTGACAGATGCGCCAGCGTCGCTCGGCCTGCTGCAAGCAGCCCGGGTGGGACGCCTACAATCCGGGCGCGGATTTGGGCTGTGCCCGCCGTGATGCCTGAGGATTCGGCTCGCGGGCGTTGAGATAGGTAGAGAAGCTGCTGACCGGCTCACGAAGCCGGCGGTGGCGGCCTGGCGCGACCTGGTGTATGACCGCCAGAGCGGAATCGCTGCCGACGACCTCGGCAGCCGTCGCGATTTATTTCGCTCACTGCTGTCCGTTGCCCATATCAGCCTCCGCACCAACGGGCGGATCCTGGCTGGCGTGCTCCACGACGGCGCTGCCTTCGTGACCGAGGCCCGTGTTCGTCTCGGTGACCTCGACCGGGACGACGTCACGACGTGGCCGGGTCATGGGCAGCGTCGATGTCGAGCGGGTGCGCTGGTACGCGCCGGACTGGCTCGCTGCCGGGCACGACGGGCCGGGAATCACATCTTTGACCGTCCCTTGTGCCAAGCCCGCTGAGTTAGAGTTGCCCGACCTTTGCGCTACCTGGAGGACACCGCCGGCATGTCCCGACTCGCCCTCGCCTTTCTTCCCGACCCGGCCTTGGCGGCGGATGATGTGCCGCTCAGTCACTCGCTTGTGGCCGAACTCGGCAAGCGAGGCTGGCGGGTCGACGACGACCCGCTGCGGGCGCGCTGGTTGCGGCTGGCGGCCTGTCACTCCACCTTCCTGTACGAGTTCGGCCAGGCGCCGATCTCGGTCGCCGCGCTGGCGGCACTGGGCAAGGTGGGGGCCACCCATCTGGCGCTCGCGGTAGCCGACCTGGTCGTGGAGCGCACTCGTCCGAACAAGGTCAGCAGGCAGAACCAGGTCATCGCCCACATGCCCGCACGGGTCGCCCGGCGGGTCGCCGGCAACCTGACCGTCGCTGAGTCGATGAACCTGGGCAAGGGCGAGGAGCCGAATCGGCGGAGCACGTCGCGTCTGGCCGAGGACGTTATGCACCAGGTCCTCGGTGTGGTGGTGCTCCTCGGCGGCTACGCCACCGTCAAACAGCTGGTGGCGGACGTCTACGAGCAGGCACTCCAGCAGGTGCTTATGGACGGCGTCAACTGGTGGGGTGAGCTGACTCGCTCCGTGCCGGTTCAGCAGCTCACGGTCGAGGACCATCAGGAGGGCCCGGATCATCACCGGACCTTCATCGTGGAGATCGTCGACGTCCGGGGACGGCGGGGGCGCGGTGAATTCACGAAACGAAGCGGCGCGAAGGATCTGGCGGTCCAGGACTACCTGCGCAACGCGGGCCTCTACGGTGAGATCACCGCGCGCGTCGGCGGCCACTCGATCTCGCGGCTCACCGAGGAGCCCCGTCACTACCCACCGGGGCAGGGCCCGCGGAACCGCACGGTCGCCGAACTGGCCACCACGCTCCGGATCACTCCGGAACGCCGGGCCTACCTGCAGCAAACACTCACTCACAAGTCATGGGCTTACGAGAATCAGTCATTGGTCCGCCAGGCTCGGCAGAACGACTACGAACTACTGGCCAACCACGGGTCCTACGTCATTAGGGCGGTGTCGGCCGCGGAGTTCACCCGCGACCTGTTGCGCCGCACGCTAAAGCCCGAACCCGAGGACGGCGCGATCCATTCATTGCCGGAGCGCTGCTACGTCGACATGTTCGACCGGCTCGTGCCGGAATCGGCCGTGCTCCGCGGTCGCGGTGAGGCCGAGTGCAAGCCCCGCATGAAGGCTGAGGTCTTTCAGGCGATCGCCTCGGTCGCCTGGCGCTTCGGCGAAGCCGGGCTGCCGGAGACACTGCGCGGTTGGATACTCCGAGAGACCCTTGCTCAAGGGCTCGACGAGCTCAGCCGGTTGCAGCGCCTCTGTGCCACCTTCGGCGGCGATACCTCCTCCACCTGCACCTCCACCGGCCCGGCGCACGATTCCCGGTTCACCGCGACCCTTACCGTCCGTATCGACGAGCTCGAACTCGTTCGGACCGGCCCTCCGACGCCGGGGAAGAAAGAGGCCACCCGGCTTGCCGCCAAGCGGTTGTATCAGCTCTTCACCTTAGGACCGGACTTTCCGGCTGCCGGCCGGACCACCGCGGAGCGGGCGGAGAGCATGCGGCTCCTGCTGTGCCTGGCCCGGCGCCTACCGGTACTGCGAGGCCGTGATCTCCGACGCTGCATAGAGGATGGGGTTCTGGGGCTGGGTCTGCTGGCCGCCTCGGACGGCAACCTCGACGAGTTTCTCGTCTGGGCGAAGGAGGCTGACTCGCTGACCGGCCCGCTGGACGACGAGGTCTTCGAACATCTGATGACCGCCTACGGCAACGCCGTACAGGCACGGCCACGGCCGAAGCTGGAGCAGTCGTTGCGTGAACTGGCGGCCTGGGTGCGAAATCTCGACCCGGAAGGCGACGTCGTGGTTCGGAAGGCACCCCAGTGGGACCTCCTCCTGGCGGTGGCCGGCGCGCTACGGGCCGGCGCCGCCCGGGAGCGGAAGACGGTGGACGAACTCGCCAACTCCTGGCCGGTCTGGGGCACCGATTCGGTGTCACTCCTCTCCGCAGTCGACGCCGCCGCTATCGGTGAACTGCTCCGGGATTTCCCCGGCACGTCCGCCGGAACGGTCCGGTTCCGGCGGCTCTCCGACGGGGTCCGAGTCGAATGCGCCACCACGGCCCCCGACGTGGCCGACCGCGTCCGCACTCTGATCGACCTGCTCGCCGAGATGGCACCGGGCCTCGGGGTCTTCGCCGGATCGGACACGCAGACGCTAACTGCCACCTACGCCCCCGACCCTGCCGACCGGTCCTTCACGGCGGCCGGCAGGCTAGCGGCTCACGGCCACCAAGACCAGGACGGTGTCGAGATCTTGGCGAACGTCCTGCACCGGCTCAAAAACGAGTTGATCGGCATGGAGGACGTCGCGCAGAAGGCTGCGCTGGCCAGTGACAGGGTGACCCGCTTCCGCCGGCTCGCCGATGTCGCTCGGCACCACGAGGCCGCCGTCCATCTGGCCGATCACCTGGACCGCACCAACCGAGCGCTGGCGGATGCCGACGAAGAGACGGTCGAGTTCGGCCGCTGGCTCGATGAGTACTGCGCGGCCAAGGTCCTGGAGATCAGGGACAGGGCGAACATACGCCTGATACCACCCGCCGAGTCCGGCCAGTGTGAGGTCGGCCTCTCGCCGTCGCTGCTGCGGGGGGTTCTGGACAATCTCGTCAATAACGCCGTCGAGGCGATGCCGGATGGCGGCCGGATCATCGTCGACTGGTACACCGAGCCCGGCCATGTGTTCCTCGTCGTGCACGACGACGGCCCGGGGCTGCCGGACGAGATCCGCGAGACGTTCTGGCGGGACGAGACGGTGACGAGCACCAAGGAGCACGGCTCGGGCATGGGGTTGTGGCTGGTCCGCATGGACCTTCGCCGACTGGGCGCCACAATCGCCGACGACCCCGCCGCCGACGGCCAACGCTGGATCATCGACCTGCCACGCGAGGAGGTGACGGATTCCAACGCGCCCCCCCGGGGACCGGCTGCGATGCCGCAGGCGGCGGCGCGTCCCCGCCGCACGGTCAGGGTGTTGCTCGTGGATGACCAGGAGAACGTCGCCCGGACGATGGCCGGGCACCTCGAGCCGATCGCCGCCCGGGTCGAGACCGTTCACGACGGAGAGAGCGCCCTGACCAGGCTCGGCACCGGGCACTACGACGTCGTGGTCACCGACCTGCAGATGCCACCCGAGCCCTGGGGCGGGTTGTGGCTGCTGAGGCGGATGCGGGAGGAGGGCCACCGGGTGCCGGTGGTGGTGCTCTCCGGCGAGGGAACCTTCGACCAGGCGAGAATGGCTCTTAACGCGGGCGCCTTCAAGTACGTGACCAAGGCGGATGCGGCCGAGGAACTCGTCACGGTTGTCGAAGAAGCTCTGGCCAATCTAGGCCGGCAAAGCCGCCATGATCTCCAGCATCTGCCACTGCCAGTGGCGCTCGGCTTGCAGCGTTACGAGTCGGAGACGGTTGCCAACCTGCGGATGCGGGCCGGCCATGCGGCGTTGGAGGACGCTCTCCGGTTCATCGGCGCGGTCGGGCTCGGCGAGCTCCTGGACGGCCACCCGGACGCGCGGTTGCCCCGGCCGGCACTCGCGCCCCAGATGATGCTGGGCAAGCGGGTTGAACTGCTGAGGGCACTCGGCTCGCGGCTGGCGCAGGAATCGTATGCGGGGCAGGTCATCCGTAGTCTCGACTTGGACGCGCTCGCCGTCGTGAAGACCGGCCGCAACGTGGTCAGTCACAGCTCGGAGCGCCCCAACGACGAGGTGACCCGCATGCTGGACGAGGTCGACCCGCTGCTGGAGCAGTTCGCCACAGCTCTTCGTCACATCGGGGACCGCACCGTGATGATCGCCCACTCCCTTCGATTCGATGGAAAACGGTACGCGGTTTCCGCGTTCCGGGTGACCGGCACCGGTCCGGTGCTGCCCAGTGCCGAATTGATCAGCAGCACTTCGCTCGTGGAAAACTCAGTCGGCCTGTACCGGCCCGGCACTGACTCGTGGATCCCGATCGGCCCGTGGATGACGGCCCAGCCCGGTAAAGCCCGGGGCGAGTGGCAGATCTCCGTCGTCGACGGTGTCACCCAGGGGCACCGGGGCCGGCCGTCAAAGCTGGCCTACCAGCCGTTCGGTGACGGCGAGAAGTGGGCGGCGGCAGCTGACGAGGACGCCGATGAGCTGATCCGGCGGTCGGTCGCCCGATAGTGCTACCCCTGACCGAAACCGGGCCGCCGCCACTGCCGTCAGTTGGTCTGCCCGGTCGGCAGGTGCCGGCCGATGTAACCGACATAGATGCGGCCGTTCTGCGCCGGCCAGGCGTCCTTTCCTAGGATGCCTTACGAGGGGTGCGGCATTCGGCAGGGCGGGCTGGGTGGCGGCAGGACGAGCGCTTGATCGGTCGGGGTGGTGCTGTCGTGTGTAGGGCTGCGCCGCCGGTCGTGAGGCCAGACCGTGGAGAGGCGCTGGTTTGCGATCTCCAGCGCCTCTCTCAGGTGTCTCACAGCCGTCTCACGGACGGCCCGGGAAGGCCCGATAGGGGCCGACGTTCCCCGGACCGTCACCAGGCCGCTGAGCTGCCTGTCCGGCACGAGCCGATACTGTCCGGCAGGCGCCGGTAGCCCTGCTAGTTCACTGGGGGTCAAGGGGTCGTCGGATCGAATCCGGCCGTCCCGACAGGGTTTCAGCAGGTCAGAGCCTTGATTCACCTATGTGGATCAGGGCTCTTTCGCTGTTCCGTCTCACGTACGCTCGTACTGTTTCAATCTGTGATCCTGGCGTCACCGGAGCATTCCGTTTAGAGGTGGTCGGCGGCTTGTACCGTGCCAAAACCTCGTCTGCGGGCGTGACCTGGCACTTTGAAGACTTCGTCAAGCTGCCCGGTGGTACTCGTTGATCACGCCGCCGAGTCGTCGTCGGCGTTGGACGGGAGCGTCCATCGTGATGACGACGGCTGGGTCGTGGTTGGGCGGCAACTGTTGCCGGCCTTGATGCGGGCGGTGATCATTGAAGTGGTTCACGTACTCGCCGATCACCGCGAGGGCGTGTCGTTCGTGGTATATCAGCAACCGGTCGGTGCACTCTTCCCGCAGGCTGCGTCCTCAGCGTTCGATGAAACAGTTCGCCTGCGGTGTTCGCGGCGGGGTCTTGACCACCTCGATGCCCTCGGCTGCGAAGACCTCGTCGAACGCGGCGTTGTACTTGCCGTCACGATCTCGGATCAAGAACCGGAATCGATTGGTTCGCTCGTCGAGGTCCATGACGAGATTACGGGCCTGCTGCACGACCCAGGCGTGATCCGGATGCGCGGTGACCCCGAGCAGATGGACGCGGCGGGTAGCCACCTCCATCACGACCAGCACGTAGAGCCGCTTGAGCAGGATCGTGTCGATGTGGAAGAAGTCGATCGCGAGTAGCCCGTGGGTTTGGGCGCGCAGGAACGTCCGCCAGTTGGTGTCCACCGTTCGCGGTGCCGGACCGAGCCGCCCAGCGGCGAGAATGCGGCGGATGGTGCCCGTGCCGACGCGGTAGCCCAACCGCTGTAGTTCGCCTTGGATCCGCCGGTGTCCCCATCGCGGGTTGTCGTGTGCCAGTCGTCTGACCAGGCTGCGGATGTCCTCGTTGACCGGTGGCCGGCCGGCCTTGCTCGGGTAGGTCCAGTGACGGCGCAGCAGCCGCCGGTGCCAGGCCAGCAGTGTTACCGGGGTGACCAGCCGGTGGGCCCGAACCGTGGTGGGTAACAGTCGGGCCACCGCGGACAGGATTGCCCGGTCCGGCCAGGTCAACCGGGGCCGGCTCTTCAGCTGCCGCCGCAGAACCGCCACCTCATGGCGCAGGGCGAGGACTTCCGCCAGCAACGCGGTGTCGCTACGGACCAGCAGCCCCAGAGCGCCGACCAGCCGGATCATCATCAGGTACACCAGCCGAACCAACATGCCGATGATCCTCGACGCGTACCGGGAAATTCCAGCTCACCGCGTGTGCGACAGATTCTGGCACCGTACAGGCGTCACAGGCGGAAACCATTGCAAAACTGGAACAGGACCTGCCCGGTTTCGCGCTGAATAACCGAACCAGCAAGACTGCGGACCGGACGTACGTGGGTGCGGTCAACACCAGGACTGGTGAAAGCGCTCTCGCCTCTTCAGGCCCAGGGCCGGGCGGTTGTGCGACGTATTGCGCCGAAGGAAACGCCCTGCTTGTGCTCGGGGGTAACCCGAACGAGGTCATTTTCACCGGAGCGGTCCAGGTCAGGTCGGGCCCAGGAGGCTTGGAGGCCCGTCCCAAGGCAGTCTGTGTCTTCTGCCAGGCCGACTACCCGAGGTCGAACTTCGTGGATGGTGTGCAGGGCGCCCCGGGTGGACCCTGGTCACGATGGTGGAAATTCTGGTAAGAGTGACAACTTTCTGTCGCTGAGATGACTATGGCGATGACTCCTCCTGGCTGTCTGTAACTGTTCGGCGCCGGGAGGAGCCATCGCCCTGTAACCGTTTAGCGGCGGGAAGGGCCGTCGCTGTGCAGATGGCCACTTATCGAGGAAACGTGTGTTGCGAGCCCTGGAATTCCAGGATCCCGGTGGGGTGGCAGTCGATCTGTATTAGCAACATGCCTGCTGACTTCTAGGCGGACTGCTTGTAGGGTAGGGTCACTCCTAGCTAAGCTCTTGGTGTGGTGATGCCTCCGCCTCAGGGCTGAGGCGACTTCAAAAGGGATTGCTTGTCCGATGGGTCTAGTCGAATTTGAAATCGCCCGGTGGGATTGGAAAACCCTTCGGTGTGGGTGCGGCAGAAGTGGCCTCCACCTCGCAGGCGAATTACTGGCCCTGGCGCGTGCCGAGCATGAGGGTGACATTGGGTTCGACGTCTCTTCCGGGCACGTGATGCTGCCGTCGGTGCTCATGGAGCCGTCGCTGCCGGTAGTGTCAGTAGCCCTCGCGGCCGTGGCGGACCAGACATCGGCGGCGGCTCGCCATCAGTTTTTGGAAGCGCTGCTCTTCATTCTTTCGGCGGACAGCCAGACGTGGGAGCTTGAGAATGAAGGCAGGGATCTTCTCGAGGAGTGCAGGATCGCCGCATCGCCTGGAATCTGGCTCCTCCATCGTGAGGTCTACCTCGGGCCAGCGGTGGGAGCGTCAAGCCTGGCTTTCGAATGTCTGACGTTGCTCGACGATAATGTCGACAGACTTGAGCGTGTCCGGGCCGACCCTCGTGCTCAGCTCGCACCCCACGTGCGTAATGCCGAGTTGTGAATGCTCGTCACGGCGACCGCAGTCACGCCGGTGGTTCAGAGGGGTCTGCTGCACCGATAGGTGACAGTTCCAGTCACGCGGCCTGACTGGCCGGTGGGGTCATGATGGTCTCGTACTCGATAGGGGTCAACCGGGACAGGGATCGCTGTCGTCTGCGGCGGTGGTAGGTCCGTTCGATCCAGGTCACGATCGCGGTCCTCAGCTGCTGGCGGGTGGTCCAGGTCCGCCGGTCGAGGACGTTGTTCTGCAGCAGGCCGAAGAACGACTCCATGGCGGCGTTGTCGCCGGCGGCGCCGACTCTGCCCATCGACCCGGTCATGTAATGCTGGTGCAGGGCGCGGATCAGCTTCCGGCTGCGAAACTGGGACCCGCGGTCGGTGTGTAGCACGCAGCCGGCCACTGGGCCGCGTCGGGCTACGGCGTTGTGCCACGCGGTGACGGCCAGCCGGGACTTCATCCGTGAGTCGATGGAGTAGCCGACGATCCGCCTCGACCAGACGTCCTTGATCGCGCACAGGTAGAGCTTGCCCTCGGCGGTGCGGTGTTCGGTGATGTCGGCCAGCCACAACCGGTTCGGGCCGTCGGCGGTGAAGTCGCGTTGCACGAGGTCGTCATGCACCGGCGGACCGACCTTGCCACCCTTGCCGCGCCTCTTGCGTTTGCCGAAGGCACTCCACCAGCCGTTACCCGAGCAGATCCGCCACGCGGTGCGATCAGCCATCGCCTGCCCGGCGTCGCGGGCCTCATCGACCAGGAACCGGTACCCGAACTCCGGGTCATCGCGGTGGGCGTCCACGAGGGCGTTCGCCCGGTAGGCGGCAACGACTTCGGCGTCGCCCACGGGCTGGGCGAGCCACCGGTAGTAGGGCTGACGAGCGATGGTCAATACCCGGCACGTCACCGCCACGGGGATCCCGTCGGCGGCCAGCTCGCTCACAAGCGGGTAGAGCCTTTTCCCGGCAGGTTCGCCTGTGACAGGTAGGCAGCGGCCCGGCGCAGGACCTCGTTCTCCTGTTCGAGGAGCTTGATCCGTTTGCGGGCCTCGCGCAGCTCGGCTGACTCGCTGCCGCTGACACCCGGTCTGGTCCCCGCGTCAACATCAGCCTGGCGCAACCACTTGAACAACGTCATCGGGTGAACTCCGAAGTCCTTCGCGATCTGATCGACCGTCACGCCAGGATCCCGGTCACGAGCCACCCGCACGACATCATCACGGAACTCACGAGGGTAGGGCTTGGGCACGGCAACATCCTTCCAGCCCGCCACCAGGGCAAGCCATCTCAGATGTCACCTACCGGTGCAGCAGACCCGACGCCTCGCCCGCCACTGCGCCTTGGCCCCGGCGTTGCGGTGACAGTACTTCCACCGATACGCCCCACCCCAGCCCTTCGGGTAACCCACCCCGGCCACGTAGCCCGATGCGGAGCGATCAAGTGCGGGCTGAACCGCAATCACGGTGCCGGATGGCTGGCTGCAGTTCGCCGATCCCGAAGCGGTGCACTATCTGAGGCCGGTGCTGGTGCACCGGGCCAGTCACCGGCCTGAGTTTTCGCCGCACTGGCGGTGCGTGCTGTTGTTGACGATGCGAGACGGCCAGCAGGTCTTTTCCCTGCTGGATGTTCTGCCCGGCCTCGTTCGAGGGCCTGCCCGAGACGCTGGATGCGGCCACGAAGACGGAGATCAGCCACCGGCTGGAGCATGAGGGCCTGCTGACGCAGGCTCAGTGGGCCGACCTCAACCCCTGGCCGGGTACTGGTTGGCGGTGACGTGCCGATCGGCCGATACTCGACGGGTGATCTATGCGGCAGCGGGCGACTCGGCGCCGGAGGGCGACGACGTCGAGCCCGTTGACCTTGACTGGGAGCGGGGCGGCAACCTCAACCGCTGTCGGGAGCCCGGGGATGTCGACGCGGCCTTCGACCGTGGGGAAGAGCACGTCGGGGCCGCCCTGATCGCTCTGGTCTACAACAATCCCGACACGGATGCGGTCCTGCCCAGGGTTACCCGGGGGCTGCGGTCGCCGAATCCGGAGACCCGCCGGCAGAGCCTGGTCGCTTTGATGCACACGGCCCGGCTCCACGGCCGGGTGGATGCCACCACCTTGGAGCTGCTGCACGGCCTGCTCTACGACCGCACCCCGATCAGCGTCGGGAGCCCGTACGAGGTGCGGGGCACGGCGACCCAGACTGTCGGGGACCTCCAGGCGTTTCTACCGTCCGAGCAGTTGCCCGGCTGGGTGACCGACTTCACCGACTACTGACGGTTCGAACACTCATGGCCAGCAGGCCCGCGCAGGGAACCAGCGGCGGTGGCGTGGCCAGCCCACCCGTCGGCACCCTGCTCGCCCTCGACTCGATCTGGCGGCAAGTCGACGCCCCAGGGATTGGCTGATCGACCTGTATCGCCGTGTCGGGGTGTTCGCGGATCAGACGATCGAACAGCTACCGCTCGACGCGCCGGGGCGAATGCCGTGGCGGCGGCCAGGTGGACAGACCGTGATGCTGCAGATAGTCATCGTCCACGTCACCGGCGACCTCGCTCGTCACGCCGGTCACGCCGACATCATCCGCGACCTGCACGACACGGCGATCGGCCTGCGGTGGGGGAGCATCAACATCCCCAACGACTATGACTGGCCGGCGTACGTCACCAAGCTGACGAAGCTGGCTGACCGCTTCGGATATCCGCCCGGGGTCAGAGTCCAGTCGAGGTGAAGGCATCGTCCGGCCCCGATGCCGTCCAGCGCCGGCCCGGCGGGGGCAGCGGTGTGCCACGCGAGTAGGCGGCGATCCCGGTCATCAGGTGCGACCACATCACTGCCCGCCAGGTCGCACCGGTCCGGGTGGCTAGGAGTAGACGGCGACCGTTCCACCAACCGTGTACCGCTGGCTCTGCGTCGGAAGCGACCTGGGTGTCGGGGAAGTCACGCAGGCCGTCCAAGGCAGCAAGGACCGCTAGGCGGGTGGTTCGGCCGGCCGGGACACGGACGACGCAACCGCTGTCGAGTCGGGCATCGGTGAGTCGGTCCACCGCGTCTTGCAACGCCGACCGACCTAGGATCCAGCTGAGCTCGGCCACGAAGTCGGTCTGCCCGAACAGCACGCCAAGGGTGTGTCCGCTCAGGCCGGTCGAGTACCTCCGGACGGTCTCCTCCGGCACCGCGGCGAGCCAGTCGGTCCACTCCGCGTACGCCTGCCGTAGCTCATCGAACTGCTCGGCGAGTTCGCTGTCCGGCTTGGCCTGGCGGTCGAGACCACTGCGCAACGCCACAAGCCCGATCGTGGCGAGGGCCGCGTGCTCGGCGTTCAGGCTCTCCTCCTGGTCGGTCATCCAGAGTTGCAGCACCAGCCAGTGGAG
Organism: Micromonospora sp. NPDC001898; assembly: GCF_042891255.1. Lineage (NCBI taxonomy): Bacteria > Bacillati > Actinomycetota > Actinomycetes > Micromonosporales > Micromonosporaceae > Micromonospora > Micromonospora sp. NPDC001898. The sequence continues at coordinate 223,626 of NZ_JBIATC010000009.1, read as the reverse complement.
CAGTTCGGACCAGTCGGCCGGGTCCGCCCAGAGGCCGCCGGCGACCAGGGTCAGGACCAGCCTGCTGACGGCCAGCTTCGCCGGTAGCGGCCACCCCTGCGACGTGTCTACCAATGCCTCGATCTCACGCCGTAGGCGGGTGCGCTGACCTGCCGTGAGCGCGTCCAGGACCGTCGCAACGGTGTCCGACCGGACTGGTGAGGCCTTTCCCGTCGTCCTCGGCTCGTCCTGCCATGCTGGCCGTGAACCGTCGTCCTCGTCGTCCGGACCGTCGAGAATGTCATCGTCTGCCGGCGTTGGCAGGTTCCGGTCCACACCCAGAGCGAAACGCAGCAGGGCAGGCCCGACGGCTGCGGTGATGCGGCCTTCCACCTGGCGCCGCCGACTGGTGCCGGGCGGGGTCGCGATCCGATCCGGGCGGACCGTGGAGAGATGGTTGAGCGCCTCGAATAGCGCAGCCAGGTGCGCCTGGTCGACGATGACGATGTGCAGCGATGCGTGTTCCAACGGGGACGGTCGGTCGATGCGCGACAGCGCTGCGGCCACGTCGGTCACCACGACGTCCCGGATTTCGGCACCGGTGTCCGTAGCCACGCACACGGTGGCGGTTCCGCCGATCCGGATGGACCAGTCGGGAGCCGGGACACCGGCGTATAGGTGGAGCCGGCCGTCGCTGCGCTCGTGGCCAAGTCGCAGTCCGTCGACCTCGAGCCATGCCGGGGCCTGACTGCCATCGGTGAGGGCGGTGGCCTCCACCCGTTCGGCGTTCACCCGGACTCCGAGCACGCGGAGAACGCCCCCCGAGGGGGCCCGTTCGCCGGGTTCCCGTACGTGCAGGCCCTCCGGCCGCGCCAGATCGATCTCCTGCACTGGCACGGCGGGGATCAACGGGTCCTGCGTCCCGGTCACTAGACCGAGCTCGCAGTTCCCACCCGTGGCCATGGTCTTGACCAGGGCGGCCATGCTGCAGTTGGCGCTGCCGGTGAGCGCCCATGACTGATCGGCCGTTGTCCACTCCACGATCTTCGCGTGGTGGTAGCGGCTGCTTTTTGGAGTGGTGACCACCCCCGTCGTCGCCTGCTTGACCACTTTCGCGAGGGCATCCGGGTCGCACTGGACGTCCCGGGTGAGCATGAGGTTCAGTGCGGTGGGTCCGAAGCGGTCGACCAGCCGGCGCAGTGCCTCCGCCCGCGGGTCGAAGAACGGGGCGGCGACAGCCAATGACGTGACCGGTGTATTCGGCACCGGGAGTTGGTCGATGATCGGACGCGTCGCTGTCGTCACGAGTACGGGCTGGCCGGGCCCATGTTCCGCCGGTCGGCAGGTGAGAATGTCCGCGACGCGGTCGAGACGTTCCCGGCCGAGGTCCTCCATCCAGACCGCAGTGGGCAGTCGCCGGAGCCAGGCGGCGAGTTCGTGGAACACCTGCGGCACCGTCGAATCGACGCTACGCAGCATCGTCCAGACCTCGGCGTTGTGGTGCCAGCCTGACGGGGTGGCATTGCCGGAGCCGATGGCCACCACGGCATCCGCCTCGGAGGCGATCACCACGAGCTTCGGGTGGAAGGCCCCGCCCGCCCGGCAGACCACCGGCAGGGCCAGGTAGTCGTCGCGGCGAGGCCATTGTGTGAGTCGGTCGGCGTCGTACAAAACGGTCGTACGGGCTCGGACGGCCTGCGCCTCCCGCAGGCAGACGTCCTCGAAGAAGGAGAGGTCACAGGTGTACGTGAGGACAAGGACCTCCTCGGCGTCAGCCACGGGTCGGCCGCGCAGCAGTGCGGGCGGCGCGGCTCCCCGCAGTTCCTCCCACGCCGTCACGAGACCACCTCGGCGGCGTGTCGGCCGGGGTGCCAGGTGTCGCCGTCGTGCGCGAGCACACCCAGTTGCTGCATGACGTTGGTGAAGGTGGGCAGGCGCAGGGATACGGCACCCCGCCCCTCCTGGCCCTCTAGGCGCCACCGGTCTCCGACGCGGCGCAGCCGCGTGGGCAGGCGCAGGCCGTACCGGGTCCACTGCATCTTCTGCCGACTCACCGACTCGGCCCGATGGAACAGCGCGCCCGCGAGGTCGGTGACGGCATCCGTCAACCGACGATCGGCGTCGCGGGCCAGCCAGTCGACCACGTAGCCGGATCCCAGGTCGTCGGAGACCTCACCAGTGAAGGCGTCCCGGGTGACCGGGTCGAGGTGGTCCAGGCGTTTGGCGCCGACGGCGATCAGCTGCAGCATGCCGAGCACCGTCCAGTCATCGCTGTCCAGAGCTTCGTCGTACAGGTCATGCTCGACCGGAAGCGGGGTGCCGACCTCGTCGACCACCGGAGGAAGGCCGTCGATGAGCGCCTCCCGGACGGTTGCGTCTGGAAGATCGCGGACGAACTCGGCGATCGCGTGCTCGAGGGTGCCGGTGCCCGACAGCGGCGACACTAACCGCGCCCAGATGAGTCGCCATGCCCAGACCGACCAGTTGCGCAGCAGCGCGCCACGCCAGACAAGGGCATGAGTGTGCAGGTCATCGCTCATGAGTTCCGACAACCCTGGTCGGAAGCAGCACCAGCGGTCCATGGACATGTCGACCGATTCACCGTCGACCTGATCCCCGGTGAGTGCGCCCAGCAGTAGGGCGGCGCTGCGGCGATGGGTTCTGGCGGCACCGGAGGAGCCCGGGTCGGCGAAGTAGGCGTCGCGTATACACGTGCCGTCGGGGGCATCGCCGATGGCGCATACGCACAAGTGGCGGAGGGCGTTGAGGTCCGCTACGGAGAGCGGCGTATCCCGTTCCGCAAGGCTCACTACCTCGTCGAGGGTGGCGAGCTGGTCGGCGTCGGCGGCCGGCCCGGGGCGGGGAAGCCGTGTCCCGTCGGTGAGGCCGAGCACCGCTTCGATCCCCGTACGTCTGCAGGTAGCCGCCTCGTACCCGGCTGTACGCGTCGGCCACCTGGCCGACGTCGATGGCTCGCTGCCGGTGCAGTGCCGGTCTGATCGTGTTCACCCCGTGCACTCCGAAGGAGCCCGCCCGAAGCTGGTGGCTTTCGTCCGCGTCGCCGTGCGCTACGGACACCGCGCCCAGCACGACCTCGGCCCTGCGGACCACAGCGTGGAACCGATCCAGGTCGGTCTTGTCGGTCCAACCGCGCCGCTGTGCCTCGATCGCGAGGCGAGCGTGCAGAGCCAGGTAGCGGGCGTGGGGTGTGGTGGTGATGACGCCAGGGATCAGTGTCGCGGCGTGTGCCCCGATCACGGTCTCGACGGCGAGAGGTTGACGACCGGTGTCCTCAGGGGTGTCTGGCTTGATTGTCCAGGCCGGGCCCAGCATCGCGGTCACCAGCGTTTCCCGAAACTCGTCGGATGGTCGGAGAGGTGCACCGCGCTACGCAAGCAGACCATCCGGTCATGGCCAGCCCAGTGACGGATAGCAGACAGAATTCTCTAGGTCCGTAACGACCACTCGCTGGACAGGGCTAATCCGGCGCATCCGCTGGGCTGCCACCGTCGCCGGATCCCTGACCGGGTGGCTGCCAAGCAGCTAGCGAGTATGCTGTAAATATATACAGCACACCCGCTTGAAGGAGTGAGCTTTGGCGCTGTCGTACCAGTACCCGGCGGTAGGGAACGGGCTGCGAACGGACCACCCGATCCCTGACCTGCCGTTCGTTGACGACTCCCACCTGCCGATAGGTGACCCGGCCGCGATCGAAGCGATCGGCCGCAAGCCCGGTGGCGGGCCGTGGGGCCGCACGGATCCGTGCAAGGACGGCGGCTGGGTCGCTTTCACCACCGACGCGCTGCGACCGGATCTGGGGTGGGTGGTGCGATGGCATCCCGAGCACGGCAGGTCGGTGGTGCTCTACCGCAACAAGGACGTCGCCAGCGCGTACATGTCCTACGAGGACGAGGCACTGCTGTTCCGCACCGGCGGCTACTGGTGGGACGGTGCGACCTGGTACCGGCCGTCGCAGGTGTTCGACCAGGCCCGGGGGTCCTACGTCAAACGACCGGTCCCGGCTGCGTTGACCATCAGCGCCGCCGACCAGCCGCAGGGCGACCCGGGTAAGGGCAACCTGTGGACGGTCGCCGAGCTCGACCTGGACACGGTGACGCCGGCCGCGTCACGCCGCTGGCATGATGACTTCGCACTCTGGGCGGCCCGGCACAGCGTCGGCCGGCACCTGGCCGGCTGCGTGGTGAACCTGACCGCCCCGGAACTCGCCGCGGACCAACTGCTCGGCGTAGCCGAGCTGGCCGAGGTCGCCGGGATCGGCGCCAGCACCCTGCGCTCCTACCAGGCCCGCGGCGAGAGCGAGGTACCGCTGGCCCAGGCCATTGTCGGTGGGCGCAGCATGTGGTCGCGTCCGGTCGCTGAGGACTGGGCCGAAACCCGCCGCCGCTCCCGCGACGGCGTCGCCCTCACCATGGCCGACCGTGATCACGACAACCTGTCGGTCGGTGTGGCCCGACTGTGGGACTACTTCACCAACGCCTTCATCGTCGACCTGTGGGACCGCGACAGCAACCGCAAACGGTTCGCGCTGCGCTGGCGGACCAGGGCCGCAGTGCGCGAGGTTGCCTACGACGTCGCCTGGACCGCTGCGGCCAGCCTCGACCGGATCGTCCCCCTCAGCGACCTTGGCGCGACGATCCGCGCTGCGGTGCTGTTCGAGTTCGCCGACCGGCAGCGCACGATGCGCAACGAGGAGGTCAGCTACCCGATCAACCACGCGATCGTCCGGATGCTCGACTGGCTCATCCAGCACAAGCCCGAGCAGGCCCGGGCCGTCGTCGCGGAAATCGTCGGCGAGGCCGAGCGTGGCCTGAGTATCCCGCCGGCGGTCACCGGCTTCTCCCTGCGCCAAGCCCTCGCGCTCGACGGCAAACTGCCCGACGAGAACGCCTACGCCGAGTTCCTGGACCTTGTCCTGCCACCGGACAACTGACCGGGCCGACGCACAACAACGGCGGGGCGATCCGTAATGAGGGATTGCCCCGCTGTCGTGTCGTTGGCAGCTTCGGTGCCAGGTGGTACCCGGAGAGGACTACCTCGCCGCCCGGCCGTGTCGGTGACCCCGCGGACCACCTCGACTGACAGCCACTACACGCGAGCCTTCCTGCCTACGCCGGGGCTGTCTGCGGATCGCCGGCGGCGTCGTGGGCGGCCATGGTCTCCTGCCGGCGGGGTTCCTCGCGCAGGATGGCGCAGTGCAGCCACGTGTCCGGGATGGCGAAGCCGTCCACGAGTGTCCGCATGTGCGGGCGCAGTTCCTTGAGTAGACCGTTCACCACGCCGGTGATCGCCTTGGCACGGGCCGGTGTGAGTCGGCCGTGCTCCAGGTACCAGCCTTTGTTCGCCTCGATGACGCTGAGCGCGTACAGGTCACAGACCCGGGAGAGCAACGCCGCGACCTCCGGGTCCGCAGTGTCCTCGACACCGGCGACGAACGCCTCCAGGGTGACCCGGTCGATGTGCGCGGCGGCGACGGCGAGGACGTGGTCCTGGACGTCGTTGAAGATGTCGAAGGGACGGTCCTTCTTGGTGGCCGCGCCGTTGCGGAGGCGGCGGACCGCGCCGTCGAGCAGGTGCCTCTCGCGGTCCTCGAAAACCTTGAGCTGCCAGCCGCGGTCGGTGACGGCGACCTCCTCGTCGCGGCCGGGCACGGCGCCGATCAGGCGCTCGATGAGTGACCGCGCGGCGGTGCGCTCGAGCACCATCTCGCGCACCTGCTCGGCGACGAACGAGGCCCGCCCCCAGCCGTCCAGCGAGCCGAACGCGTCGCGGTAGCCGGTGAGCAGCCCCTTGGCGACCAGTTGCAGCAGCACCGTGTTGTCGCCCTCGAACGTGGTGAAGACGTCGGTGTCGGCCTTGAGGCTGGGTAGCCGGTTCTCGGCGAGGTAGCCGGCGCCGCCGCACGCCTCGCGGCACGTCTGGATGGTGCGGGTGGCGTGCCAGGTCTGCGCGGCCTTGAGGCCGGCGGCCCGGGACTCCAGCTCCCGTTGCCGGTGCTCGTCGACCGGCCCGTCGCCGCCCTGCACCTCACTCAGCGCGGCGACCAGCTCGGTCTGGGCGAAGTGCAGCGCGTACGTGGTTGCCAGCGCGGGCAGTAGCTTGCGCTGGTGGGCCAGGTAGTCGTTGAGCAGCACCTCCCGGTCGGCGTCGGGCGTGCCGAACTGGCGGCGGAGGTCGCCGTAGCGCACCGCGATGGTCAGCGCCGATTTGGTGGCCGCAGACGCGGCGCCGCCCACGCTCACCCGACCGCGGACCAGGGTGCCGAGCATGGTGAAGAAACGCCGGGAGTCGTTCTCGATCGGGCTGGCGTAGGTCCCGTCCTCCGCGACCTGACCGTGCCGGTCCAGCAGCATGTCCCGCGGCACCCGCACGTGGTCGAAGCTGAGCCGCCCGTTGTCGACGCCGAGCAGGCCGGCCTTGGGCCCGGCGTCGCCGATGGTCACACCGGGCATCGGGTTGCCCTGCGCGTCGCGGATCGGAACCAGCCACGCGTGTACGCCGTGCCGCCGCCCGTTGGTGATCAGCTGCGCGAAGACCACCGCCATGCGCCCGTCCCGGGCCGCGTTGCCGATGTAGTCCTTGCGGGCCGCCTCGTACGGGGTGTGCAGGTCGAAGGTCTGCGTCCGCGGGTCGTACGTGCAGGTGGTGCGTAGCTGCTGGACGTCGGAGCCGTGGCCGGTCTCGGTCATCGCGAAGCAGCCGAAGATCTTGCCCGAGATGATGTCCCGTAGATAGGCGTCGTGGTGGCGCCGGGTGCCGAGGGCCCCGACGGCTCCGCCGAACAGGCCCCACTGCACGCCCGCCTTGACCATCAGCGACAGGTCGACCTGCGCCAGCATCTCGCTGGCGACGATCGAACCGCCGACGTCGGATCTGCCGCCGTACTCGGTGGGGAACGCCGACGCGATACCCAGCTCGACGGGAAGTGCGGTGAGTAGCCGGCTGATCCGCTCACGCGCCTGCTCGCCGGTCTCGCCGTACACCGGGAGGAAGCGCTCGTCGAGGTGGTCGCGGTGCGCGTTGCGAACCTCGGCCCACGGTCCGTCGAGCACGTCCTGCAGGCGTGCGAGGTCGATGCGGCCGGACGCGTGATCGGGCATGGTCACCCCTCGGGATGGCGGACATATGGGGACAGTCCGGTCCCAGCCAAGAATACCGGGCCGCTACAGCGATCCGGTAAGGGAGCCCACGGTGAGACGGGAAATCACCGACGCACTCCACACCTGCCCGAGCGCTCGTCGCGATGAGTGAAGGCGTAGCTAATCCATGGCGGTGGTCGACTGGCAGGATCGCGTATTCGTTTGGTGCGAGTGCCCGGTTACGAACGCGGATCCGTCACAGTCTGTGATTGGATGCCTGGTCTGGTGCTCGCTCAGGTGTGTTTGGGGCTGGCGGTTCTTCGGCTCGTCCAGATCGATGATCGAGCGGGGGCGGCATCGGGCGGGGAGCGACGGTGGGGGTGATGGTGGTTTCGGCGGCAGTTTCGCGGCGTCGGTGACCCAACTGAGTCCGCAGTACCGCCAGCGCGATCAGCGCGATCAGCGCGCCGAGCAGGCCCGTCGCGGCGAAGCCCCAGGCCGGCGCGGTGGCATCGATCACCGCCCCGGTCAGCGGGGCGCCGAGCGCCACTCCCACCACCATCGCCGACCCGTGCAGGCCCATCGCCTCACCCCGCACGCTCGCCGGCACCAGCCGGCTCACCGCGTCTGCGGTGGCGGCTACGGTCGGCGCGGTGAGCGCCCCGGACGGCAGCAGTACCAGAGCCAGCACCCACCGCCGCTGCCCAGACCGACCGGAATGGTGACCAGACCCAGCGCCACCGTAAGGGCCAGCGACGGCACGGGGCGGGACAGCGCACCGTAGATGAAGCCGCCGACCAATGAGCACGAAGCCCAAATCGCCAGCACCACACCGGTCCGGTCGACCTGACCGGCGTCACGCAGCACCGCCACCACCGCCACATCGGTGCCGGCGATCACCAACGTGCTGGCCGCGCCACCGGCGAGCAGCCCGATCAGCGGCGGGGCCAGCCACTGCCGGCGGGGCAGCGGCTGTGCCGGTGTCGTCTCCTCGTCCCAGGTGCGGGTCGGCGGGTTGAGCACCAGCAGGGTGAGTCCGGCCAGCACGATGCCGCCGCCGACGGCGTACATGGTCAGGGCGGGCGAGGCACTGGTGGCCAGGGCCACCGCCCCCGCCGGCCCGATCATGAAGCTGAGTTCGACCGACATCGAGTCCAGCGCGTACGCCTGCCTCCGCTGCATCGGCGGAACCAGCGCGGCGATCGACTGCCGGACCACGGAGAAGACCGGGAGAGTGAGCAACCCGCCGACGAACGCGGCACCAAGCAGCACCGGGTACGGCAGGACCGGCGCCGTTCCCCAGAACAGCGCCGAGGCCGCTGTGGTCAGCAGCAGCATCGGAGGCAGGCCACGCCGGTCGACCAGGCGGCCGAGCAGTGGTGCGCCGAGCGCCGAACCGACCGTCAGTGCGGCCCCGACCACTCCGGCGGCGAAGTAATGGTGGCCCAGATCGAGTACGTGCAGCGTCATCACCACCGCAGTGGCCGCCACCGGCACCCGGGCCAGGATCGCGACCAGCAGCAGGGGCCGCAACCCCGGCAGCGCGAGCGCGTCCCGGTAAGGCCTCAGATTCAACACGGTCCGTTCCTCCCGGACCAACCTGGCCTAAGACGAGTGATTCCTGGATTCGGCTCCGGCGGGGTTGCCGTGGGCAATGCCAGACCCCTCACCGATCCAAGACGATCCAGTAGCGCCTCACCGGACCATGCTCGGTGTCGCGGATGCCCTCGAGGACGCCGCCGTTGCGTTCGATTGTCCGGGCCGACGCGATGTTGTCGGCCAGACAGGGGATGAGGACGCGGTCCAGGCCCAGGACGATGCGAGCCTCCTTGAGCATCTCGCCGAGTGCCCAACTCGCCAGTCCTCGGCGGCGCGCGGACGGCCGGACGCCGTAGCCGATCTGGCCGATCTCGTCGTCGAACTGGTGCCGGAGGGCGATTCCGCCGAGTACCTGGCCGTTCTCGACGATCCACCGGGGCGAGCCGTGCTTCTCGTCCGGGCACGGGTCGCCGGCCGGATGGGTCAGTCGGACCCGCTCGTGCACCCAAGCGGCGAAGCCTTCAGGCGAGTTCACGTCGTCGTTGGGCCTCAGGCCGAAGCCGTCCTCGTGGAGGCCGGGGCCCCAGTCGTCGCGGCATTCTAAGAACGCGGCATGCAGGCGGATAGTCGGCAGAATCAACGCGGGCATGCGGTCACGGTATTGAAAGCCGGCCGGCTAGACGAGCCGCTTTCGACCAGCATCGATCATCCTCAGAAGCCATTTCGGCTCCACAAGGTCCACGCGCTTCGAGAGCTACCAGGGGGCGCCGTGGGGCCCTACATCGCAATGTCAGCCCGGTCAAAGACGCAACCCGACGAGGAACGCCAGGAACGCAGTAAGCCCCTCGCGCGGCGGTTGTGTGATTTGCGTCATACAATCCGCCACGCCCATCGACGAATCATCCGACCGGCCGCCACCCGCGCATTTCGAGGAACAGGCGGGTTGGAAGCGAGACATCCGATGGTCGGTACCGCCTGTCTGCGCGGGTCGTCGTGGTCTGGTGGAATCCGAGCGCGTCGGCGACGACCGGCACGGGCGCTTGCAGCACGAGCTGGCGAAGCGCTGAGATTCGGGCCTTGCTGAGCGGGAATTTTGAGGCGCGCAGTCGGCGGTGCAGGGTGGCGCAGGTGGCGGGCGGCGCCTGGGCTTGGCCAGGTGGAGAGAGCCCGTCGTGGCTGAGCGGGACGCGGCCGGTAGCGAGCGCGGCCAGCAGCTCGGCGGCCTAAGGCTTGAGAGCCACAGCCGTGACGTGGACAGGTTCGGGCGTTGGGCAGCGCGGTCGCCAGCGGTCGTAGTGCGGGACGGATGTGGCCGGTGCCGTCGTCGAGCACGAGGCCGAACCCGGCAAGGCCATCGCCGGGCACCCCGGCGACATCGAGGCCGCCCTGGCAGCGTACGAGCAGGCCCTGTTTCCGCGCAGCGCGGACGCCGCGGCGGGGGCCGCCACCAACCTCGAGATCTGCTTCAATGACAACGCCGCGCAGAGCCTCGTCGACCAGTTCGCGGAGTACCCGCACGCCCAGTGACCGCCGGCCTCCGGCCTCGCAGAGAGGAGACCTGCGCGTATGAACGCTTCCCCCACCGCCACGGTTCTGCGACCCCTGCCCGGCCTGGACCTCAACGTGCGCGGGGCCGGGCACGGTGAGGCCGTGCTGATCCTGCACGGTGCCTCCGGCCCGGACAGCATCGACACCCTGCTTGACCACCTGTCGGTAGGCCCTCGGGTGCTGGCCCCGACCCAACCCGGCTGGGGCGGCACGCAGCGACCTGATGAGCTGATCGGTGATGTTCTGACCCCCACCCCGCTGGTCTGGGGCGAGAGCGATCCTGTGGTCAGCGCCGGCTTCGGCCGTGCCTACGCCGACGCCGTGCCCAACGCGCGGTTCGTGCTGATCCCCGACGCCGGGCACCCGCCCATGCGCGAAGCCCCCGACGAGACATTCGTCGTCATCGACGCGTTTCTCGCCGACGAAACCCTCACGAAGGACTGAGCACACCATGATCAAAATCGGGATCATCCTGGGCAGCACGCGCCCCGGCCGCAACGGCGAGGCCGTCGCCCGCTGGGTCCTCGAACAGGGCAGCCGGCGAACCGACGCCACCTTCGACCTGATCGACCTGGCCGAGCACCACCTGCCGGCGATCGACGAACCGGTGCCGCCCGCCCGTGGGCGCTACACCAATGAACACACCAAGGCGTGGGCGCGGATCGTCGCGCAGTACGACGGGTACGTCATCGTCACGCCCGAATACAACCACTCCGCTCCCGGCGCCCTGAAGAACGCCCTCGACCGGGTGTACGGCGAGTGGAACAACAAAGCCGCCGCGTTCGTCTCCTACGGCGCTCAGGGCGGTGTGCGCGCGGTGGAACAACTGCGGCCGGTTCTCAGCGCTCTGCAGATCGCCCACGTCAGCGCCCAGGTGTCGCTGGGCCTGATGACCGACTTCGTCAACTTCAGCGAATTCAAACCCGGCGACCACCAACACCGCGTGCTGGCCGGCACCCTCGACCAGCTCGTCACCTGGAGCACCGCGATGGCCACCATCCGTCAGCCTGCGGTGACCATCAGCTGACCGCCCTGCAGGGCGACCAGCCCAACGCGACCGGGCGGCGGCTCACCCGCCGGCCGGCGCACCAGGGGACCACCAACCGAGGGCGCGCAGGTGCGACGCTCGTTGGAGCTGGAGAAACGAGGGCGCCGTCGCCGCCAGGTCAGTCCTCCGGCGTGCGGAAGTTCTCCGGGGCGTAGGTGACCACCCGCACCCGGTTGGCGGTGACCGTCAGTGTGCCCTCGTCGCCCTGCACGTTGTCGACCAGGAAGTCGGTCAGCGGGAACGTCCGCCCCTCGGGGACGGTGTAGCTGCGTTCCGCCGATCCGTTGGGGCTGGTGCGGAAGGTGACGGCGACGGAGAACTGCTCACCGCCGGGGCCCCCGGCGGGACCGCCGACCCCGCCCCCGTCGGTCGTACCGCCGCCGGGGGCGCCGCAGCCCGGCGCGGCCGGCCTGGGTGGCCGACGGCGGGGCGGGCGCGTTGGTCACCAGGCGCAGGGTGCGTAGTCCTTCAGGAAGCAGCCATACAGGTCTTCACCCTGTTCGCCGCGGACGATCGGGTCGTAGACCCGCGCCGCGCCGTCGACCAGGTCCAGCGGGGCGTGGAAGCCCTCGTCCGCCAGCCGCATCTTCGTCGGGTGGGGCCGCTCGTCGGTGATCCAGCCGGTGTCGACGCTGGTCATAAGGATGCCGTCGGTCAGCATTTCCTGGGCACTGGTCCGGGTCAGCATGTTCAGCGCGGCCTTGGCCATGTTGGTGTGCGGGTGCCCCGGCCCCTTGTAGCCGCGGCCGAACTGCCCCTCCATCGCTGACACGTTCACCACGTACTTGCGGCGGGCCTTCGCTGCGGCCATCGCCGGTCGTAGCCGGCTGACCAGCACGAACGGCGCGGTCACGTTGCACAGCTGCACTTCGAGCAGCTCCACCGGGTCCACCTCGTGCACCCGCTGCACCCAGCTGTTGACCGGGTCGAGGTCCGGCACCAGCCCACCGGCGTCGATGGCGGTGGCTGCGGCGATCCGTTCCGGCGAGGCCGAGCCGCCGGTCAGCGCCAGCGCGGTGAGCGCCTGCGGGGTGAGCGCGGCCGACTGCGGCGCGGCGGTCAGGCTGCCTGCCGGACCGCCGCGGCCGGCAGGTTTGGCAAAGGTGGTGATTTCCGGCAGCGGGCCGTCCGGCAGGGCCGCCGCCTCCGCGGCGACGAGTTGGGCGTACGCCCCGGTTGTGCGGCGGACCGTCTGCGCCGCGTTGTTGATCAGGATGTCGAGTGGCCCCTGGGCGCTGACCGAGTCTGCGAGCGCGATCACCTGGGCCGGGTCGCGCAGGTCGATCCCGACGATCCGCAGGCGGTGCAGCCACTCCCCGCTGTCCGGCATCGCGGCGAACCGGCGGACCGCGTCGTGCGGAAACCGCGTGGTCACCGTGGTGTGCGCGCCGTCGCGCAGCAGCCGCAGCGCGATGTACATGCCGATCTTCGCTCGGCCGCCGGTGAGCAGCGCGCGCCGGCCGGTCAGGTCGGTGCGGGCGTCGCGGCGCTCCCGGTTGAGCGCGGCGCAGGACGGGCAGAGCTGGTGGTAGAACGCGTCCACCTCGCGGTAGCGCTGCTTGCAGACGTAGCAGCCGCGCGGATTCTGCAGGAGACCGGCCGTGGCGCCCACGGTGGGGGAGGCGAGTGGGATGCCCTGGGTCTCGTCGTCGATCCGGCCCGGGGCGCCGGTGGCGGTGGCCGCCGTCACCAAGCGGTCGGCCGCCGCGATGGCGTCCCGCCGCTCCTCACGCCGCCGCTGCTTGATCACCTTGTAGAGCCTCGCGGTGGCCCGCTGCACCCGCACCACATCGGGATGATCGGAAGGCAGGTCCTCCAACGCCTCAAAGACGCTGAGACAGGTCTCCAGCTGGCCGCGGTCGATGCCGTTTTGACCGGTTTCCGCAATATTGTACGCCGTCATGCCGTCGCTGTCTCATCCCGTTTCCTGCGCCGGGTCTGCCCGGCCCAACCTCAAGTCCGACCCGAAACTGTACGCACCGCAGGAGAGGACGTCCTCTTACGGCCCCGCCGGCGTCCGGTGGCGTGGTCGCATCATCAGCCCGCCGAGCCACCAGCCAAGCGCCGCGCCGGTGACGCCGATTCCGATCGCGGCCACGACGTCGACCGGCCAGTGCACGTGCGCGAGAACCCGTGCCACGCCGATCGTCGCGGCAGCCGCCATCAGCGCCGCTGCGACGGCCCGACGGTACGGCCACAGCAGCGCTGCCATCATCGTGGTCGCGGTGGTGTGGTCGGACGGGAAACCGCTGTCGGGGTCGTGCGGGAACCATGGCTGCGTCTGGCCGTCGGCGAACGGCCGGGGATGGTGGTAGGCGAGCGCGGCGAGTCCGACCAGGGCGACGGTGGCAGCCGTGGCCACCAGCAACTGGACGGCGATGACGCGCCGGGAGGGCTTGGGCAGGCGCCAGCAGGACACGGCGAACGCGACGGTGACCAGGTAGATGGCGTACTCGGCCACCGCCACCACGGCGGTACGCAACCGGTCACTCCGCGCCGGCGAGGTTGAGGGTCGCCACACCGGCGATGATCAGCGCGATACCGGCGATCTTCGCCGGCGTCAGCGCTTCGCCGAAGGCGAGCCGGGCGACGATCGCTATCGCTGCGGTGCCGACTCCGGACCAGATCGCATAGGCGACGCTCACCTGTAGGTGTCGGACCGCCAAGGCGAGCAGTGTGAAGGACAGCAGATACGCCACGCCGACAACGATCGTGGGCACGAGCTTGGTGAATCCGGCGCTGTGTTTGAGCGCCGACGTGCCGGTCACCTCGAACGCGATGGCACCGAGCAACAGGATCCAGGCCATGTCCGTCCTCCTCAGAAGTGCCGCCAGGGCCGGACGCCCTCGGCCTTGAGCCGCCGGCGCAGCATCACGATGTAGATGATGTCGGCGATGAAGACCAGCAGATAGAGATAGTTGACCAGGGGCGTCAGCGGATAGTCCTGGTGCGTCACGCTGTCGGTGACGAAGGAGGCCGGGCTGTCCGGCCACTGCTGGGTGGCGCTGGTCGTCACGGTGAGCGCGGTGGCGATCCAGGCGAACAACGTGCCGAGGAACTTGGCGACCGCGATGTAGAGCGACTGGCCGCGACTGCTGCCCCGGCGCACCAGCATCGTGATGAACAGGATCGACATCATGACGTTGATGCCGAAGCCGGTGTACTCGCCGTCCGGGTCGTTGAACTCGAAGAAGGCCAGATGCATCGCCGGGTACGCGGCCGCGATGGCGAGGAGCGTCACCGGCCGAATGTAGCGGCGTACCGGGGCGTCGAACTCGGTGGGCCCGTACCGGTACACCTGCCAGAGGATGATCAGGTCGAAGAGGAACCAGACGATGCTCAGCGTGTGGATGTGGTCGGCGAAGGGGTTGATGAAGAATCCGTACGCGGCCTCCCAGCACAGGTTGGTGGCCAGCGCCGCGATCGGCATTCCGTAGGTGTGTTCTTTGAAGCCGCGGTAGATGATCCCCACGTAGGCGATCAGCCAGAAGATCACACAGATGACGCCGGTGGCGACGACGGTGTCCGAGGTCATGGAGCCCTTTCGAGGATCGGCTGAGGAATCCGGGTGGTGCGCTGCCGGTAGCGGCGGGTGCCGAGCACGGCCAGGCGGTCGCGCCGGGCTGCCGGGAAGCTGTCGAGACGTTCGTGGAAAAGCGCCTCGTACCGGTCGAGTTGGGCGCGCAGCCGCGCGGGGGCGGCGTCACCGTGGAGGCGCACGATCGCGTCGTAGGTGTTGAACTGCCCGCTCGCCACGTCCTGGGTGTAGTGCTCGAGGTCGTTGCCGATGTCGGCGAGCACCTCCACCGGCCACAGCAGGTCGAGGAGGGCCTGGTCGATCGGCCGGCGGAGGATTGCGAACGTCATGGCGTGCAGCAGCCGTATGTCGGAGGAGCGCAGCTCGGCGAGCCGGAGCACCTGCTGCTGGTCGGCGACGCCGTGCGTGGTCACCTTGTTCTCCAGGCGTACGTACTGCTCGCCGAGATCGAGCTGGCGGGCCACCGCGTCGTTGTGGGCGCGGGCACGGCGAAGAAGTGCCTCGAACCTGTGCTTGTAGCGGACCAGCTTGTCGTAGTGCTGGTTGTCCGCCACGTCGAGGTCGAGGTCGCGGCTGTCCTCGGCGACGGCGTCGACCCGGTAGACCAGGTATTCCACGAGGAACGTCAGCGGAGTGCACCGGGCCCGCTGCCATTGGGTCAGCTCCTGCGCCGGGTAGTACAGCTCGGTCACGTACTCCCGGAAGATGCCGCGCGACTTGGACAACACCGCGTGCTCGGTGCGGAGCCGCTCCCGTACGCGGGTCATCGTCGCCCGGTTCCCCATCAGGATGCCTCCCGGACCAGCCGCATCCGGAGGTTCTTCGGGTAGAGCGTTGTCGAGGCGGCCGGGGTGACGCGGGCCCCGGGGACGGGGTCGAGGATCCAGCGGCGGGTGATCGTGGCCAGCGCGAGCGTTGCCTCGACGTAGCTGAACTGGTCGCCGATGCACTTGCGGGCGCCGCCGCCGAAGCTGACGAACGCGCTGCGCGGCGGTGCCGGGCAGCGCGTCGCGTCCCACCGGTCGGGCCGGAACCGGTCGGGCTCTTCGTACAGATCGGCCCGGCGCTGAAGCAGGTACGGGCTCCAGGCGACGAACGTGCCGGCCGGGATCGGGTGCCCGCCGAGTTCGGTGTCGGCGGTGACGGCTCGGGTGACGATCCACGCCGGCGGGTAGAGCCGCAGCGACTCGGTGACGATCCGCGTGGTGAGCTCCAGTTTGGAGATGTCCTCGAACGTCGCCACGTCGCCGGTGAGGACCTGCTCGACCTCGGCGCGCTGCCGGGCCCGCACGTCGGCGTCCTGCGAGAGCAGGTACAGCGACCAGGCGAGGGTGTTGGCGATCGTCTCGGATCCGGCGGCGAAGAACGTCATGACCTCGTCGACCGCCTCGTTCTCGGTCAGCGAGGACGGCGTGTCGCTCTGGTCGTCGCGGGCGGCGAGCAGGCTGGCCAGCAGGTCGTCGTGCTCGCCTGCGTGGGCTCGGCGCTCGGCGACGATGGCGCCGATCGTCTGCCGCAGGCGGGTGACGGCCCTCCGGTAGCGCTGGTTGACCGGCAGCGGCAGCCGGGTCAGCGCGGGCGGCAGCAACATGGTGCGGTGGATGCCGCTGACGAGCGTCTGCAGATCGCCGACCGCCTGCCGGAGGCGGTCGGCCGGCATCGACGACGAGAACATCGTGGCGACGGCGATCGACATCGACAGCGACGCCATCTCGGCCCGGACGTCCAGGACCTGGCCCGGCCGCCAGGCGGCGGTCGCCGTGTCGATGTGGTCCGTCATCACCCGGGCGTATCCGGGGTAGCGGCTGTGGTGGAACGAGGGTTGCGCGAGGCGCCGCCGGCGACGGTGCCGGCTGTGCGGGCAGGAGGCGAGGCCGTCGCCGAACTCCTCGAGCCCGGAGTCGAAGGAGGGGCCGCCCTTGTCGTAGGTGCGGTCGTCGACGAGGACCCTGCGGGTGAGTTCCGGGTCGCAGACGACCACGATCCGCACCGGTCCGAACGTGAGGCGTAGCACGTCGCCGTGCGCCGGCAGGGTGGCGAGGTAGCCGAGCGGGTCGGATAGCAGCGCCGCGGCATGCCCGATCACGGGGATCCGCCGCGGGGCGTCAGGTATCGCCATTCACTTCTCCACCGTCGGTGGCGCCCACGCGGGCGCGATGAATGCAAACGGACCTGTTCATCGTTGTAAAAGGAAATTAACATCAATGCGAAATCGCAGCCGACCCTAGCGGTTGTCCGTTCGGCGGTGGGTGGCGGCCTGCAAGACCGACACGGAAATGGCGGCGCCGCAGCACCGCCAAAGAGGCGACCGGCAGTGTCGACTGCCGCAAATCACCGCTGTTTTACCAGCTCAGCCCAATATGTCGACGTTAACGCCGGGCGGTGACGGCCGTCTTGATCATAACTTCACCCCCGTGGTTCAGCCCTGGCGCTACATTAACACCATCGACCAGCGCTGGGCAAAGTCAATGTATAACAGATGAACATTGACTCACGGCTTCGGGCGGAGTACGGTTGCACCGGCTTTGTACCCATGGGGGAACGTCAATGTTGAAACAGATTGACTTGTCGTCACGCCTGCGCTCGCAGCGTGAGCTCATCAACCGGGAACTTGAGCGGGCCATCCAGATCGGCGGGCCCGACGAGCTGTACCGCACAATCAGATATTCGCTGCTGGCGGGCGGTAAACGGGTCCGGCCGATCCTGTGTCTCACCGCCTGTGCGGCCAGCGGCGGCAGCACCGAGGTGGCGATGCCGACCGCGGTCGCTCTGGAGATGCTGCATACCGCGACTCTTATCCACGACGATCTGCCGTCGATGGACAACGACGACTTCCGGCGTGGCCGCCCCACCAACCACAAGGTGTTCGGCGAAGGCATGGCTCTGCTCGCCGGCGACGCGCTGCTGTCGTACTCGCTGGAGCACGTGCTTCTGCACACCGACGCGCCGGCGAGCCGAGTCCTGCGGGTGATCCACACTCTGCTGCACACCATCGGCATCCACGGCGCGATCGGCGGCCAGGTCATCGACGTCCAGATGGCCGACCGTGAGGACGTCGACCTGGCGACGCTGGAGAGCATGCACACCCGCAAGACCGGCGCGCTGCTCAGCGCCGCCGTGGTGACGGGCGCGGTTCTCGCCGGCGCGGACGAGGAGATGATCCGCCGCGCCGAGTCGTACGGGATGAAGATCGGTCTGGCCTTCCAGATCATCGACGACATCCTGGACGTCACGTCGACCCTGGACGAGCTCGGCAAGACGCCACACAAGGACGAGAAGCAGCGCAAGGCGACGTTCCCCCGGCTACTCGGCCTCGACCAGTCGCGCCGTCGCGCCACTGAGCTCGTCGCCTCGGCGAAGCAGGACGTCGAGCTGTTCGGCGTGGGTGCTCAGCCACTGTGCGCCATCGCGGATTTCATCCTCACCCGTACCAACTGAACGGGATCGTGCAGATGACCAGAAGGCACACCGACCGGCTGGCCCTGCCCGCGCCGGCCGCCGATCCCGTTCCCGCGGACCTGGCGGCCAGTTGGTACGCGGGACTCTCCACCGCCCGCCTGCGCGACCGCCCGGTGGCCCTGCAACTGTTCGGCCGTGATCTGGTGGCGTGGCGGGAACGCTCGGGCCGGGCCGTCGTGGCGCCGCGCTACTGCCCCCACCAGGGCGTCAGCCTGGCACTGGGCAAGGTGGACGACGTCGGCCTGCGTTGCCCGTTCCACGGCTGGAGATTCGACGGGTCCGGCGCCTGCGTGCGGATTCCCGGATCCGCACGCATCCCGGCCACCGCGAAGCTGACGCCCTATCCGACCGTGGAACGCTACGGCTACGTCTGGGTCTGGTACGGCACCGCCGAGCCCCTGTTCAGCCTGCCGGACTTTCCCGCGCTCGCGGAGAACCGGGATCGCTACGTCGGCTTCCGCTACACCGACCGCAGCACCGGCACGGCCCGGCAGCTGCTGGAGAACGCGTTCGACTACTACCACTTCCAGACGTTGCACGGCTTGTCGCTGGACCACACCGAGTTCCGGATGCTGCGCGACCAGTCGGAAGCCGCCGACAACGGCTCGCCGATCGATTCCCCCGCCTGGCTCGGCGCCTGGTTCGAGGGCATCGCCACACCCGGGCACCCGGTACGCGATCCCGCCCGCTGGGGGATGGCCAAGGCGGCGACGTTCGCGGCTGGTGACGCCTTTCAGCTGTTGGTCGACGGCTGGCCCGGCGGCCAGCGCTTCACCGGCTACGTCGACGGCAAGGAGTTCTTCAAGGTGCTGCTGGCGATCACGCCGGTGTCCGAACGGGTCACCACCCAGGTCGGCTGGGCGGGCACGCCGCGCACCGGCCGGCTGCGGACGCTCTTCAACCTCGTCATGCTCTACGGGCAGAGCCGCGCCGGAACCCGGCAGGACATCCCGATCTACGACACAACCGAGGCCGCCGCCGGAACACTGCGAACCCCCTACGACAACGGTGTTGCGCACTTCCGCCGGTACTACCAGTCGTGGGTGGGCAAGGTCGAGACGACGCCCGCCCCGGTCAGGAGCCGGTCGTGACCGGGGCGGCCCCGATCTCGCACCAACCGCGCCGGACCGCCCCGTCGCAGCCGGGCGCCGACATGCGGCTCGCCGCGGGCTGGTACCTCGCCATGGCCTCTGCCGAGCTGCGCCGCGGGCCGCGAGAGCTCGATCTGTTCGGCCGCGAGCTGGTCGCCTGGCGCGACGGGACCGGCCGGGCGTCGATCATGCCGCGGCACTGTCCGCACCTGGGCGCCAGCCTCGCGGTCGGCAAGGTGGTCGACGGCAGCCTGCGTTGCGCG
The DNA here is from genome assembly GCF_042891255.1 of Micromonospora sp. NPDC001898. NCBI lineage: Bacteria > Bacillati > Actinomycetota > Actinomycetes > Micromonosporales > Micromonosporaceae > Micromonospora > Micromonospora sp. NPDC001898. The sequence continues at coordinate 204,064 of NZ_JBIATC010000009.1, read as the reverse complement.
TTCCACCACTGGCGCTTCGACGCCACCGGGGCGTGCGCGTCGGTGCCCGGCATGCCGCGGCTCTCGCATTCGATGAAGCAGCCGCGGGCCTATCCGCTCGTCGAGCGGTACGGCTACCTCTGGATCTGGTACGGCGGCGGCGAACCGGCCTACCCGCTGCCGGAGGTTCCGGCACTGACCGAGCGCCGAAACGAATACCTCGGCTACCGCTTCTCGCACACGACCGCCGCGACGCCGCGCCGGGTCCTCGAGAACGCCTTCGACCATTACCACTTCATGGCCCTGCACGGCGTCGCGTGCGACCGTGCGCCGGAACTGGTCATGCTGCCGGAACCGGCCGCGGCCGCCGAGAACGGGCCGCCGATCCCCGGGGACGCCTGGACCGGAGCCCGGCTGGAGTTCCACGGCCTCCAGGTACCCGCCGCGATCCGCGCGCTCGGGCTGCGCAGCGAGAAGTTCGAACTCCTCGTCGACGGCTGGCCCGCCGGGCAGCGCCTGACCTTCCTGCTGGACGGTGAGGTGGTGGTGAAGGAGTTGCTCGGCGTCACGCCGGTCGGTCCGGGGCGTACCCACATGCGCGGCTGGTCGCTGGTCCGCCGTACCGGCAACCCGGCCCGGGACCGGCTGGTGTACCTCGCCTATCGCGCCCACCACTGGTGGGGCACCCGCGAAGACCTCGCCATCTACCGCAACGCCGACGACACCGCGGCGCCCACCCCGACCCGGTACGACCACGCCCTCCTGCGTTTCCGCAAGCAGTATGCGACCTGGGTCGACCGCGCCGAAGAAGGAGCACTGTGAGCGACTCCTACCGCCCTGACCGCGAGAGCGTCGGGGAGATGTACGACAAGATCACCGTGCTGTCCGAGGACATGCTCGGCGACAGTCATCACTTCGGGTACTTCCCGGACGGCGTGCACGAGGGCGTCGGCATGCGGGAGGCGGCCGACAACCTGACCGATCTGCTGATCGAACGGCTGGCGCTGCGGCCCGGCCAGCGAGTGCTCGACCTCGGCTGCGGCACCGGCCGTCCCGCCGTCCGGCTCGCCGAGACCGTCCCGGTCGAGGTCGTCGGCATCACCATCAGCCACACCCAGGTCGACATCGCCACCGAGCGGGCGGCGGCCGCGGGGGTCGCCGACCGCGTACGGTTCGAGCTGGTCGACGCCACGTCCATGCCGTACGACAAGAACTCGTTCGACGCTGTCCTCGCCATCGAGTCGCTTGAGCACCTGCCCGACCAGGCCGGCGTGCTCAACACGATCGCCGGGATCCTGCGGCCGGCCGGCCGGCTGGTGGTCGCGCAACCGGTGCTCCAACGAGTGGACGATCCGGAGCGTGACGACTTCGTCAGGCAGCTCTACCAGAACTACCACCTGGCCCAGCCGCCGTACCTGGACGAGTACCCCCAACTTTTCGCTCGGGCCGGGCTGCGTACCCGGTACGTGGAGGACATCTACGAGCAGGTGATCCCGCCGACCCTCGCCGTGGTGGACGCATGGGTCCGGGCGAACTCCGAGCGGATCTCGGCGCTGGGCGACTACGAGCAGGAGGTGCGCGGGCTCATCGACGGCATGCGCACCTTCGCGGAGCTGCCCGGGGTGGGGTTCGCCGTCCTCATCGCCGGCAAGGAGTGACGGCCGTGCTCCGCTGCCACACCGGGTATGACGCCGACGAGCGATTCCTGTCCCGTAGTCCCGGTTCGGGGAATCTGTCACCTAGGCTTTCTCCCGGACCGGTCCCGAGGCCGAGTAGTGGAGAGGGTGTTCCGAATGACCGAAGCCGGCTGGCAGCCGAACGCAGCGGGTGTCATGCGACTGCCGTCCGGGCGGCTGGTGCGCGGGCGCGGCCTGCGGCATCCGGTGCCGGACGGACCCGAGCCGCAGTTCGGGGTCTACCTGGTGGGCTCCCCGCCGAAGCCGGTGACGTGGGAGAGCCGCTGGGTCCGCTGGCGGGACTTCTGGCTGCCGGCCGACCGCACGGACTTCTTCGGCGTCCTGCGCGAGGTGCTGGACCGGGCCGGGACGCAACGGGTCGAGCTGGCCTGCGGAGGCGGCTTCGGGCGTACCGGGACGGCGCTGTCGTGCCTGGCGGTCCTCGACGGCGTGTCCCCCACGGAGGCCGTTGCCTACGTCCGCGAGCACTACTCGCACCGGGCCGTCGAGACACCGTGGCAACGGCGTTTCGTCACTCGCTTCGACCAGGCGGCGAACCACCGGCTCTGACCGGTTCGCGCCCCGTTCCCGCCGGACCGGTCGGCGGTGCGGGGCGATGACCGTGCAGAACCAGCCGGCCGGCACGCGTACGGACCGTGGCTTCAACCTGGCGGCGAGCTGGTACGTCGCGTTGCCGTCCAACCGGCTGCGGCGTACGCCTAGAGCGATCACGCTGTTCGGCCGACGCCTGGTGGCCTGGCGGGACGGCGACGGTCGCCCCACGGTGATGGCGCGCACCTGCCCGCATCTGGGCGCGAGCCTCGCCGACGGCAAGGTCGTCGACGGGACGCTGCGGTGCGCGTTCCACCATTGGCGGTTCACCGGTGACGGCGCCTGTGTCGCTGTTCCGGGCACCGACCGCATCCCGCGCGGCGCCCGGGTCAGGGCGTACCCGACAGCGGAGCGTCACGGCTATGTCTGGGTGTGGTACGGCAGCGCCGAACCGATGTTCGCCCTGCCGGAGTTCCCCGCGCTGGACGCCGGAGCGGGGTTCGCCCGAGGGTTCCGGCTGGCCGACCTCACCGGAGCGACCGTCCGGCGGATCCTGGAGAACACGTACGACCCGGACCACCTCGTCGAGTTGCACGGCCTCGACGTCACTGACCAGCCGAGCCTGCGGATCCTCGACCGGCCGGACGAGCTGACCGGACACGGGCCGCCCATCACCGGTGGCGCGTGGATGGGCGCGGAGCTGACCTGGCCGGCCTACACCGGCAGGCTCGGCGCCCTCGCCAACCTGCTGGGGATCAATGCCAAGCAGTTCGTGCTGCGCGTCGACGGCTGGCCGGCCGGGCAGCGCATCACCTACTGGGCCGACGACGTGATCCAGTACCGGCTGCTGCTCGCCACCACGCCGGTCGCCCCCAACCGGACGGTGCAGCACATCGCCGTCGCACTGCAACCGAGCGGCCGGCGGCTGCGCGACCTGCGGAACTACCTGGTGCACCGGCCGGAGATCACCGTCACGTCGAACCAGGATCTGCCGATCTTCAACACCCTGGAGACCGGCGACCGGCACGGCATCTACGTCGAACGGGACAGCGGTGTCCGCGCCTTCCGCAAGCACTACCAGCACTGGGTGCAACGGGTGGCCGACGATGCCTGACGTCATCGCGCTGTCGGCGGTCGGCCGGGACGACACGCCGACCGTGGGCGCCAAGGCCGCCAACCTGGGCGAGCTCATCGGCGTCGGCGTACCGGTGCCGCCGGGGTTCTGCCTGCCCACCTCGGTCTATGAACGGTTCGCACAGCCGGCCGTGGCGCCGCACCTGGCCCTGCTCGCCCGCGAGGACGAGCAGGCCGCCGGAACGCTGCGCGCGGCGATCGAGGCGATCGAGCTGCCGGCGACCCTGCTCACCGACCTGGAGGAGGCGTTCCGGACGGTGTGCCCGGCCGGCGGAGCCGTCGCGGTCCGGTCCTCCGGCACCTCGGAGGACACGGCGGACACCAGCTTCGCCGGCCAGTACCACACCGAACTGGGGGTCCGGACGTTCGACCGGCTGGTGACCGCGCTGCTGCGCTGCTGGGCCTCGCTCTGGGACGTCCACGCCATCCACTACCGGGACCGGGTGGGACTGCCGCACGGCGAGGCACGCATGGCCGTCGTGGTGCAGGCCCTGGTGCCCGCCGACGCCGCCGGTGTCATGTTCGTGACTGCGCCGACCGCCGCGGTCACCGAACCAGTGGTCATCGAGTCCAGCTGGGGGCTCGGCGAGGCGGTGGTCAGCGGCGTCGTCACACCCGACCGCCACGTGGTGGACCGCGAAGGCCTTCGGCTGCTCAGCGCGGAACACTCCCACAAATCCCTCATGGTCACGCCCACCGAGGACGGCGCCACCTTCGTCGACGTCCCGCCCGAGCTGCGCGACACCCCCTCGCTGACCGGGGATCAGGCCGTGGCGCTCGCCCGGCTGGGCATCGCGGTCCAGGAGCACTTCGGCGCCTCCCAGGACATCGAGTGGGCAATCACGGACGGCCGGTTCGCGATCCTGCAGGCCCGCCCGCTCACCCGGGACGTGGTGCTGCCCGAGGACATCCGCTGGCGCAGCCCCATCGAGGGCGCCGAGTGGGCGCGGATCAGCATCTGCGACTCGTGGCTGCCGGAGCCGCTGTCCCCGCTCTTCGCGACGACGCTCTTCCCCCGCCTGGTACGCAGGTGGAAGCAGAACTGGTCCGGTCGGGATCCGCGCATCGACCGCCTGCTGCCGGAGCCGATGTCGGGCACCATCAACGGGTACGCCTACATCCGGCTCGACACCCGCCTCAAGCGGCACCCGGTCCAGACCGGCAAGCTCGTGGCCGCCTTCTTCCGTTTCCATCTCGCCCGGCTCGACCGCCAGTGGCGTACGACCCTGCTGCCGCACCACATCGAGCGGATCGAGGCGCTGCGCAGGATCAACCCCGCTACGCTGACCACCCGCGACGTGCTCGCCGTCATCGACGAGGCCGAGGAACTCAGCGCGGTGTACTGGGCGCTGCTCGGCGGGCTCGCCTGGTACTGGAACGGCGGCGAGTGGCTGCTCGACCGCCTGTACCGCTTCCTGGCCCCGCCGGAGGTGGCCGAGGACGGGTTCGCGGTGCTGTTGCAGGGATACCCGACCAAGGCCTCCGAGATGGACGCCGCTCTCTTCGAGCTGGCCACGGCCGACGGGCCCGGGGACGGGCCACCGGACGGCTTCGACCAGTTCCTGGAGCGGTACGCGCATCAGGCGTACCAGCTGGACTTCGCCGAGCCGACGCCGGTCGAGGATCCGTCGGCGTTCCTGACCACCCTGGAGGCGTACCGGGAGGGTCGTTTCCGCTCGCTGCACGACCGCCTGCGCGACCTGGCCCGGCAGCGGGAGGAGTCCCGTACGACGCTGTCGCGCGGCCTGCGCCGCAAGCCGGTCCGGCGCGCCGTGCTCCGGGCTCTGCTGCGCTGGACCCGCCACTACGCCCATGTCCGGGACGAGGCGCTGCACTACTTCACGATGGGCTGGCCGACCATCCGGCGTGGGTATCTCGAGCTGGGGCGGCGGCTGGTCGATGCGGGCGCGCTGAGCGCCGACGACGACGTCTTCTTCCTCAGCGGCGAGGAGCTGATCGAGCAGTTGCGCGTGCTGGGGGCCGGGGACCGGCCGGCCGACCTCGCCGAAACCGTACGCCTGCGGCGGGACCTGCGGGAGCGGCAGCGCCAGGTGTCACCGCCCGCCCAGGTGCCCCGGGGACTGCGGGTGGAGGTGGCCGGCGTGGACTTCCTACCGATCGCCTTCCTCGGCCGCAGCGAGGACGTCGACGAGTCGTCGGCCGATCTCAGGGGGTTCGCGGTCAGTCCCGGTCGGGTCACCGCGACCGCTCGGCACGTCAGTTCGGTACGGGACTTCGACGAGGTGAGAGCCGGCGACGTGTTGGTCGCCTCGTACGTCACGCCTGCCTGGTCCCCGCTGCTGGGCATCGCCGGCGGCATCATCACCGACAGCGGGGGCGCGCTGTCACACGGCTCCATCGTCGCCCGCGAGTACGGCATCCCAGCCGTGATGGGCACCGGCAACGCCACCAAGGTCATTCAGAACGGCCAGCTCGTCACCGTCGACGGCACCCGCGGACTCGTCTACCTGACAGAGGGGAGCACCTCGTGACAACTCCGCCAGCACTGTCGGACTGGGTGCCCGGTCTCGACGACTCCGCGACGCTCGCGGAGGCGCACGCCGGGATGCCCGGCGACGACCCCTCCGTCGTCCCGTGGTACGTCCGGCTCCTGGAGAACCCGGCGAGCCCGGTCGCCCTGCCCGGCAACGTCGATCTGTTCGGCCACGACAGCATCCACATCGTCCTCGGCCGTGGCACCCTGCCGCCCGATGAGGCCTTCGTGCTCGGGGCCACGATGGGCTCCGGCGGCCGACTCAGTCGGTGGCAGCAGAGGCTGTTCACCCTCGCGGCCACCAAGCTGTACCGCGGGCCGTGGCGGCTGAGCCGCGACGACCTGCTGCTGTTCGAGATGGCCGTACGCTTCGCGGCTCACCAGAGGATCCAGCCGCTCGGCGATGTGCCGTGGCGCGACCTGCTCGCCTGGCCGCTGGGCGAGATCCGGGCGAAGCTGGGCATCCACACCCCTGACCTGCTCCGCTTCTACGCCACCGAGCGCGCGTTGTGGCCGCACAGTGCCGCTGCCCGGCGGCTGCCGACCTCCATGGCCGCCGACCGCGCCTGCCCTGATGAGTGAGACCCGGGCGGCGCCGAAGAAACGGTGGGATCTCGTCGTCCGGGTGTTGCTCATCGGGACGACCGTCATCTCGCTGTGGTGGTTTCTGCGCGGGCTCGACGCGCGCGCGTTCAGCGACACGCTGACCCGCGTGGATGTGCCGCTGCTGGTGGTCGCGGTGCTGCTCAACCTCGTCGCCCAGGTCGTCCGGGCCGGCAGTTGGGTGGTGATGCTGGGCCCCCGACACCAGCCGCCGGCCGGCCGGCTCCTGCGATACGAGTTCGCCGCGCAGGCGGCATCGTCGATCAGCCCGGCCCGCGCCGGTGAGCTGCTCCGCCTGTGGATGCTCAAGCACGAGGGCGTCCCGGTCGGGATCACCGGCGCGCTCATCGTGCTGAAGAAGACGATCGGGGCGGCCTGCATGGGTCTGCTGGCACTGGCCACGCCGTTCGTGGTCCCCGGACTGCCCGGCTGGGTGACCGGCTTCGTCATCGGCGTGTCGGCCCTCATGCTCGTACTGCTCGGTCTGCTCGTGGTAACGGCCTACCGTGCCCCGGCGAACCGACTGCCGAAGATGCTGCACAGCATGGTCGACGGCATGTACTTCCTGAAGGACCGGTTGCGGTTCAGCTCGGCTTCCTGCCTCATTCTCGTCGGCGAGATGATCGATGCGGCCGCCGCCTACGCAGTCATGCGTGCGCTGCACATCGGTCTGTCGGTGGCCGCCGTCGTTCTGGTGGTCTTCTTCATCGACTTCTCCAACGTCCTGCCCGGTGCACCCGCCAACCTGGGCACGTTCGAGGTCGGCGCCGTCTACTGCCTCAGTCTGCTGCACGTCGCGCCGGACGCTGCCCTCGGCTTCGCGCTGCTGTTCCACGCCCAGCAGGTCTTACCCCAGGTCGTCGTCGGCCTGCCGCTCCAGCTGCACTTCCTCAGCGTGCGGAGAAAACATCCGGGCACCAACGACCCCGGAACCATCGGCACGGTGACCACCGCGCCGCCGCTAGTACGGAGTGACCATGACTGATCAACTGTGGGCCGTCTACGACACGGTCGCCGACGTGTACGACGAGATCGGTCCCGCCTTCTTCAAACCGGTCGGCAGCAGGCTCGTCGGCCACGCGGTGGTAGCGCCTGGTGAACGCATCCTGGACATCGGTACCGGCCGCGGCGCCGTCCTCTTCCCGGCGGCGGCCGCGACGGGCCCGGACGGTGAGGTTACCGGCATCGACCTGGCACCTCGGATGATCCAGTTCCTCCAGCGGGACATCGCCCGGCGCGGGATCGTCAACGCTCGGGCGGTCGTCATGGACGGCCGGGCACCAACCTTCGCTCCGCGGACGTTCGACCTGATCACCGCCAGCATGAGTCTTCCCCTTGTTCCGGATCACCCGGGCACCCTGGCCAACTACGCCCGGCTGTTGCGTCCTGGGGGGCGGATCGCCCTCGCCGTCCCCGGAGCCGTCACCGAAGGGGACGGGTCGCAGATCGCGCTGGAGTTCTTCCAACGAGCCATGCGTGACTTCGCCGCGACCGATGCCGCAGCCGGTACGGCTGACGCGCTCGACGCAGCCGACGAGGCTGATGCCATAACCCGGCATCTGCGGGGCGCGGGCTTCGTCGAGCCGCGGGTCGTGGTCGAGGACGTGCCACTCGTCGCGGCGTCCGGGGAGGAGTTCGTCCGCTGGACGTACGCGCAGGGGCTACGCCTCTTCTGGGACATGATCCCGCAGGAACGCCGTCCTGACCTGGAACGTCAGCTCGCTGCGGAGCTGGACACCCGGCGGGGCGCCGACGGTGGCATCCGGCTCACGAACCCGGTCTGCTTCATCGTGGCCAGGTCGCCTGAGGCGAGCCAGGAGCACCGGACCATGTGACGAGCCCCGGGCGTTGGCGCGGTGCATGGTGGCGGTGAGGCTCGCCGAAGCCGTGGCCCCTTGCCGAGATCCATTCACGGGCGTAGGAAGGACACCACGCTCCACCCACCACCGGTCAGCCCCTGCATCGGACCACGGTCCAGTGTCGAAGGAGATGCGCGTGCCCACACCCAGACGGCTCCGTCTTGCCGTGTCCGTGCTGGTGACCGCAGGCGCTGTCCTGCTCGGCGCGGGCGCCGCCGCGGCTCCGCCCGCGACTCCCGCGACTCCCGCGACTCCCGCACCGGCCGGGGACCGGGCGTGCGACCCGATCGACCCGACGGCCTGCCTGCTGCCGTTCCCGAACGACTACTTCACCGTGCCGGATCGGACCAGCCCGACCGGCAAGCGGGTGCGGTTCCCGGCCTCCGCGATGCCCGCCAACGCACAGGGGACCCCGATCGACCCGACGGAGTGGAACCGGCAGGACGGGTTCAGCCCCGGCTCGCCGATCCTGGTGCGGGTGCCCGGCCTCGACCCCGCGACGACCGGAATCGCGCCGGTCACCGACATCGGCCGCTCGCTGGCGCCGGACGCGCCGATCGTGCTGCTCGACGCCCGGACCGGCAAGCGTACGCCGTACTGGGCCGAGCTGGACGCGCACGCAGCCGGCCAGCCGGACCGGCAACTGCTGATCATCCGGCCGGCGGTGGCGCTGACCGAGGGCACCCGGTACGTCGTCGGCCTGCGCGGCATGCGCGACGGCAACGAGGCGCTGATCCCGGCGCCGAAGGCGTTCACGGCGTACGTGACCGGTGCTGGCCTCGGCCATCGGGACCGTCGCGTCCCGCAGATGAAGCGGATCCTCAGCGACCTGACCAGAGCCGGCGTCAAGCGGCACAGCCTCTACCTGGCCTGGGACTTCACCGTGGCCAGCCGGCACGGTCTGACCGGGCGGATGCTGGCGATCCGGGACGGCGCGTTCGCCGCCCTCCGCCGGGCCGCACCGTCGTTCACCGTCACCGCGGTGACCGACTACTCTCCGGAGCAGGAGCCGCTGATCGCCCGGCAGGTGACCGGCACCATCGGCGTACCGTCCTACCTGACCGGCGACGGCGGGCCCGGCTCCCGGCTGCACTACGGGCCGGCCGGCGGCGACGGGACGCCACCGACGCCGAACGCCCTGCCCACGCCGTCCGGAGCGACGGTGGCGGCGGACTTCGTCTGCAACATCCCGCGCAGCGCCTCCGCCACGAAGCCGGCGCACCTCTCGCTCTACGGCCACGGCCTGCTCGGCAAGCCGACCGAGATCAACGCCGGCAACGTCAGGACGATGTCGAACACGTACGACTTCACCTTCTGTGCGACCAGTTGGATCGGGATGGCCGCCGCCGACGTCCCCTACGTGGCCGGCGCCTTCACCGAGCTCAGTGCCTTTCCCGCAGTGGTGGACCGGGTGCAGCAGAGCTTCCTGAACTTCCTCTTCCTGGGCCGGGCGATGATCCACCCGGGCGGGTTCGCCGCCCACCCGGCGTTCCGGGACGCCAGCGCCCGGCCGCTGATCGACGTGGCCGGCGGGCTGCGCTACGACGGCAACAGCCAGGGCGGCATCAACGGCGGCGCGCTCACCGCCATCGCCCAGGACTGGACCCGGTCGGTGCTCGGCGTGCCGGGAATGAACTACTCCACGCTGCTGCAACGCAGCAAGGACTTCGCCCCGTTCCAGGCGATCATGGACGGCAACTACCCGGACAAGGCCGACCAGCAGCTGATCCTCGCGCTGCTCCAGATGCTGTGGGACCGGTCCGAGGCCAACGGGTACGCCCAGCACATGACCGACCGGCCGTTGCCGCGAACCCCGGCGCACCGGGTGCTGATGCACGTGGCCTTCGGCGACCAGCAGGTCTCCACCGCCACTGCCGAGGTGCAGGCGCGCACCATCGGCGCCCGCCTGCACACCCCCGCGCTCGACGGCGGCTGGTCACCGGACGTGTGGCCGTTCTGGGGCATCGCGCCGATCCGCAGGTACCCGTACAGCGGCTCGGCGATGGTGGTCTGGAACAGCGGCGCGGCGTACGCGCCACCGCCGACCAACCTCGCCCCGGCCGGGCCGGAGTACGGCGACGATTCGCACGAGTTCCCGCGCGCCCAGGCCGGAGCCCAGAAACAGAAGGCGGTGTTCCTGCTCACCGGCAAGGTCATCGACGTCTGCGCGCGGACGCCCTGTCCGTGACGCGGTAGCCGGTCGCGCCGGACGGGCACGCCGGGGTCACCATCCCGGCGTGCCCGTGGGGACGCTCAAACTGAACCTTCGCCGGGCGGGGTGCATGACGGTCGGACCGACGTCGCGGGGGTGCGGCGGCGCCGGGCCCAGAGGCCAGATGGGCGGCGGATGACCCATTCGGCGACGGCCGCGTTGATGATCCAGCCGGATCCTACGGAGAGGGCGGTGCTCAGGTCGCTCGTGCCGAACAGGGTCTCACCGATGGGTTGGGTGAATGCCTGGGTGCCGGCGCTGATGGCGAGGGCGTAGGCACGGATCATCCAGGCGCGGTGGGTGGCGACATGGCGACGGCGAATCGCGGTGAACCCCAGGACGATGCTGGCGGCCATTGCCGATCCGACCAGGAGTCGGATGCCCCACAGCAGGTCACCGCCCGGGGCGTCGGGGTAGAACAGGGTCATCCAGATTCCGGAGGCGGCCACGATCAGGCCGGCCACGATCAGTATCCGGCCGGACCGTCGGTGCCAGCGTGGATGGCGACGACGCAGCCGGGCGGAGAACTGGAACGCGCCGAGGAAGGCGTAGAGGGCCGCGGCAGGCACGTGCACCACGACGGGCGCCGGGGAGGAATCGATGCGCGGGTTGGTGGGTAGCAGCTGCGGGCCGCCGGCGAGCTCGAGAAGCCGCAGTGACCCGGCAACGACCGGGACGAGGCCGAGGACCACCAGCGCTACCGGGAGGTGCCAGCTCGACCCGTCCCGGTCACCCGACGGGCGCCGTGCTGCCGGTCGGGTGACCGGGACGGTGTGCCGGGTCATCCGACACCCGCCGTCGTGGCCATGCGTGGACCGTCGAACGGGGCCGTGGAGTCGGTAGGCGCGGTGCGTGGGAGTGAACGAGCGAGCATGATCATGGTGGTGCCTTTCGGTAGGACCAGGAACGGCAGAAGGGTCTGGCATCAGTCGGGGGTCAGATGGTGATGACCACTTTCGCCCGCGCGTGTTCGCCTTCCACGTACCGGATGGCTTCGGGAACCTCGGGCAGCCGATACGTCCGGTCGATGACCGGGGTGAGGCGGCCGGCCTCGGCGTGGGCGCGGAGCGTGTCGAGGTGTTGCCGGCTGGGTGCGGTGGTGAGAATGGCGATGCGGTGCCGCACGAAGGGTGCCAGCAAGCGCCCGCGCGCGATGAGCCAGACCGGTCCGACGAGGCTGCCGCCGCGATAGACGCCGCCGCCGGAGAGCACGAGCGTCCCGGTCGGGGTCAACGCTCGCCGGAGCGCGGTGAGGGAACGGTTGCCGACCAGGTCGAACACGACGTCGTGGCGGCCGGTGTCGTGGGTGAAGTCGGCGCGGGTGTAGTCGACGACGTGATCGGCGCCGAGGGAGCGCACCAGGTCGACGTTGCGGGTGCTGCACACCCCCGTCACGGTCGCGCCGAGCGCCTTGGCCAGTTGGACGGCCAGGGTGCCGACGCCGCCGGACGCGCCGTTGACGAGAACGTGGTGGCCGGGCTCGACCTGCCCGACATCGCACAGTCCCATGAGGGCGGTGACGCCGGCCAGCGGCAGGGCGGCAGCCTGCTGCGGCGTCAGGTTCCCGGGCTTGCGCGCGACCAGGGTCTCGGGCACGCATACGTACTCGGCGAACGCGCCGTTGGCGTCGCCCAGGTCGCCGAAGACGGCGTCGCCCGGTCGCACCTGCCGGACGTCGGGGCCGACGGCTTCGACTCGGCCGGCGAAGTCGCGGCCACGGATTCGCGCCTGCGGCCCTGACCGGCCCATCGACAGGCGCGCCAGCCGTGGATCGCCGCGCATGACGTGCCAGTCGTACGCGTTGAGCGCGGCGGCCTCGACCCGCACGAGCACCTCGTCGGCCGCCGGCACCGGCGCGTCGACGTCCGCGAGGGTGAGCGTCTCCGGCGGACCGTACCGATCCTGGACGATCGCTTTCATCTCTGCCCCTCCCAGGTGTACGGCGTACACCTTCTGAAAGAAGGGTAGGTGTACGCCGTACACCCGTCAAGGTGGCTAGGGTTCAACCGCCGGCAGAAAGTGGAGGACCGTGATGGCTGAGCAGGCTGAGACGCTGCGTCGGGTGCCGCTGAGCAGGGATCGCGTCCTGTGCGCCGCCGTCGCGCTCGCCGACGAGGCGGGGATCGAGTCCCTCAGCATGCGCAACCTCGCCCAGGATCTGGGCGTCGTGCCGATGGCCCTCTACAAGCACGTGGCGAACAAGAACGAACTGCTCGACGGCATGATCGACGTGGTCGTCGGCGAGATCGATCCGCCGGTGCTCGACCCCGACTGGAAGCGCGTCATCCGCGAGCGCATCCTCTCGGCGCGGGAGGTGCTGCTGCGCCACCCCTGGGCGTCGATCGCGATCGAGTCGCGGAACGAGGCGACGCCGGCCATCCTCGGCTACCTCGACTCGATGGTCGGGACGCTCCGGAAGGGCGGTTTCTCCACGGATCTCGCCCACCACGTGATGCACGCGATGGGCAGTCGCATGCTGGGCTTCAGTCAGGAGCTGTTCGACGCTTCCCGGCGCGCCGGTCGGTCCGGCACGGCCGAGCCCGAACCGCCGGCCGCGTTTCCGGCGGAGGCCGCCGCCCAGTTCCCGCACCTCGCGGCGATCGCCACCGCGGCGGCACACGACGACACCTCGGTCGTCGGCCAGGGCTGTGACGACCAGTTCGAGTTCGAGTTCGCTCTGGACCTGTTACTGGACGGCATCGAACGGCTGCGCCAACAAGGCTGGACGTCGTCGCGTCCACCCAGGTAGGCGGTGGGTTTTCTCCAGGCCGACCAGGGTGCGCCGCCCGGTTGCGTGCAGCTGATCTTGCGGTTGGGGCCGCCGGTCAGGATCCAGCCCGGCTGGCGGATGTGACGAAGGCCCGCCTCCGCGCTTCGCCTCGGTGTTGCTATTGCCAAACACTGGCAATAGTGGCCAGACTGTCGATGACCTTGAAACGACCTCGTGCGTGGCCGCTGCCAGGCATTATTCGATGAGGGTAGGCAGATGGAAGTCACCTTCGCGCCGGTACGCCTCGGCGAAGGCATACCGTCCGTGGTGGCCGACACCGTGGTAGATGTGCGCGGCCCGGTCGAGGACCTCGTGCAGGGCCCGCCCGCGCTCGTAGGCGTCCTCGATCCTGGCGTACCCGGGGACCAGCGCTTCGAGGTCGGCGGGGCGCAGTTCGTTCTCCCAGTGGGTCGCGGAGAACTCGAGCTGGCTGCGCAGGCTGTTCATCGCGGCGACCTTCAACGGCCAGTACGGGGCGATGTCGACCACGCAGTTGGCTCGCGAGGGCGTCATGTAGTAGATCGTCGGTACCGGGTGGGGAGCGAGACCGTCGTCGGCGGCGAACCCGCGACCGGCCAGGCCGAGCGCCTCGAAGACCAGGGTCATCGCCGGTCGTCGATCGGGGTCGAGGTCGGTCAGGGAGTGCTCCGGGTCCTGGGTGATGACGATGGACGGGCGCACCGTGCGGATGACCTTGACCAGGGCACGCTTGTGGGCCTCGTCGACGGCGACGTGTCCCTGCTTGAAGCCGAGAAACTCCACCGGAACCCCGAGGACGTCGGCTGCCGCGCTCACGCCCGGACGCATCTCCTCGTCGCACACCATCAGCGCCGCGTGCGACTCGCCCCCGGCAGCGAGGTTCGCCGCGAGCGCGCCGCCGCACTCGACGATCTCCATGCCGTAGACGCCGATCAGCAGGACCCGACTACCCATTAACCGCTCCTTCTTCGTGCCCACCGGTCGTGGGAGTGCCGACGATAGCTGGCTGGCCCCGTCAGGTGCCCGGCCCCGTACCAGGAGGTCAACCGCCCGTGTCACACCGCGCCCGCCGACGAGGCATGCCCGCCTTGCGTGTCCTGGCCGCAGGGCTACTGCTCGCCATCGCCGGTTGTGCCGGCGGCGGCGGGGGCGATTCGTCCACGAGGAACGAGCCGCAGACCGCCTCGGCGCTGACCATCGCGGTCGCCGGCGACGAGGGGACGCTGACCCCCTACACGTATACGACCGGCTATCCGGGCTACCACCTGATGAGCCTGGTCTTCGACACGCTGCTGGTCCTGGACCCCGGCAACCGGGCCACGCCCCTGCTGGCCACCGGGGTGAGCACGAGTCCGGACAGCACGGTGTTCACACTGCCGCTGCGCACCGGTGTCACCTGGCATGACGGCAAGCCGTTCACCGCCGACGACGTCGTGTTCACCATCGACTACTACCGCAAGCACGACACCGTCCGGTTCGCCACACCGCTGGCGATCGTCACGAACGTCAAGGCGCAGGACGGCGCGGTGGTCATCACCCTGAGCAAGCCGGACCCGGAGTTCCCGGTCCGGCTGCTCGCGGACATGCCGGTGCTGGCCCGGCACATCTGGTCGGGGGTGGCCGATCCGGAGAAGGCGCCGCTGTCGGCCGCGGTCGGCACCGGCCCGTACCGGCTGAGCAGCTACCAACCGGACCGCCGGTACGAGTTGACGGCCAACACCACGTACCCGGTCGGTAAGCCCCGGATCGACAAGCTCACCGTCTCGGTGATCCCGGAGCAGCAGACCGCCCTCGCCTCGCTGCGTACCGGCGAGGTGCACCTGGTCGCCGACGAGGTCCCACCCAACCTGAAGGACCAACTGGCCCGACAACCGGGCATCAAGGTGGCTACCGGATCGAACTTCTCCAGCACGCTGCTGGCCTTCAACGACCGCAAGGCCCCGTTCGACCGGGTCGAGGTACGCCGGGCCATCTCCGCGGCGATCGACACCACCGACCTGGTCGACACCGTCCTGCTCGGGCAGGGCGCCGTCGGCAGCCCCGGGTTCTGGCATCCGGAGGCACCCGGCGCGGACGCCAGCCTGAAGCACACCCACGACCCGGCCGCGGCCGCCGCCGCCCTGGACGCGATCGGCGCCGCACCCGGTGCCGACGGGGTACGCGTCCTGGACGGCAATCCGCTCGCCTTCGAACTGCTCGTCTACGCCGACAGCCCGGACCGGGTACGCGCCGCCGAACTCATCACCGAGATGCTCGGCAAGATCGGTGTCCGCACGACCGTACGGTCGATGGACGCCGACTCGGTCGACGCCAAGGTGTGGCCCGACTTCGACGTGGCCAACGGCCGTGACTACGACCTTGCCATCTGGGGCTGGGCGGCCCCCACGATGATCGACTACGCCAAGCTCGCCGCGCTGGCGGCCACCGATCCGAAGGTGGGGCATCTCAACGTCACCGGGATCGCCGACACCGAACTCGACGCCGCGGCGAAGCAGCTGCTGGAAACGACCACGCTGGCCGACCGTCAGGCGGCGGCGGGGCGACTGCAGCAGCTTCTGGCGGCGAAGACGCCGTTCGTCACCCTGTACTACCCGGCCGGGGCGTACGCCTACCGCAGCGACGTCTTCGCCGGCTGGGTCTACCAGCAGGGCGGGGGACCGTTGAACAAGCACTCCCTCGTCGCCCTGCCCGGCTGAGATGACCGTCGCGTCGCGCCCGGCCCGGGCTCGGACCGGGCTCGCCCGTGCCGTGCTGGGCCGGGCCGGCGGCTACCTGGCGGTCCTCGCCGTCGCGGTGACCGTCACGTTCGCCCTGCCTCGCGCGCTGCCGGGCGGCCCGCTGCGCACCCTCGGCGGCACCGACGTCGGTCAACTGGACGCGACGACCCGGGCTCAGGTCGTCGCCGCGTACGGGCTGGACCAGCCGCTGCACGTGCAGTTCGCCAGCTACCTGCACGACCTGGCCCGGCTGGACCTCGGCGAGTCGTTCAACGGTGGCCGGCCGGTCATCGAGGCGATCGGGGCGGCGTTGCCCTGGACACTGCTGCTGGTGGGCACCAGCGTGCTGCTCACCGCCGCCGTCGGCGTCCTGCTCGGCGTGGTGGCCGGCCTGCGGCGTGGCCGAGGCAAGGGCAACCTGCTGCTGGCGGGGGTGCTGCTGGTGGACGCCGCGCCCGCGTTCTGGCTCGGCATGCTCTGCATCCTGTTCTTCGGCGTGCACCTCGGGGCCCTGCCCACCTTCGGCGTCACCTCCCCGGGGCACACCGGGCTTGCCGCAGTCGGCGACGTCGCCACCCACCTCGTCCTACCCGTGGGCGTGCTCGTGGCCACCGGGATCGGACAGTTCTTCCTGGTGACGCGCTTCTCGATAGCCTCGGCGCTGCACGCCCCGCACGTCGAACACGCGCACGCCCGGGGAATCCCGCAGCGACGGGTCGTCACCCGGCACCTGCTGCGACCGGCGCTGCTGCCGGTACACACCCAGCTGATGATGGAACTCGGCTGGCTGGTCGGCGGCGCCCTCGTCGTCGAGACCGTCTTCGCCTACCCGGGCCTGGGCCGGCTCACCTTCGACGCCATCGGAGGGCGGGACTATCCGATGATGCAGGGCACCTTCCTCACGCTGACCGTCACCGTGCTCGTCATGAACGCGTTGGCCGATCTGACGTACCCGCTGCTCGACCCGCGAGTCCGCGGGCGGGGCCGGTCGTGAGGGCCGGCCGGCTGGCCGGCTGGACCGGGGGCGTCCTGCTGGCGACCCTCGCCGCCACCGCCCTCGTCGGCCCGTGGCTGCTCGGCACCGACGGCCGACAGCGGGTCGCCACACCGTACGCGGCACCGTCGGCCGACCGCTGGCTCGGCGCCGACGACCTCGGCCGGGACCTGTTCGCGCAACTGGTGATCGGCGCCCGCGGCTCGCTCGGCATCGCCCTGCTCGTCGCGAGCATCGCCACCATCGCGGCGGCGCTGGTCGGCGGGGTCGCCGGCCTGGCACCCGGCTGGGCCGCCGCGCTCCTGATGCGGACCGTCGACCTGGTCCTCGCCCTGCCGTTCCTGCCGCTGCTGATCGTCGCGGCCGCGTTTCTCGGCCAGAGCCTCGGCGTGCGGGCGGCGGTGGTCGCCGCCCTGGTCTGGGCCGGGCCCGCCCGGCTGGTCCGCGCCGGGGTGCTTGCCGCCTGGTCCCGCGGCCACCTGCAGGCCGCCCGGGCGATGGGCGCGTCCACCTGGTACCTGCTCGTGCGGCACGCCTCCCCGGTCGTGGCCCCGCTGCTCGTGCCGGTCTTCGTCCGGGCGGCGATGACGGCCGTCGTTCTCGACGCGAGCCTGGCCTTCCTCGGACTGGGTGACCCGACCACACCGAGCTGGGGCACGATGATCCATTGGGCGTCGGTCCGGGGCGCCATGCTGACCGACGCGTGGCTGTGGTGGGCGCTGCCACCCGGCGCCGCGATCGTCGCCACCGTCACGGCCCTCGCACTGGTGGGCGTGGCCACCGAGGACCGGCTCAATCCCACCTTCCGGCAGGCCCGCTGATGCTGACGATCACGGATCTGACGATCCACTACCCGAACGGCCACCCCGCCAGCCGCGACGTCAACCTAGACGTCGACGCCGGCGAGATCGTGGCGCTCGCCGGCGAGACCGGCTCCGGCAAGTCCACCATCGCCAAGGCCCTGCTCGGCCTGCTACCGACCGGCTCGACCGTCGCCGGCAGCGCCCGGCTCGACGACCTGCAACTCACCGACCTCACCGGCCGCGACTGGTACGGCGTACGGGGACGACGGATCGCCATCGTGCCGCAGGGAGCGATGACCGGACTCAACCCGGTCCGCCGCGTCGGCGACCAACTCGTCGAATCCGTGCGGGTACACACCCGGGCCTCCCGTTCGGCGGCCGCCGCCCGTGCGGTCGACCTGCTCCAGCAGGTCCGGCTGCCCACGAACACGGCCGGCGCCTACCCGCACCAACTCTCCGGCGGACAACGCCAACGGGTGGCGATCGCCCTCGCGCTGGCCGGCGAACCGCAGCTCCTCATCGCCGACGAGCCCACCACCGGGCTGGACCTGGTCACCCAGAACCACATCCTGGACCTGCTCGCGGACCTGCGTGCCAACCACGAGGTCGGCCTCCTGCTGATCTCCCACGACCTGCCGGCCCTGCGCGGAATCGCCGACCGGATGGCCGTCATGTACGCCGGCACCCTCGTCGAAACCGGACCGGCGAACGGCCACGCCCACCACCCGTACACCCGAGGACTGCTCGCCGCGACGCCGTCACTCGACCCGACCGCACCCTGGACCAGCATCCCCGGGAGCGCACCGGCCCAGCCCGACCGCGTTGCCGGCTGCCCCTTCGTGGAGCGCTGCCCCTGGGCGAGCGAGCCCTGCCACACCGAACCACCCCTCCCGGCGGCGCTCGGGGACGCGGTGGTCACCTGTCACCATCTGGGCGAGGACCGGCCGCTGCTGTTCCCCTCCGCGTCCCCACCGCCCGCACCCACCGAGCCCGCCACCCCAGGGCCGGGCAAGGCCGCCGGCTCCGGGACGACGGCCGAACCGGTGGTCAACCTGACGGGCGTCGGTCACGTCTACCGGACTCGGCACCGGCAGACCACCGCGCTCTCCGGCGTCGACCTACAGCTCCGGGCGGGGGAGATCGTCGGCATCGTCGGCGAGAGCGGCAGCGGCAAGAGCACCCTGGCGCAGATCCTGCTCGGCCTGCTACGGCCCACCACCGGCCAGGTCCACGTGGCCGGCACGGATCTGCGGCTCCTGCGTGGGCGCCGGCTGCGGGCCGTCCGGCACCGGCTCGGCTTCGTCGCCCAGGATCCGTACGCCACCCTGCACCCGGCGATGACCGTCGCGCAACTCGTCGCCGAACCCCTACGGATCGCCGGCACGCCCCGCCACCTGCACGCCGACCGGGTCACCCAGGCCCTCGAACGGGCCGGCCTACCCGGTACCGGACTACTCACCAGCCGACCCGATCAGCTGTCCGGCGGGCAACGTCAACGCATCGCCATTGCCCGCGCACTCGTCGGTCAACCGGCGCTGCTGATCGCCGACGAGGCGACCTCCATGCTCGACGTGTCCACCCGGGCCGGCATCGCCGCCACCCTGCGCCACCTCGCCGACAGCACCGGCCTGGCCGTCCTGTCCATCACCCACGATCTCGGCGAGGCGGTACAGGGCTGCGACCGGATCGTCGTGCTACACCAAGGCGTACCCGTCCAACAGGGCCGACCCCGCGACATCATCGACAGGGCGAACACCGGATACCCGGCCGACCTGGTCGCCGCCGCCCGCCGGTACTCCGGCACCACGTCGTCGCCGCCCCCTGAGCTCCGGCCGGCAACCTGAGCTTCGTCGAGTCGCCGCGCGTCGTGGCCTCGGAACAACCTGGCAGAGCGCTACTCGGCCGCGGGGTCGTCGAGCTGGCTCAGCCGGACGGCGGGGTTGGCGACCACCTGCGCCAACCGGTGTCCCAGGCCCACCGCGAGGCGTGTCACGGTCTCCCGGCGGAACCGGTCGACGCGGTACACCAGGGTGCCGCACACCCCCTGTGGCTGGCCGTCGGCGTCGCGCCGCTTCTCGAACCGGTACGACAGGTCGAACGCTGCGGTGTCGCCGCCGATCGGCTCCACCGTCACGCCGAGCCCGGGCAGGGCGAAGTCGGGCGCGACCGTGGGCCGGGTGCCCACCATGACCTGGGCCAGCGGGTGCCGGCTGGTCGAGCGCACCGGGTCGAGTCGCTCGGCCAGCCGTACGAAGGGCAGGTCCTGGTGCGCGTATGCGGCCAGGTCTGCGGTACGCACCCGGACCAGCAGCTCCGCGAAGGTCGGATCCCCGGCGGTGTCGACCCGTGTCACCAGCGTGTTGCCGATGGGCCCGACGAGCCGTTCCAGGGCGGCCTCGGTCCGTCCGGGGACCGGGACGGCGAGCGGCAGGTCGGTGCCCGCGCCGTGCCCGGTGAGCAGCGCTGCCAGTGCCGCCTTCAGCACCATGTCGACGGTCGTGCCGCTCGCGTCGGCCAGCCTGGCGAGCCCGACATGCAGGTCGGCATCGATGTCGACCGGGACCAGGCCGACGCGGGACCGCGGGTCGGTCGGTCGCGGCCGGTCGGCCGGCAGCGCGAGTTCGTCCGGTATGCCGCTCAGGTACCCCTTCCAGAATTCCAACTGCCACCCCGCGACGCTGTCCGGATCGTCGGCGTCGCCCAGCAGGTCCCGCTGCCACACGACGTGGTCGGCGTACTGCACCGGCATCGGCTGCCAGCGCGGCGGGCGACCGGCGAGCCGGGCACCGTACGCCTCGGCCAGATCGCGCAGCAGGGGAGGCAGTGACCACTCGTCTGCGGCGATGGGATGCAGCACCAGCACCAGCACCGACCGGGTCTCGTCCACGAGGAACAGCCTGGCCCGTACGGCCGGGTCCTGCCGGAGGTCGAAGGGCTCCCGGGTGACGGCCGTGACGGACTCGGCCAACTTCTCCGCGTCCATCGGTTCGACGACCAGCGGCGGCTGGATCGACTCAGGGGCGACGATCCGTTGGACGGGTGCCCCGTGGTGTTCCGAGAACCGGGTGCGGAGCACGGCGTGCCGGCGCACGACATCCGTGAGTGCGGCGTCGAGCGCGGCCACGTCGACCCGGCCGGTCAGGTGGAGCGCGGACGACACCTGGTCGGCCGGCGTGGTTCCCGCTTCCTGGTGCAGCGACCAGCGATGCCGCTGCGCGGGCGACAGGGGCACCTCGTCGCCGTGGGCGCACCGGGTCGGCGGGGGGCGGTCGGTCGTGGCGGTGATCCTCGGGATGAGCGCGGCGACGGTGGGCGACCCGAACAGCTCCTGGATGCTCACCTCCAGGCCGAGGACCGCCCTGATCCGGCTGGTCAGGCGGACGGCGGACAGCGAGTGTCCGCCCAGCACGAAGAAGTTGTCGTCCGGGGCCACCGTCGGGCGGCCGAGGGCCTGGGCGAAGAGTTGACAGAGCAGTTCCTCCGGCAGCGACCGTGGAGCGCGGCCGGCGTCGGCGGCGAGGACCGGATCGGGCAGCATCGCCCGGTCGAGCTTCCCGTTGCCGGTGAGGGGCAGCGCGTCCAGCACCACGAAGGCCACCGGCACCATGTGCCCGGGCAGGACGAGCGACAGATCGTCGTGGAGCCGGCGCTGGTCCGGCACGCCGTCTTCGGTCGGCACGACGTATCCGACGAGGGCCTCGTCCCCGGTCGGGAGGGTCCGGACGGCCACCGCGGCGGCGCGGACCGCCGGCTGTCGGACCAGCGCCGCCTCGACCTCGCCGAGTTCGATCCGGAACCCGCGGATCTTGACCTGGCTGTCGGTTCGGCCCAGGTACTCAAGGTCGCCGTCGGGTCGGAGCCGGGCGAGGTCACCGGACCGGTAGCCGCGGACCGACTGCCCGTCGTCGTCGGTCAGGTCGAGAAACCGCTGCCCGGTCAGGTCGGGTCGGGCATGGTATCCGAGCCCGACCCCCGGCCCGGCGACGACGATCTCACCCACGTGCCCCGGTCGTACCGGATCGAGTTGGTCGTCGACCAGCCGGATGAAGGAGTTCGGCAGCGGGACGCCGATGAGGCTCGCGCTCTGGCGCAGGTCGGCTTCGCGGATCCGGCGGTAGGAGGCGTGGACGGTCGTCTCGGTGATGCCGTACATGTTGACCAGCTCGACCGCCTCGTCGCCGTACTTGGCGATCCAGGGTGCCAGGGTGGCGAAGCGCAGCGCCTCGCCGCCGAACACGACCCGACGCACCGACAGCCGGTCGTCGTGCCGCTGCTCCTCGGTGACAAGCTGGTAGAAGGCGGTCGGCGTCTGGCTCAACACCGTCACCCGCCGGTCCCGCAACAGGCGCCGGAAGGCGGCCGGGTCCTGGACGGCGTGCTCCGGTACGACGACCACGCACCCGCCGTGGAGCAACGCCCCCCACATCTCCCAGACGGCGAAGTCGAACGCGAAGGAGTGGAACATCGACCACACGTCGTGCTCGTCGAACGCGAAGAGGGAATCCGTCGACCGGAACAGGTGCAGGACGTTGCCGTGCGATATGCGTACACCTTTGGGCTGACCGGTCGTTCCGGAGGTGAAGATGATGTACGCGCAGGCGGAGACGTCCACCGACGGTACCGAGTAGCGCAGGCCCGGTGGCGGGGTGTGGTGCAGCCGGAGCACCGCGGTGTCCGGTGGCAGGCCGTCCGCCAGGTCGCCGGTGGTGATGACCAGGGCGGGTTCGGCCACCTCCAGGATGCGCTCCAGCCGGGCCCGGGGGTTGCCCGGATCAAGCGGGATGTACGAATGGCCCGCCTTGATCACGGCGAGAGCCGCCAGCACCAGATCGGCGGAACGGGGCAGGTAGATGCCGATGCGGGCACCGGGTCCGCCGGTCCGGGCCTGGATCTCGGCGGCGACGGCCTCGGCGAGTTCGTCCAGCTCGGCGTACGTGAGCACCCGCTCGTCCGAGACGACGGCCGTCCGGTCGGGATGCCGACGCACGGAGTGGGCGAAGCCGGCCAGTAGGGTGTCGGCGCCGCCGCCGACACCACGGCTCGATTCGGTCGGTGTCATGCTCATCCCTCACTCGCGGCGACGGAAGCCCCTGCTCGGCAGGGTCGATGCGGCCCGGCGCAGCCGCGTACCGGTCAACCGCGGCCAGGCGAGTTCCCCAGATCATGTCGTTGATGGGGCGGCCCTGTCTTCAACCGATGGTGGAACGAGTGCATTCGGCCTCCACCAAAGGCGGACGGTCCCACGGCGCCGAAAGAACCGGGGCGTAGTTGGGTGCGCGGTGCGTCCGGCCGGACGGGTCCGGACCGAGCCTGGTCGGCGTTTCCGACTTGTCCGGCGCCGCCGGGGGACCGGTGCCCGGCGACCGGCTCCACCTTCCACGCGGGTTCCACAGTGGTTCCACAGCCGGGTGCTTCACTGAGCCGAGACCCATTGAGGAAAGTGGGTGTGCCGGATGGCGCTGGAGCCGATGACGCGAGGGCTGTGGCGGTACCGCAGCGGTGCGGGCAGGCCCGGCGGTCGGGCCACCCGGACCATCGTGGTGGCCCCGTACGGTGGCGGCAGCGCCTACTCCGTGTACGACCTGCTGCGGCACGTGGCGGTTGCCGCCGACGAGACCCTGGTCCTGCAGTACCCGGGGCGGGGGCCCCGGATCGGTGAGCCGGCCACGGCCAGCCTGCACGACCTGGCCGACCAGATGGCGACGGAGATCGACCGGCACGCTGCCGGCAACCTGGTGCTGCTCGGGCACAGCCTGGGCGGACTGCTCTGCTTCGAGCTGGCGCACCGGCTCACGCGCTCCGGCCGCCACGTCGAGCTCGTGGTGATCTCGTCGGCCCAGCCGACGGCGGTCACGACGCTGCGCGCCGACGAGATCGAGTCGCGCGACGTCGGGCAGTGGGTCGCTCTGCTCCGCCGGGAGAACGTCATGACCGACGAACTGCTCGACAACCCGGAGATGCTGCGTCTCGCGATCCAGACGATCCGCTCGGACACGCTGCTGGCCGCACGGCACGTCGGGTCGCCACAGCCGCTCCGCTGCCCGATGTTGGTCGTCGGTGGCGACGCCGACCCGGACATCACCCCCGAGCACCTGCGCGGCTGGGCGGACCTGACCGTCGGGCCGGCGACGATCGCCCTGCTGCCCGGCGACCACTTCTACTACCGCGACCGGGCAGCGGAATTCGGCGGACTCGTCCAACGGCAGTTGCCCCTGCTGCGCCGGAACGTTTCGGCACCGATGCGCGCGACGCAGGGAGAAGAATGATGACGGATCCGTTCGACCGGCCGGACGGCCGGGGCCACGTCGAGACGAACCGGGCCGACCCGCAGCCGGCCGGCCCCGCACGGGAGTCCGGGTCGTGAAGCGCAACCGCTGGCTGCTGCGCGACCCGTCCGACGAGTCAGTCGGCCGCGTCTTCTGCTTCCCGTACTCGGGTATGGGCGCGTCGATGTTCAACCGGTGGCCCCGTTGGATCGACGGGGTCGAAGTGTGCCTGGTGCAGTTGCCCGGTCGGGAGAACCGCATCCGGGAGCCGCACTACCGGAGCTACGCGCAGCTGGCGGACGTGTTGGCCGAGCAACTGCTGCCGCTGCTGGACCGGCCGTTCGTCTTCTTCGGACACTGCGCCGGCGCACTGCCGGCGTACGAGACGGCTCGTCGCCTGCCCGCCGACCGGCTGGCGATGCCGGCCGGGCTCGTGGTCTCGGCCCAGGTCGCCCCCCACCACTGTCCGCACGACCGGTTCCTGGCCCTCACCGACGAGGAACTCCTCGACGAACTGGCCGGTCTCGCGGTGCGGCGCGGCGGACAGCCGGATCCCGCGATGCTGGCCCTCAGCCTGGCGGTGCTGCGCGAGGACCTTGAGGCCAACCGCCACTACCGGCTCGACGAGCCGGCACCGGTCCCGATGCCCGTCACGGTGCTGCGCTGGGCCGACGACCCGGAGGTGACCGAGGCCGAACTACGCGGCTGGGAGCACTACGGCGACGACGTGCGGTTCGACGTCCTCGCTGGGGGCCACTACGAGTTCCTGACCGCGCCCGAGCCGCTGCTCGCCCTGCTGTCGGCGCAACTACAGGAGCGTGCCCCGCGATGATGGACGAGATCTTCCGGCAGGTCGCCGCACGGCACCCCGCCCGGACGGCGGTACGGGCCTGGGACGGTGAGCTGACCTATGCCGAGCTGAACCGGCGCGTCGACCGGTTCGCCCGCCGGCTGCGGCAGGCGGGCGCGGTACCGGGGACGGTGGTGGGAGTGCACCTGCCCCGGTCCGCCGCGACCGTGGTCGGTCTGCTGGCGATCCTCCGCTGCGGCGCCGCGTACGTGGCGCTCGATGACCGCTACCCGCCGGAGCGCCGTGACGCCATCCTCCGGGACGCGGCCGTCGAACTGGTCCTCACCACGTCGTCCGGGCTGTCGGACCTGCCGACCGGGTGCCGGGCCCTGCCGGTGGAGGACACCGGGGACGACGGAACGGCCGGGTTCGCCGCCGGCCAGTCCGGCCCCGCGCACCTCGCCTACCTCGCCTACACCTCGGGGTCCACCGGCCTGCCCAAGGGGGTGTGCGTACCGCACCGGGCCGTCGTCCGCCTGGTGGTGGACAGCGACTTCCTGCCGGTACGTCCCGACGACGTGTTCGTCCAGTACGCGCCGCTGGCGTTCGACGCCTCCACGCTGGAGGTGTGGGCCCCGCTGCTCAACGGGGCCTGCCTCGTCGTCCCGCCGCCGGGCGACCTCTCGCCGGAGGAGCTGTGCGCCTTCGTCGCGGAGCACGGTGCCACGGTGCTGTGGCTCACCGCCGGCCTGTTCCACCGGGTGGTCGAGGTCGGCCTCGACCACCTGCGCGGACTGCGGCACCTGCTCGCCGGTGGGGACGTGCTCTCCGTACCGCACGTGAACCGCGCCGTGACCGCGCTGCCCGACACCGTTCTGATCAACGGGTACGGGCCGACGGAGAACACCACCTTCAGCACCTGCCACCGGATGAGTTCCCTGGTCACCGGGAGCACCGTCCCGATCGGGCGGCCGATCCGCGGCACCACCGCGTACGTCCTGGACGACCGGCTCGGGCCGGTGGACGACGGTCAGGTCGGGGAACTGTACGTCGGCGGGTCGGGGATCGCCCACGGCTACCTCGGTGACCCGGCCCTCACCGCGACCCGCTTCGTCGCCGACCCCTTCGCCGCCACCCCCGGTGCGCGCATGTACCGCACCGGCGACCTGGTCCGGCGTACCGGGGAGCACCTGGAGTTCGTCGGCCGGCGGGACCGACAGGTGAAGATCCGGGGCTTCCGGGTCGAGCCGGCCGAGGTCGAGGCGGTGGCGGTCGGCGTGCCGGGCGTGACGGGTGCGGCCGTCGTGGTGCAGGACGACGCCCGCGGGGGCCGACGCCTCGCGGCCTTCCTCACCGGGACCGCATCCGTGCTGGACCTGCGCCGACGGCTGACCGCAGTGCTGCCGTCGTATGCCGTGCCCGCCCGGGTGACCAGGTTGGACGTGCTGCCGTTGACGGCGAACGGCAAGGTCGACCGCACCGAGCTGGCCAGCCGGGAGTCCCACAGCCGGCCCGAGCTGAGCGCCGACCACCGCAAACCGGGTACGGAGCTGGAGCTGACCATCACCCAGCTCTGGGAGGACCTCATGGGCTTGGACGGCATCGGCGCCGACGACGACTTCTTCGAACTCGGCGGCCACTCGCTGCTCGGGGTGCAGATCCTCACGGAACTCCGGCAGGCGCACGGTGTCGAGGTGTCCCCGCTGGCCTTCTACATCGACCCGACGCCGGCCGGCCTGGCCCGCACCGTGCAGGCGGCCCACCGGGACCTCCGGTGAGGATCTCCAGCGCCGTGGCAGCCCTGACCGTGCCGGTGGGGGACGTCGACCTGTTCGCCCCCGACTTCTACGCGACCGGTGACCCGCACCCGGTGTGGGCCGAGATGCGGGCCCGGTATCCGCTGCACCGGCAGGACCTGCCGGACGGCCGAACCTTCCTGTCGGTCACCAGGTACCGGGACGCCTGCCGGGTGCTGGGCGACCACCGCGGGTTCACCTCGGAGCGGGGCAGCCTCCTGCAGCAGTTGGGCCACGGCGACGCGGCGGCCGGACTGATGCTGGTGTCGACGGACCCGCCCCGGCACACCGAGCTGCGCACCCCGCTCAACCGCGTGCTGAGTGCCCGGGCGGTACGGGACCTCGAACCAGGCGTCGTACGGGCGGTCCGCCGGGTCTTGCGCCCCGTGCTCGACCGTGCGGAGTGGGATCTCGCCGAGTGCGTCGCACAGTTGCCGATGGCGGTCGCCGGCATGCTCATGGGAATCCCCGAACCGGACTGGGCCGAGCTGACCCGGTGGACGGCGATGGCCGCCGCACCGGAGGATCCCGGGCTGAGGGTGCGGCACCCCGCCGCCACCCTGGCCATCGCCCACCACGGCCTGTTCGACTACTTCGCCGGTCAGTTGCGCGACGACCGGTGCCAGCGGCGGGACGATCTGATCGGGCACCTGACCAGCATGCTGGCCGGTGGCCGGCGGCTGACCACCGAAGAGGTCATCTACAACTGTTACAGCCTGCTGCTCGGCGCGAACGCCACCACCCCGCACGCCGTCACCGGAACCGTCCTCGCGTTGATCGAACATCCGGCGCAGTCGGTCGCCGCGTCCGAGGCGGTGAACGGCGTGGTGGAGGAGGGCCTGCGGTGGACGTCGCCGGCCAACAGCTTCCTGCGGCACGCCCAGCAGGACGTGGAACTCAGCGGCGGCCTGGTCCGCCGGGGCGAGGCGGTCGCGGTCTGGATCGGGTCGGCGAACCGGGACGCGGAAACCTTCACCGATCCCTACCGGTTCGACATCGCCCGCCCGGACAACCGGCACATCGCCTTCGGATTCGGCCCGCACTACTGCCTCGGCGCACCGCTGGCGCGGATGACGCTGGCCGTCTTCTTCACCGAGTTGTTCCGGGCGTTCGACCGGATCGAGCTCAACGGGCCGGTGGAGCACCTGGCATCGAACTTCATCGCCGGCATCACACATCTGCCAGTGCTGACCCGGCGGCGCACCGCATCCCCGAGGGAGTTCGACGAATGAGCGACACGACGCAGGCCATGGTGAAGATCTGGCGACGGCACCTCGGTGACCAGCCGGTCGGTCCCGACGACGACTTCTACGCCCTCGGCGGGGACTCGCTCATCGCCCTGCGGGTGGTCGCGGACGCCAACGCGCGGGGTATCCCGATCGAACTGCGCGACCTGCTGTTCTTTCCGACGGTCAGCGAGCTGGTGGCGGCGGTGGCCGGCCGGCACGGACGTGACGAACCTGGCGAGGGCGGGCATCAGCGCCGGCCGTTCGGTCTCCTGGATCCCTATGACCAGGCGTTGATGCCGACGGGGGTCCGCGACGCCTGGCCCGCCTCCGCCCTGCAGGTGGGGATCATCTACCTGAGCGAGGCGTCGGGTGATCCCCGTCTCTACCAGGATCTCGTCGGTGTCGAGGTGGCCGGGCCGTTCGACGAGTCGCTGTTCACCGCCGCGCTCGCCGAGCTGTGTGACCGTCACCCGGCGTTGCGTTCCTCCTTCGACCTGGGCGGCTACAGCGTCCCCGCGCAACTGCTGTGGTCCTCGGTGGACCCACCGCTGTCCGTCGAGTACGCCACCACGGCCGAACCGGTCGCCCGTTGGCGCGAGACGCAGTTGTCCCAGGCCCTCGACTGGGGGCGCCCGCCGGTCGTCCGCTGCCACGTGGTGGCGCTCCAGGACAGCTTCCACCTCACCCTCACGATCCACCACGCGATCCTCGACGGCTGGAGCTACGCGCGGCTCTGCTACGAACTGCTCGCGTTGTACGACGCGAGACTCACCGGCCGCCCGGCCGGCCTGCCGCTGCCGCCGGAGTCCGGCCAACGGGAGTTCCTCCGGCTGGAACGGGAGGCGATCGACGACCAGGAGGCCGCCGACTACTGGCACACCGAGGCGGACGTTCCCGGGCTGCTGCTCGACCGGGGGCGGTTCGGCGGTGCGGCCGACCCCCGCGAGACGATCAGCTTCGAGGTGGGGGGAGCCCTGCTGGACGGCCTCCGGTCCGCCGCCGGGACCATCGGCGTCCCCCTGAAGAGTCTGGTCCTCGGCTGCCACGTCCGGGCCCTGAGCACCTGGACCGGGCGGGACCGCGACGTGGTGACCGGACTGACGGTCAACGGGCGGCCGGAGACCGCCGGTGCCGACCTGCTCGTCGGGTTGTTCCTCAACACGGTGCCCATTCGTGTCCCGGTCGTGCCGGCGGAGCAGGGGGAACTGTGCCGCAGCGCCCTCGGCGCCGAGCAGCGGGGGATGCGGCACCGCCGGTACCCGTTGGCGATGATCGAGCAGCGGCTGGGCCGGCCACCGTTCGACGTGGCGTTCAACTTCACCCACTTCCACGTCTACGACCAGTTGGGTCAGTTGACCGCGATCCGGCCCGGCGCGTGGTGGGCCTTCGACAAGGCCAGCTTCCCGTTCATGGTCGACTTCATGATCAACTCCCGTGACTTCGGCACCGCCGTCGCGGTCGCCTACGACCCCGACCTGTTCGACAAGGCACAGGCGACGACGTACCTGGAGCTGTACCGCAGTGCGCTGCACTCGGTGGCGGGAATGCCCGACTGATGGCCGGCCCGCTGGTGGTCGTGTACGACCGCGGCGCCGCGTCGGCTGCCGAGATCGCCGTCGGGCTGGGGGCACTCGGCCCGTTGGCGTTCCTGGTCAACCCGAGCGACCACACCCGCCGGACCGGGGAGGTGCTGCGCCGGCTGGGCGACGTCGTACCGTTGACCGCCGACCGCGAGGCGGATCTGGCGGCGGTGCGGCGGCTCAACCCGGCGGCGGTGCTGACCTTCTCCGAGCCGATGCTGCCGGTCACGGCGTGGCTGGCCGATGCGCTCGGACTGCCCTTCCACTCGATCGCCACGACCGAGATGCTGGCCAGCAAGGTGCGCCAACGCGAGCGGTTGCGCCTGCGCGGCGTCGACGACGTCCGCAGCCGCCCGATCTCCTCGGTCGACGAGTGGGCCGCTGCCCGGGAACACGTCGGCCTGCCCGCCGTGGTCAAGCCCGTGTACGGCCAGGGCAGCCGCAACACGTACGTGGTCACCGACGACGCGACGGCACACCGGGTGCTCGCCCCGCTCCTGCCCGCCGGCCGGGTGGCCACCGTCGTGGTGGAGGAACTGCTGGTGGGCCGGCAGGACGGACCGTACAGCGACTTCGTGTCGGTGGAGAGCTACCACGGGCCGCACGGACTGCGACACCTCGCCGTCACGGGGAAACTGCCGCTGGAACCGCCCTTCCGGGAGGTGGGGCAGTTCTGGCCGGCGGCGGTGACCGACGCGGAGCGACAGGAGATCCTCGACCTCGCCACGCGTGCCCTCACCGTGCTCGACCTGGGCCCCGGTCTGACCCAGACCGAGATCAAGCTGACCAGGCGCGGGCCCCGGATCATCGAGGTCAACGGTCGCCTGGGCGGTCACATCAACGCCCTGGCCCGGCACTGCGCGGGATTCGACGTGGTCCGCCTCGCCGGGCAGTTGGCACTGGGCCAACCGGTGACCGCACCCCCGGTCGACCAGCCGGGCCAGGTCCACTTCCAGTACCACACCCTGGCCCCGGTCGAGCCCTGCGAACTCCTCTCGATCGGCGGCGCGGCCGAGGTCCGCAGCCTCGACGGCATCGACGGGTTCCGGGCGTACGCACGAGTGGGCGACGTCCTCGACGCCGACGTGATGACCCGGCACCTCGACCTGCTCTGGGGCCGCTGTGACCGGCATGCCGACCTGGCCGCGCTGCTCGGTGAGGCACAGCGGCGGATCCGTTACGAGTTTCGGTTCCGCGACGGAGCACGGCGATCGAGCGCAGCCGACCTGCAGACAGAGGTGCCGAGATGACGGTGATCCAGGGCTCGACGCACCAGTTCCGGTCGCGGTCGACGTCCGACGGTGGCGAGACCCGCCCCCACCTGCGGACCCGTGTCCTGGTCGCGGACCACGACCCGCTCTGGCGTCAGCTACTGCACGACGTGCTCAACGGCAACAGCCAGCTCGACGTCGTGGCGGAGGTGGACAGCCGCCGCCCCCTGGCGGACTGGCCCCTGCAACGCGTCGACGTGGCGGTCCTCGGATCCAGCCACGGGGAACCGATGGTCGGTGCGATCCGGCAGTTGACCGCCCGACGGATCAGGGTCGTTCTCCTGTGCCTGGACTGGTCCCGGCGCAGTCTCGACGCGGCGGTGTCGGCCGGCGCGGCCGGCTGCCTGGTGAAGGAGGCCGACCTCGGCGGTGTGGCCGGCAGCGTGCAGGCGGTCACCGGCAGGAACCGGGTGCTCTCCCCGGCCCTGCTGAACCTCTACGTCAACCCGGCTGCGACGGACCGACGGTCCCAGGACGCCGTGCAGAAGCTGACCGCCCGGGAACGCGAGGTGCTCTGCCGGCTCGGTGAGGGGCTGACCACCGCCGAGGCGGCGGAGCTCTGCGGGGTGTCGAGGGCCACCGTCAAGAGCCACGTCTCGCACGCGCTCGCCAAGCTCGGTGCCCGCAACCGGCTGGAGGCCGTGCTCATGGTGCGGGACGTCCTGGGTGCCCCGGCCCCGGCGACCTACGGTGCCCCGGAGGCCGTCACGAGCTGATCCCGAGGGGCCGCCAGGAGGTGGCCGGTGCCGGGCACGTCGGCGGCGGCCTCGACCGTGGACCGGGCGTCGACTCGGGTCT
Source organism: Micromonospora sp. NPDC001898 (assembly GCF_042891255.1). NCBI lineage: Bacteria > Bacillati > Actinomycetota > Actinomycetes > Micromonosporales > Micromonosporaceae > Micromonospora > Micromonospora sp. NPDC001898. The sequence continues at coordinate 172,562 of NZ_JBIATC010000009.1, read as the reverse complement.
CGGGCACCCGCAGTTCGGCGGCCAGCTCCGCCAGTCGCAGCCCCGGGAAGTCGGCCGTCTGGGCGGCGGTCACCGCCAGGGTCAGCGGGTTGCCGCCGCAGTAGTCGACGAGGTCGGTCACCGCCGCCGGCTCGGCGGCGGTCCGATCGACGCCCAGGCGCCGTTCGAGCAGCTCCCGCGCCTCGACATCGGACAACGGGCCGAGCGAGAGTGGCAGGGCCGTGCCGGTCGCCACCAGGCTGGTGAGCCTGCTCCGACTGGTCACGATGACCGGGCAGCCCGCCGCTGCGGGCAGCAACGGCCGTACCTGGTGGGCGTCTGCCGCGTTGTCGAACACGATCAGCATCCGGCGGTCGACGAGCAGGCTGCGGTACAGCGCCAACTGGCCGTCCACACTGACGGGCAGGCGGTCCGGCGACACGCCCAGGGCCAGCAGGACGGTCCGGATCACCTCCGGAACGGACAGCGGTGGACAGAGGGCGTCGGATCCGCGCAGGTCAACGTAGATTTGCCCGCCCGGCAGGTGGTCGGCGAGCCGGTGCGCCAGGTGGACGGCGAAGGTGCTCTTGCCGATGCCCGCCGGGCCGCTGAGGACGAGCGTCTTCGGACGCCAGCCCGCGCCGCCCAGCAGCCGGGTGCCCGTCTCCAGCTCGGCGGCCCGACCGACGAAGATCGGCGGTGCCGGCGGCAGCAGCCGGGGGACGGCCGGACGGGCATCGACCGGAACCGTCCGCCGCAGGATCCTCCGCTGGAGGTCATGAAGGTCGGGCGCGTCGAGACCGCGGCACGCCAGCAGGGTCAGTCCCTCTCGGCAGACCTCGGCCGCCTCGTCCACCCGCTGGTCGGCGTAGAGCGCCAGCGCCAGCAGGCGACGCACCTTCTCGTTGTACGGATCAACGGCGATCATGCCGGCGAGTTCCCCCGTGGCCTCGACGTAGCTGCCGATCTCGACAAGCGCCTCGGCGCGGATCTGCATCGCGGAGCGGCGCAGGGCGTCCAGGCGATTGATCTCGGCCGTGGCGCCCCACCAGTGGGCGATGTCCGCGAACGCGGTGCCGCGCCACAGCGCCAGTCCGTCCCGGAGCAGCTTCGCCGCCTGCCGCGCCTCCGCGGCACCGCCGGTCCGCAGCAACCGGCTGCCGTCGACCACCGCGTTCTCGAAGACGTGTGCGTCGATGCTGTCCCGTTCCAGCTCCAGCAGGTAGCCCCTGCTGGCCGGCGTACCCACCGTCCGCACGGTGGCCGCCGGACCGTCCTGCCCGGGCGGGAGTTCCAGCTTCTGGCGCAGGTGCGAGACGTGACTGCGGAGAGTCGTCTCGGCTGCCGCCGAGGCGGACTTACCCCACAGCAGGTCGACGAGCTGGCGCGCGTCGGCCGGCCGGCCGACGCGGAGCACCAGCGCCGACAGCAGGCCGGAGACCTTCGGCCCGAGTGGCACGGTGCGATTGAGGTGCTCGACGCGCAACGGCCCGAGCACGGAGATCCTCGTCGCTGCTGGCGCGGCCTGCTGGTCGGGCATTGATCTTCCCTGAGTGAGGTCCGTGTTCATGGGGACGTCCGGAGCCGACGACGGGGCACGTACGCCGCCTCGGCGGGCGAGCAGGCGCAGACGAGCGAACAGACCATTTCCACCCTCACGATCGGGGCTGTGCGGCTCAGGTTCCCGGGGCAGGCCAGGTCCGCAGCGGCCGGTGGGTACGACGGTGAAGCAGGACTGCGACTCAGGGCTCAGACGCTGGTAGGGGCCATCGGCGCCGGCAGGTCGACGCGGCTGGCCGTGCGGACGGTGCGGGTGGTGTACCGGTCGATGTCGACCTCCGGCCCGGCGCCGAAGACGTGGGTGGTCAGTCGGGGCGTGCTGACGGCGTCGTGGGAGTCGTCATCGGCATAGCCCAGCACGACCACAGGTGTGGTCAGCGCCTCGACGGAGAGCAGCAGGTCGGCGCAGTCGCCGGCCGGGGCCCGGCCGATGGGTTTGGCGGGTACCGGCTCGAAGCCGAGGCGGGTCTTGAACAGGAACAGGCCGGGTTTGGCGACGTGCCCGTACAGGTTGGGGTCGTTGCCCATGGTCACCTCGGGACAGCCGCGCCTGCGGGTCTCCTCGAAGGCGTGCAGGTAGATCACCCGGGCGAGGCTGTGTTCCCGCCAGCGGGACTCGACGGCGGAGAACAGCAGCCACACCGAGTTGTCCTCCGGGTACTCCCGGCACAGGCAGCCGCCGACCAGCTCGCCCTTCTCGTAGGCGAACACACCGAAGGTCCTCGGATTGTCGATCATGCCGGCGCGCATCGAGCCGGCGAACGAGAAGCCGAACCGCATGCCGTTGACCCGGCTCTCGTACAGGGCGAGGAACGGGTCGAGTTGGTCGCCGCTGAGCGTCTGGTGCACCTCGATGTGTACGTCAGCGCCGGCCGCCCGGTCGATGGCCCGGCGGAGGTCCTGGCGGGCCTTGCGGGCGAGCCGGGCGGCGTAGTCGTCGACCGAGCGTGGCGTGGGCGCCCGCCAGCTCAGCCAACTCGGCTTGCGGACGAATCCGGCCCGGGCGAGGTCCGCCCAGGCTTCCCGGGGCGGGTCGGGAACCCGGATGAGTGCGACCGGGGGCAGCTCACCGGCGCGGTGTGCGGCGAGTGCCTGTTGCGCGTCCGCTTCGGCGATGGTGAGCCCGTAGTCGTCTCGAACGTGCATGTCGTTGGCGCCTTCCGCAGTGCTGACCGGTCACGGGTGGAGCGGGGGGACGTGGACCGTTGGGGTGGTCGGGACGTCGCCGAGGCTGCCGACGTGGGGCGTCGGGGCCGGCGGGATCGGTGGCGGCCACATCGCCGCGGTGGTGGTCACGTCCGGGCCGGTTCGGCGGTGGTCGCCGTGCTGGGCGGTGGTTCGTCCAGGCGGCGCCAGCGGGCGGGACGCAGCACCAGGGTGAGCGCCACCAGCAGGTACAACAGTCCACTCAGGGCGATCGCGGTGGTCAACCCCAGCGTGGACGCGGCCCAGCCGCCGAGGACGCCGCCGATCGGGATGCTGGCCCAGGAGACCGCGGTGGCGAGGCCGAACATCCGGGCCTGCAACGGTGGTGGAGTGCGTTCCAGGATGGTGGCGGCGATGATCGGATTGACGGAGGACAGCGCCACGCCGCAGACGAAGGTGATGGCGATCACCACCAGCAGGTCGTGGCTGAACGCCATGGCCAGGAAGCGCGGGGCCCCACCGACGAGCAGCCCGATCGTGAAGGTGAGGTACCGGGGCAGCCGGTTGGCGGCGAAGCTGAAGCCGATGTTGCCGACGATCGCGCCGAGGGCGAGCGCGGCGCTGACCGCGCCGAGCGCGGCCGGGTTGCCGAGCACCCGGTCGACCCAGACGGGGATGTAGACGGCGACGCTGGCCTGGTTGAACAGGTTGATGATGAACATCACCGCGAAGATCCCGACGGCGACCTGGTCCTGGCGCAGGTGACGCAGCCCGATGCCGAGCGCCTTGAGGTACGGCTCCCGGTCCGCCGCGGCGGTGTGCGTGGGCCGCCCGATGGACGCCGGGATCAGCGCCGTCACGACGGCCGCGGCCACGGCGAAGGACGCCGCGTCGATCAGGATGGCCTGGGTGATGCCGAACCAGGCGATGATCACGCCGGCGGCCGGAGCGCCGACGAGGATGCTCGTCCGGTGCAGGCCGTCGTCGATGGCGCTGACCCGGGCCATGGACGCGCCCGCCGCTGCGATGGTGGCGTGCGCCATCGCCCGCTTGGCGTTGTCCCCGAAACCACGGAGGACACCGATGACGGCGACCAGGCCGAGTAGCGTGGCGAACCCGAGATGGTAGACGCTGGCCAGCAGCACCATGCCCGCGGCGCTGGCCAGGTCGGCCGTGATGGAGACCCGGCGGGCGCCGAGCCGGTCCACCAGCGGCGGGCCCAGCGCGCTGGTCAGCACGTAGGGCAGCATCTCGGCCGCGACGACCAGGCCCATCCGGGTGGGACTGCCGGTGGTGACCAGGACCAGCCAGGGCAGCGTCACCGTGGACACCCGGGTGCCGGTGTCGGAGATCGTTCCGGCGGTGAGCAGCCCGACGAGAGCGACCCGGGACCGGGTGGGCACCGTCACTCCGGTGGACCGACTGCCGTGCCGGTACGGGCGAGATAGCGGTCACGAAGTGCGCGTTTGTCGACCTTCCCGTAGCCGATCGTGGGCAACGCGTCGACGAACTCCACCTCGCGGGGCGTCCAGTTGGTGTCGAGTCGCTCGGTGACCAGGTCGCGGAGCTCTTCGGGGGTGACGGTGGCGCCCGGTACGGGCACGACGAAGGCGTACGCCGCCTCACCGTAGGCGTCGTCCGGTACGGCGGTGACGGCCGCGTCGTGGACGTCGGGGTGGGCGGTCAGGACGTCCTCGATCGGCCCCGGGTAGACGTTGACGGCGCCGGGACCGGTGACGATCAGCTCCTGGTCGCGCCCCACCAGGTAGAGGTAGCCGTCCTCGTCGAGATGCCCGGTGTCCCCGGTGCGTAGCCAGCCGTCGACCAGCGTTGCGGCGGTCAGCTCCGGCTGACCCCAGTACCCGGCCATGACCAGCGAGCCGGAGATCCACACGTGACCGTGCTGTCCGGGCGGCAGATCCCGCCCGGCGTCGTCCCGGACGGCGATGCGCACGTCGCCGTAGGCGCGTCCGCAGGAGCGCAGCAGGTGAGGCCGGCTCGGGTCGTGCTCGTCGCCGTTGAGTTCGGTGATCAGGGGGGCCTCGCTCATCCCGTAGGCGACGCGCACGATGGGCCCGAAGCGTTCGAGTGCCTGGGTCAGCCGGGCCGGAGCGACGGTCGAGCCGCCCAGGGTGATCATCTCCAGGCTGCTCAAGTCGGTCCGGCCGAGCAGCGGGCAGTCCAGCATCTCGTACAGGCGGGGCGAGGCGGCGTTCGTGCTGGTGATGCGCTCCTGCTCGATCAGGGTGAAGAACCGCGCCGCGTCGAAGGAGTCGCACATCACCTGCGTCCCACCGGCGAACAGCATGCCCATGACGCCCAGTTGGGAGCTGACGTGCCAGAAGACGCCGTAGTAGAGGTGGCGGGTCGGACGGCCCTCTCCCGCCCACCGGGTGGCGAGTTCCAGGATCGTCTGGAACAACAGGTTTCGGTGGTGGACCAGCTTGGGGCGTCCGGTGGTGCCGCTGGTCTGGAACACCGACGCGGGCTCGCCGGTCGCGTCGGCCGGGTCCACCGCAGTGCGGGGGGCCCGCCACAGGTCGGTGCCGAGGGTGCCGGGGCCGAGGCTGAACACAGCCGGGGCAGCGGCGCGGCGGGCCAGTTCGACGCCGGACTCGGCGTGGGTGCGGGGGTCGTACACCAGCGCGTCCGGGCGGGCCTGGCGGAGGAAGCCGAGCTGGTGCTCCAGGGGTGCGCGGGCCACCCAGACGGACCGGCAGCCCAGCAGGTGCAGCGCGAAGTGCAGCATGACCACGTCGGGGTGGTTGTTGGCGACCACCGCCACCGCGTGGCCCGCACCGATTCCCTGCCCGCGCAGGGCCTCGGCCAGGTGCTGGACGCCTTCCCGCAGGTCGGCGTAGGTCAGCCGGCGGTCCTGGTGCACGATCGCCTCGGCCGGGCCGTACTTCTCGAACAGCGCCAACGCCTGCGGGACGTAGTTGGTGGACTCAGCGGGGGTGCGCACGGGGCGATCTCCTCTCGGGCCGGCCGCTCGGTGGGAGTCAGGACGAATCTGCGCCGAACCGGATCGCCTGCGCGACCTGCTCCCGGCGCAGCCGGTCGACCTCGTCGGCGACGGTCTCGTCTTCGGCCATCAGCCGGTCGAGGTCGGCGTCCTGGTAGCTGAGCACGCCCATGTCGCGAAAGGCCCGCTGGAGTTTCGGGCCGAACAGGCCGATGTCCTTGAGCGTTGGCACGATCCGAGAGAACAGCTTCGATCGGAAGTACTGGTAGTGCTCGGACTCGCGCATGAAGGCCACGCACTCGGCGGCGTCCAGGTCGAGTGCGGTCCAGACCTCCTCGCCGACGAAGCGCTGCTGGAGCATGTGGCAGGCCTCGATGCAGAACTCCTCGCGCTCGTCGCGCTCGGCCTGGGTCAGCTCGGGGTAGTAGTCGCGCAGGGCCAGTCGACCGAATGCCACGTGCCGTGCCTCGTCCTGCATGACGTAGGCGTTGAGGGCCTGGGCGAGGGGTTCCTTGGAGTAGTCGCGGATCTGCCCGAACGCGGCCAGGGCGAGGCCCTCGATGAGGACCTGCATGCCGAGGTAGGTCATGTCCCAGCGGGAGTCGGAAATGATGTCGTTGAGCAGGGACTTGAAGTGCGGGTTGATGGGGTAGGCGAAGCCGATCTTCTCTCGCAGGTAGCGGGAGTACACCTCGACGTGGCGGGCCTCGTCCACCACCTGGGTGGCGGCGTAGAACTTGGAGTCGATGTCCGGCACGGTCTGCACGATCTTGGCGGAGCAGATGAGGGCGCCCTGTTCACCGTGAAGGAACTGGGAGAATTGCCACGAGTTCATGTGTAGCCGGACGTTAGCCTTTTCTCTGCTGTTGAGCGCTTGCCAGGTGCGCGACCCGTAGATGGCGACCGATTCCTCCGGTATGCCCATCGGATCGTCATGATCGATTTCTATCGTCCAGTCGAGTCGTTCCGCCGCGTTCCACTGCCGCTGTTTGCCCTTTTCGTAGAGGCTGAGCAGTTTGTCCCGGCTGTCGTCGTAGTCCCAGTCGAATACGGTGGTGTTTCCGGCCTTGATGTGCCAGCCCGTCTGGTCGACAGGGAGGGCGTACAGCCGCCTGCTCAATGACGCCTCCATCTCATGCATGGCTACCGTAGATTATGGACTTCTGGCTGTTTGTCGGGCACTGGGGAGTTCCCTAGGATCAAGCGCACGCATGGGCATACGTGACGTGACTCTGGTGTGGATAACGGCCCGCAAACCAATCCAACCCTGCTAATCTCCATTGCGGGTGATGGCTCATCTGGAAGACGGGAGTCGATCTGGAATGGCCTGTTCCTGGGCTCGACGGACACCTGACGGCGGCGGGCCTGCCTCGGGGCAGTGGTGGTGGTGACCCCGTTCGTGGGCCGGGACACCGAACTGGCGGCCCTGCGGAGCGTCCTGGAGGCGACCGGCCGCGCCGGAGTCCGGGTTGTGGCGGTCACCGGCGATCCCGGCATCGGGAAAACCCGGTTGCTTGGCGAGTTCGGTGAGCTGGCCCGTCGCCGGGGCGCCCGGGTGGTGTCCAGCTCGGCCACCCGGGGCCAGCGGTCACAACCCCTGGCCCCGCTGCTCGACGCGTTGGTCGACTGCGACCGCTGCGCCAACCGGAAGACCGCCGCGGGCGAGGCGTCGGGTGCCCTCGCGCCCAGCCACCTGGTGCGCGACCTGGTGAACCGGGCCGGTGACACGGACGCCAACACCCTGGTCGTCCTCGTCGACGACATGCACTGGGCCGATGAGACGACCATCGCGCTGCTGAACCAGCTCGTGCGCTCCCCGTCGCCGGTGCCGCTGCTGGTCGTGCTGGCCTATCGGCCCCGGCAGGCCCCGGTACGCCTGCACACCGCCCTGGTCGGCGCGCCGGGCGACGAGTGGGTGCGGGAGATGCCGCTCGGGGCGATCAGCGAGCAGGACGCGCAGACCTTGCTCGGATCGCAGCGCAGCGCGCCGTGGAAGTCCGCCGTCTACCGCCACAGCGGTGGCAACCCGTTGCACCTGCACGCGCTGGCCGCCGCCGCCACCGGGTTGTGCAGCACCGCGTCGGTGGTCGTCGGCGAGCTGCCCGCCGCGCTGCGGATGAGGCTGGTCGGGGAGCTGGAGGCTGCCTCCCCGCTGAGCCGCATCGTCCTCGACGCGGCGGCGGTGGCGGGAGAGGTGTTCGAGCCGGCGCTGGTCGCGCAGATCGGCCAGTGCCGCGACGCCGAGGTGCACCGAGCGCTGGACGAACTGGCCGAACTGGATGTCGTCCGTCGGGTCGCCGGTGGCCGGCTGATCGGCTTCCGGCATGCCGTGCTGTGGCGGGCGGTCTACGACGCGGTCAGCCCGGGCTGGCAGCTGGCCGCGCACGACCGGGCGGCGGCCGCGCTGTGCCGGCGTGGTGCCTCGCCCCAGGCGCTGGCCCCGCATGTCGCCCGCATCGCCCGGCCCGGTGACCTGGCCGCGGTGTCGACGCTGCACCGGGCCGCCATGGCGGTGCAGCACGACGCGCCGGTCACCGCGGCGCACTGGCTGCGCGTGGCCCTGCGGCTGCTGCCACACCGGCCCGACCACGACCAGCGGCGCGTGGTGCTGCTGGTCCGCCTCGCCCAACTGGCCGCCGCCGTCGGCGAGCTGCTGGCGAGCCGGGACGCGCTGCACGAGGCGCTGCGGCTGCTGCAACGTCGACCGACGACCCGCCGTGCGCACGCGGTCGCCCTTTGCGTCATGGTGGAGCTGTCGCTGTCCCGACGTGCCGAGGCGGGTGCGCTGGCCCGGGCGGAGCTGGCCGCGCTGCCCGCCACCCAGAGCATCGGCCGGGCCATGCTCACGTTCGAACTGGCCTGTCTGGAACTGGCCGCCGGTCACGTCGACACCGCCCGCGAGATGGCCGCCGTGGCGTACGCCGCAGCCCATCGCCACCGGGCCCGTTCGGCGGAGGCCACCACGCTCGCCCTGCTGGCGGTGGCGGACACCGCCGCGTTGGACATGCCCGCCGCGCGCCGGCGGCTGGACCAGGCGGTCGACCTGCTCGACGCGATGCTCGACGGCGAGTTCGTTCGCAGCCTGCGGGCCGCCGCCTGGGTGATCGAGGCCGAGATCCTGCACGAACGCTTCGACGACGCGCTCCGCCACCTGGACCGGGCGGTCGCTGGCGCCCAACAGGGCGGGCAACTGCTGCTGCTCACCCGGCTCTACGCGGCCCTGGTGGTGACGATGCAGGCCAGAGGCCGGTTGCTCGAGGCGCAGGAGTGTGCGCAGCGGGCGGTGGAGGTGGCCACCGCGGTCGGCGGCGACCGCGAGATCGCCGTGGCCCGCACCCTGCTGGCCTGGCTGGACAGCCAGATGCGGCCCACCACGGAGGCCGACCCGGACGTGGATGCCCTGCCGACGCTGCCCGAGGGCCCGTACGCGCTGCTGGTCCGCCGGCTGCTGGTGGAGATCGGGCTGGCCGGCGGGAAGGTGCCCGGGCACCTGGCCCGGAGCCGGCCCGGTGACGACGGCCCGCCCGCTTCCGACCTGTGCTCGCAGGCCAGTTGGTGCGAGGCGATGACGCGGGCCGAGCTGGTCGCGGGGCGGGCCGAGCTGGCGGCGCACTGGGCCGACCGCGCCGCCGCCGTCGCCGCGGTGCTCGACCTGCCGGGCCACACCGGTCTGGCCCTGCTCGCCCGGGCGCAGGTGCTGGCCGCCGAGGACCCGGCGCGGGCGGTGGCCGCCGCGCAGGTGGCGGCACGCGAACTGGCCTCCGCCGGCATGGTGGTGGACGCCGCCAGGGCCCGGATGGTGGCCGTCGGCCCGCTGGCCGCACTCGGCCAGGTCGACGACAGCTACCGGGAGATCAAGGCGGTCCAGGCCGCGTTCGAGGGATGGGGCGCGCACCGGCTGGCCCGGCGGGCCGTGGTGGAACGGCGTCGGCTCGCGGCGCGTTCATCGCGTCGGGCAGGCCCGGACGACCGTGAGGAGGCAGCCGGCCTCAACCTGCTCACGCGTCGGGAGGGGCAGGTCGCTGTGCTGGTGAGCCAGGGCCTGACGAACCGGCGGGTGGCGCAGGAACTCTTCGTGACCGAGAAGACGGTGGAGATGCACCTGTCGAACATCTTCGCCAAGCTGGGTGTGTCGTCCCGGGCGGTGGTCGCCCGTCTCATCGGGGCGACGGGGCGTCCGGTCGGTGCCGCGGTGCCGGCCGGGGAGGCGGCGGCGACCTGACGATGGCCGCTGTCGGCGGCAGATCACAGGGGGATGTTGCCGTGCTTCTTCGGCGGCGGGATGACCCGCTTGTTGCTCAGGGCACGCAGGGCGCGGACGACCGTGGTTCGGGTCTCCGACGGCAGGATCAGGTCGTCGACGCAGCCGTGTTCGGCTGCCCGGTAGGGCGTGAGCAACTGGTCCTCGTACTCCTCGACGAGGACCTGGCGGAGCAGCGCCGGGTCGTCGGCCCGGGCGAGGGCCTGGTGGTGCAGCAGGGCGACCCCGCCCGCCGCGCCCATCACGCCGATCTGTGCGGTGGGCCAGGCGAAGCACAGGTCGGCGCCCAGCTCCCGGGAGCCCATCACCGCGTACCCGCCACCGAAGGCCCGCCGTACCACGATGGTGATCTTCGGCACCGTCGCCTCGATGTAGGCGAACGCGAGTTTCGCCCCCCGACGGATGATGCCCTGGTGCTCCTGGGCGGTACCGGGCAGATATCCGGGGACGTCGACCAGGGTGAGCACGGGGATGTTGAACGAGTCGCAGAACCGGACGAACCGTGCGGCCTTCTCCGCGGCGTCGATGTCGATGGCACCGGCCAGGTGCAGCGACTGGTTGGCGACCACCCCCGCCGTGGCGCCTTCGATCCGGGCGAAGCCGCAAATGATGTTGGGGGCGAAGTTGGGCTGCACCGCCAGCAGGTCGCCGTCGTCGACGATCCGGCGGATCACCTCGTGCATGTCGAACGGGGTGGTGGCCCGGTCGGGTACGAGCGTGTCGAGTTCCCAGCCGGCGGCGGTGGGCTCCAGTGGGGACGCCGGCGGCCAGGCCGGGGCCGCGTCGAGGTTGTTGGCCGGCAGGTAGGACAGCAGGTCCCGGACGTAGTCGATGGCCTCGGCCTCGCTCGCGGCGGCGTAGTGGGCGTTCCCGCTGCGGGTGGTGTGCACCGTGGCACCGCCGAGGGCCTCCATACCCACCCGTTCCCCGGTCACCGTCCGGATGACGTCCGGGCCGGTGACGAACATGTGCGAGGTGTTCTCCACCATGACCACGAAGTCGGTGAACGCGGGGGTGTAGACGGCGCCACCCGCGCAGACACCCATGATGAGGGAGATCTGCGGGATCACCCCGGATGCGGTCACCATGCGCCGGGCCACCTCGCCGTATGCGGCGAGGGCCAGCACCCCCTCCTCCACCCGGGCGCCGCTGGAGTCGTTGATGCCGACCACCGGGCAGCCGACGCGCAGGGCGTGGTCGAGTATCTTGCTCACCTTGGCGCCGAAGACCGCTCCCGCGCTGCCGCCCCGGTGGGTCGCGTCGTGCGCGTAGACGCACACCTGCCGACCGTCGACGGTGCCGTAGCCGGTGACGACACCGTCCCCGGGGGGCTGCGGCCCGGCGTACCCCCCGACCTCCCGACGGGCCAGCCGGTCGGTCTCGACGAACGAGTCGGGGTCGAGCAGGGCCAGGATCCGCTCCCGCGCGGTCATCCGGCCCCTGACGGCCAGCCGGCGGGCCGCCCGGGCCGAGCCGGGCTGCTCCGCCTCGGCGCGGCGGCGCCGCAGCTCGGCCAGCTTCTCAGCGGTGGTCGGGGCGGCCACCTTCCCGGCCGTGCCGAGGACGGGCGGGGCGGTGGTGCCGTCGGGCCGGCTGTCGGCCCGGTCCGGCCCCAGGGCGGCGGCCGTCGGCGGGTGTCCGTGCGGTGCCGGGGTCATTTGCGGGTGTCCTTGACGATCGTGCCGTTGCTGACGACGAGGACGACCCGGTCCGGGTCGTCGAACAGGTCCGGCGCGGTGAGCGGATCGAAGTCCACGGCGACGAGGTCGGCCAGCTTGCCCACCTCGACCGACCCGAGACGGTCGGCGACCCCCATGATGCGGGCGTTGACCGAGGTGGCGGAGACGATCGCCGCCATCGGCCCCAGGACGTGGGCCTTGAGTACCAGCTCCAGGCCACGGTGGTTCTGGTCCGGCCCGATCAGGTCGGAGCCGGAGCCGACCAGCACACCGGCCTCACGGGCCAGCAGCATGGCGTCGATCATGCGCCGGGCGGTGTCGCCGACACGGTCCCGGAACCCGGGGGCGAGCCCCTGCCGCTCGGAGTCGGTACGCATCATCTCGGCGATGGCCAGGGTGGGTACCAGGTGCACGCCGTGGGCGGCCATCATCGCCGCGGTGGCCCCGTCGATGCCGGTACCGTGTTCGACGCAGCCCACGCCCGCCCGGACGGCGTTGCGGATGCCGGCGCCGTTGTGGGCGTGCACGGTGACGTACGTGTTGCGGGCACGGGCCTCGGCGACGGCGACCGCGATCTCCTCGACGGTGTACTGGGTGTCCTCCAACGAGTCGGACACCGAGATCACCCCGCCTGTGACGGCCATCTTCAGGAACGACGCGCCCTGACGGAAGCACTCGCGGGCGGCCCGGCGGACCTCCTCGACACCGTCTGCGTTGGGGGTCATCCCGGTCAGGCCGCGTACCGAGAACGGTGACGGACCCGCGGGGGCCAGCGGCGAGCCCAGCCGACCGTGCCCGCCGGTCTGGGACAGCGCCACGGCGGCGGCCCAGATACGGGGGCCGGGTACCAGTCCGCGGCGTACCGTGCGCAGCACCCCGAGGTCGAGGCCGCCGCAGTCCCGGACGGTGGTGAACCCGGCCGTCAGGGTCTCCCGCAGGTTGCGGAAGATGTCGGCGGCCCGTTCGGCCACCGACAGCTCCCCGCTGAGCATCGCGCGTACGTCGCTGGAGTAGCCCACGTGGGTGTGTGCGTCGATCAGCCCCGGCAGCAGGGTCAGCCCACTCAGGTCGACCAGGTCGGCGCCGTCGGTCGGGACTCGGACCCCCACCTGCGTGATCCGGTCGGCTTCGATCCGTACGGCCCGGTCGGTCACCGGGTCGCCGCCGAGCCCGTCGATGAGCGTGGCCCCGGTCAACAGCATGGTCATGGCAGCAGGTCCTTCTGGGCGGTGTCGGGCCGGGCCGGATCGCCGTCCGGCGGTGCGGGCAGGGCTCCGCCCCGGGCGAGGAAGCCCAGCATCCGCGCGAACAACGCGGCGTCCAGCTCCGGTGGGCGGGCCAGGTCGGCCGGCAGCGCCGACCGGACGTTGTCGCAGCGCATCCGGGGCATGTCCCGGTCCGGGGTGTCGCCGAGCATCGCCATCAGCGGGGCGAAGCTGTTCGCCGTCTCGTCGGCCTCGACCTGCTCGGTGAGCTGGTGGCGCCAACGCTGCCAGTCGACGCTCGGCACGCGGTAGCCGACGGCCCGCAGGTGGCGGAAGATGTCGTTCCAGTCCAGCGGGTCGGGGTTGACGGTGTGGAAGGTGCCGCCGGTGGTCTCCGGGCGCAGGGACAGAGCGACCACGGTACGCGCGACGTAGTCGACGGTGGCGGCGGCGAAGGCGTACCGGCGGGTGGGGGCCAGACCGAGCTCGACGCAGCCCTGGATGACCTTGGTGACGTAGTCCTCCCGGTTGGTCGCGCCGGTGCGGCTGTCCCCGAGCACCGCGCCGGCCCGGTACACCGACACCGGCACGCCGCGGTCCCGGGCGAGGCCGATGAGCCTCTCGGCGACCCACTTGCTCTGGCTGTAGGCGGTGTCGTGGCCCACCGGTGGTGGCAGGGGGTCGTCCTCGTTGATCTGCGTGGCACCGTCGGCGACGGCTCCGGCGAGGACGGCCAGGGTGGAGATGTGGTGCACGGGGGTGGGGCGGCCCCGGGTGGCCAGCCGCAGGATCTCCTCGGTGCCGCGCACGTTCGTGGCCTTGAGGGAGCGGTACGGGCGCACGAAGTTGACCCAGGCACCACAGTGGTAGATCGCGTCGACCTCGTCGGCGAGGGCGTCGAAGTCGGCCGGGGCCAGGCCGAAGCGGGGACGGGCCAGGTCGGCGGGGACGACGCGCAGCCGGTGCGCGGGTGGTGCGGGCAGGCCGTAGGAGGTCAGGACGGTGTGCAGGCGTTCGGTGCCCTCCTCGGGGCTGGCGGCCCGGACCAGGCAGACGATCTCGGCGCTGGTCTGCCGGGCCAGTTCGGCGCAGAGGAACGCGCCGACGAATCCGGTGGCACCGGTGAGCAGCACCACCCGGGGCGGGCCGGCGCGGGCCGGCGCGTCCCGGTCGGGGGTGACCGCCGGGTCGAGGACGACCTCGGCGGCGAGGTCGGGGCCGGTGCCGTGCAGTTCGATCAGCGGTCGCCCGGACACGGCGGCCTCGATCCGGGCGGCCAGGCCGGCGACGGTGGGGCTGGCCAGGACGTCGCCGGCGGTGAGCTGGGGTGCGCCGAGGCGGCGCAGCTCCCGGGCGGCCTGCGTGATCATCAGAGAGTGGGCGCCGCAGTCGAACAGGTCGTCGGTGACGCTGATGCGGTCCAGGCCGAGCAGGTCGCACCACACCCGCGCGACCTGGCGTTCCCGTTCGGTACGGGGGGCGAGGTGGCCGTCCTCCGGCGTGCCCGCCAGGTCGGTGCCGGCGGACGCGCCGCCCGGGTCGACGGTGCCGGAGTCCGGGTCGACCGTGTCGGAGTCCGGGTCGACCGTGCTGCCGGCGGTGTCGGCTGGTCCGCCGGCGGTCGCCCCCGGCTCCACCCAGTACCGGCGGCGCTGGAACGGGTAGCCGGGCAGGCTGACCCGCCGGGGCGGGCGCGCGGTGTGCAGCGCCGGCCAGTCCACGCTCACCCCGGCCTGCCAGAGCCGGCCCACTGCGGCCATCAGGTGCGCGGTGTCCGGCAGCCGGTCGCGGGGGTGACCCAGCGAGGCGACCGCGGTCGGGGTGGGGGCGATCCGCTGTCCGGGTACCAGCGCGGTCAGCGCCCGCCCGGGCCCGACCTCCAGCAGCACCCGGTCGTGCGTGGTCAGCACCGTCCGCAGCGCGTCGGCGAAACGTACGGGTTGGCGCAGGTGACGAGCCCAGTAGTGCGGGTCGGTGGCGTCCCCGGCGCGGATCCAGGTGCCGGTGACGCAGGAGACGAACGGGGTGTGCGGTGGCCGCAGGTCGCACTCCTTGACCCGGGCGGTGAACTCGTCAAGGACCGGTTCGACCAGCCAGGAGTGGCTCGCCGCCGGTACGTTGATCCGCCCGCAGTCCACGCCCCGGTCGGCCAGCCGCCGGTCGAGGGCGGCGACGTCGTCGTCCGGCCCGGCCACCACGGTCAGCTCCGGCGCGTTCACCGCCGCGATCGACAGCCGTTCGTCGAGCAACTCCGCGACCTGGGCCTCGGGCAGCGGTACGGCCAGCATCCGGCCCGGTGCCATCCGGGCGAACAGCTCGCCACGGGCGTAGGTGATGGCGAGCGCGTCCCCGAGGGTGAACACCCCGGACAGGCAGGCGGCGACGTACTCGCCGAGGCTGTGGCCGAGCATGGCGACCGGTGTCACGCCCCAGGACTGCCACAGTTTCGCCAGCGCGTACTCCACCGCGAACAGGGCGGTGACCACACCGGGCCCCTCGGCGCGGCCGAGCGCGCGTCCCCGTCGCGGCCCGCCACCGTCGCCGGGGAACAACAGCGCGGTGAGGTCGACGTCGAGCCGGTCGCGCAGCAGGGTGGCGCACTGGTCGATCGCCGCCCGGAACACCGGCTGCCCGCGGTAGAGGTCGGCGCCCATGGCGCGGTGCTGGTTGCCGCCACCGGGAAACATGAACACCGCCCGGTGGCCGGTCTCCGGGGTGGTGCGGGTGACCAGCCGGTGCGGGTCCTCCCCACGCAGCACCGCCACCAGGTCGGGCAGATCGGCGCAGGCGGCGAACCGGCGGACCGGGAAGCCGCGCCGACCGTTCTGGAGGGTGAAGGCGACGTCGGCCAGGTCGAGGTCCGGGTGGGCCTCCAGATGGTCGGCCAGCCGGTGGGTGGCAGCGTCGACGGCTGCGCGGCTGCGCGCGGACAGCGGCACCAGCTGCCAGCCGGATGCCGTGGGTGCCGGGTCGGGGCTGGGCGGTGGCTGTTCGAGGACCACGTGGGCGTTGGTGCCGCCGACACCGAAGGCGCTCACTGCGGCGCGGCGGGGTCCGGAGTCGGCCGGCCAGGCGGTGGCGCGGGTGGGTACGTAGAAGGGGGAGGTGTCGAGGTCGAGGTCGGGGTTGGGGGAGCGGAAGTTCACCGTCGGTGGGATCTGCCCGTGCTGGACGGCCAGGGCGGCGCGCATCAGACCGGCGGCCCCGGCGGCGGCGTCGAGGTGGCCGATGTTGGCCTTGACCGAGCCGAGGGCGCAGAAGCCCCGCCGGGCGGTGCCGACGCGGAACGCCTGGGTGAGCGCGGCGACCTCGATCGGGTCGCCCACCCGGGTGGCGGTGCCGTGGGCCTCCAGGTAGCCGATGCTGCCCGGGGAGAGCCCCGCCAGGGTGTGCGCGGCGGTGATGACGCGGGCCTGCCCGTCGGGGCTCGGTGCTGTGAAACCGGCCTTGACCGCACCGTCGTTGTTGACCGCGCTGGCCCGGATCACCGCGTAGATGTGGTCCCGGTCGGCCAAGGCGTCGGAGAGCCGGCGCAGCACCAGGGCCACGGCGCCGTTGCCGGGCACGGTCCCGGTGGCGTCGGCGTCGAAGGGCCGGCACTGCCCGTCCGGGCTGAACACCCCGCTGTAGGTGTGTGAGTAGCCGGTGCGCAGCGGCAGGTTGATCGTCACCCCGCCGGCGAGCGCCAGATCCGACTCGTAGGTCAGCAGGGACTGGCAGGCCAGGTGGGTGGCGACCAGGGAGGTGGAGCAGGCGGTCTGCACGGTGTAGGCGGGGCCGTCCAGGTCGAGCAGGTACGCCACCCGCGTCGCCAGGAAGTCCTTGTCGTTGAAGATGCGGGCCAGGGGCGCCATCGCCGACCGCTGGAAACGGGGGTTGGTGGCGAGGTTGGCCATCAGGTACTTGTTCATGAACATGCCGGCGAACACGCCGACGGCCCCGTCGGCGCTTTCCGGGGTGTGGCCGCTGTCCTCCAGGGCCGCCCAGGCGGTCTCGCAGAAGACCCGTTGCTGCGGGTCCATCGTCTCGGCCTCGGCGGTGTTGTAGCCGAAGAACTCCGCGTCGAAGTGGTCGGCGTCGTCGATCACCGCGCCCGCCGCGACGTACTCGGGGTCGGCCAGCAGGTGCGGGTCCACGCCGGCCGCGCGCAGTTCGTCCGGGGTGAAGCGGGTGATCGAGTTGACGCCGTCGAGCATGTTCGCCCAGAACCGGGGGACGGTGTCGGCGCCGGGCACCCGGCAGGCCATGCCGATGATCGCGATCGGTTCGACCCCGTCGGGCGGATCGACGTCGGTTCCGGTGCTGTCCCGGTGCGCGGTCACGACCGGTCGGCCCGTCGTACCCGCCGCGGGCCGGCGGCGGACAGGGCGGCGGCCCGTCGCCCGGCGGCCTGCCGGGCCCCGACCAGCGCGTCGGGGCGGTCTCCGGTGGGGGAGCAGGCGGCGGCGAGCGTACGCACCGAGGGGTAGCGGAACAGGTCCACCAGCGACACCCCGGTGACGTCGCGGGCCTGCAACCGGGACCTGGCCTGGACCGCCAGCAGCGAGTTGCCGCCGAGGTCGAAGAAGTTGTCGTCGAGACCGACCCGGTCGCGGCCGAGCAACTGCGTCCACACCTCGGCGATGGTCTGCTCGACGTCGGTCCGGGGGGCCAGGTAGCGGGCGGGCCCGGGGGTCTGCGGATCGGGCAGCCGGTTGCGGTCGATCTTGCCGTTCGGGGTCAGCGGCAACTCGTCGAGGACGGTGACGGTGGCCGGCACCATGTAGTCCGGCAGTACGTGGGCCAGGGCGGCCCGTAGCGTCGCCGGGTTCAGCACCGCACCGTCGGCGCGGCCCGCCTCGCAGTAGGCGGCCAGGCCGCGGTGGGCGCCGGTGCCGCGTACGACGACCACGGCGGCGCGGACGCCCGGCTGCGCGGCCAGCATGCTCTCGATTTCGCCGAGTTCGATCCGGTGGCCGTGGATCTTCACCTGGTGGTCCAGCCGGCCGAGGAACTCCAGGGTGCCGTCGGGGCGCCACCGGGCCAGGTCACCGGTGCGGTACAGCCGGGAGCCGTCGGCGGCGAACGGGTCGGGGACGAAGCGTTCTGCGGTCAGGCCGGGGCGGCCGTGGTAGCCACGGGCGACGCCCGGCCCGCCGAGCAGCAGTTCACCGGGCACGTTGACCGGGGTGGGCCGCAGGTCCGCGTCGACCACGTAGGCGCGTACGTCGGCCAGCGGGCGGCCGAGCGGCACGGTCGCGGCGACCGGCCCGGTGCCGGTGACCGGCTGGGTGCTCGCCCACACGGTCGCCTCGGTGGGGCCGTACATGTTGTGCACGCCCCCGCTGACCAGGCCGGCGAGGTCGGCGCCGAGCACGGCGGGCAGCGCCTCCCCACCGACGAGCAGGCGGCGCAGGTGGCGGAGCGCCTCCCGGCTGTCGGGGTCCTCGGCCAGCACACCGGCCAGCGACGGTGTGCACTGTAGATGGGTGACGTGGTGCCGGCGCAGTTGCGCGGCGACGGGCTCGTCGGCCAGCGCCACCCGCCGGCGTTCCTCGCTGATCTCCCGGGCGGTACGCAGGTGCGGCAGGGCGGCCAGGACCTGGTCGTGGTCCACCCCGAAGTCGATCAGGCAGGCGACCTCGTCCACCTCGATCGCCTTGAGCCGGTCCACCAGGTCCGCGGCGGCCTCGGGGGTGCCCAGCAGGGCGGCGGTGTCGAAGAACCGGTCGAAGGCCTGCTCGACCAGGGCGTCGAGTTCCCCCTCGGGCAGGTTGCGGAAGTCGCTGCTGCGCCCGGACACCGCGCCGAGGCCGGAGAGCAGGTCGAAGGAGCTCTTCAGGTACGCGCACAGCGGCGCTCGGACCAGCTCGCGGACCTGCTCGGCGTCGGCGCCGAGGAAGGTGTGCAGCATCAGGGTGACGTGGCCGGAGCCGGTGTGGCCGGCCTCCCGCCAGGCCCGACGGTAGATGGTGATCTTCTCGGCGAGCTGTTCCACGGAGTGGCCGAGCAGGTGTGTGAGCAGCCCGGCGCCGATCTCACCGGCCATCCGGAAGGTGTCGGGGCTGCGTGCGCTGGTGACCCAGACGGGCAGCTCGGGCTGCACCGGTGGCGGGTACACCCGTACGTTGACCTCGTCGCCGCCCGGGCGGGTGCGGCTGACCGTCTCGCCCCGCCAGAGCCGACGTACCTCGTCGATGCCCGCCAGCATCAGGTCCTTCCGGTCGGTGTACCGCTGCGGGGCGAGGACGAAGTCGTTCGGTTGCCATCCGGAGGCGACCGAGATGCCGACCCGCCCGCCGGAGAGGTTGTCCACCACGGCCCACTCCTCGGCCACCCGGAGCGGGTCGTGCAGCGGTACGACCACACTGCCGGCCCGGATCTGTACCCGTTCGGTGATGGTGGCGATGGCGGCGGCGGTGACCGAGGGGTTCGGGTAGAGCCCACCGAAGTCGTGGAAGTGCCGCTCCGGGGTCCACACAGCGGCGAAGCCGTGCCGGTCGGCGAAGCGGGCGCCCTCGACGAGCAGTCGGTACCGGTCGTCGACGGAGCCGCCCCGGTCACCGCCGAAGTAGAACAGGCTGAAGTCCATCGGCCTGGCCTGCACCTCGGCGGGTACCGGGACCCCGGTGGCGGAGGCGGTGCCGGGTTCGTCCCCCCGGATGACGACCTCGAAGCCGCGGGTGAGGGTCCACAGCAGTTCCAGCACCGAGATGTCGAAGGAGGTGCTGGTCACCGCCAACCAGGTCGGCGCGCCCCCGTCCCGGTCGGCGTCGGCGTCCGGGCCGAACTCGCGGTCCATCCCGGCGAAGAAGGTACCCACGTTGCGGTGGGTGACCAGCACGCCCTTGGGGCGCCCGGTGGAGCCGGAGGTGTAGATGACGTACGCCAGGTCGTCCGCGTGTGTCGGTACGGTCGGCCCGGTGGGTGCCGCGTCGGCCGGCGGTGTGCCGGGGGCGACGGCGGTGACCGGCAGGCCGCCCAGCCGGCCGGCGAGATGGTCGGTGGTGACCACCACCCGGGTGCCGGAGTCGGTGACCATGAAGATGAGCCGGTCGGCGGGCAGGGCGGGATCCAGCGGCAGGTACGCTCCGCCGGCCTTGAGGATGGCCAGCAGGGTCACCGCCAGGTCGGTGCCGCGGCGCAGCAGGACGCCGACCGGGAGGTCCGGGCCGACGCCGTGGCCGCGCAACGTGGCGGCGAACCGTTCGGCGCGCTCGTCGAGTTCGCGGTAGGTCAGTCCGGGTTGGTCGCCGGGTCCGGCGTCCCGCACGGCGACCCGGTCGGGGGTGCGCCGGGCCTGCGCGGCGACGAGCTCGTGCACGAGCACGCCGGTGCGGCGGTCGACACCGGTGGCGGTCCACTCGGTGAGCAGTTGGTGACGCTCGCCCGGGGTCAGGATGTCCAACCGGCCGACCGGCCCGTCCGGATCGGCCAGGGCCGCGGCGAGGACCTGACGGAAGCGGGCGGCCATCCGTTCGGCGCTGTCCGGGTCGAACAGGTCGGTGCTGTACTCCAGGCGGCCGGTCAGGTCCGTCCCGCGCCGGGTGAGGGACAGGGTGAGGTCGAACTTCGCGGTGGCGGTGTCGCCGGGGACCGGGGTGACCGCGCAGCCGGGCAGGTCCAGCCCCACGGCGTCGGTGTCGTGGTAGCTGAACAACACCTGGAACAGCGGGTTGTGGGCCAGGTCCCGGCTCGGGTGCAGCTCCTCGACGAGTTTCTCGAACGGCAGGTCCTGGTGGGCCAGGGCGTCGCGGGTCTCGTCGCGGGTCCGCTCGACCAGTTGCCGGAAGGTCGGGGCACCGGTGAGGTCGATCCGCTGTACCAGAGTGTTGGCGAAGAACCCGATCAGCGGCTGGATCTCGGGGCGTTGCCGGCCCGCCACCGGCGAACCGACGACGACCTGCGCCGTGCCGGTGTACGCCCGCACGACGACGGCGAAGGCGGCCAGCAGCACCGCGAACGGGGTCGCGGCGACCTGCCGGGCCAGCGCGGTCACCGCGTCGCTGACGTCGTGCTCGAAGCCCAGGTCCAGGTGTGCGCCGCGGTAGGTCTGCGTCGGTGGGCGGGGCCGGTCGGTGGGCAGGCTGGCCAGCAGCGGTACGTCGGCGAGCCGGTCCCGCCAGTGGCCGACGAGCCGGTCGAGGGTGGCGCCGGTGAGGTGGGTGTGCTGCCACTCGGCGAAGTCGGCGTACTGCACGGGCAGGTCGGGTAGCTCCCGTCCGCGGTAGGCAGCGGTCAGTTCCCGTTCGAGGACGGCCAGTGACCAGCCGTCGCAGACGATGTGGTGGACGGTGAGGCACAGCTGGTGGTCCTCCGGGCCCAGCCGCAGCAGGGTGGCCCGCAGGACCGGGCCGTCGACCAGGTCGAACCGGGTACGTGCCTCGGCCCCGGCCAGCGCCGCCGCCTCGGCGGGGTCGGCGACGTCGTGCACGGTCAGGGGGGTCTCCGTCGGCGGCAGGACGACCTGACGCGGCTGGCCGTCCACCGCCCTGAACACGGTACGCAGCGCCTCGTGCCGTCGGACCACCGTGGTCAGGGCCCGGCGCAGGGCGTTGACGTCGAGTGGCCCACGGATGCGGTAGCCCAGCGGGATGTTGTAGACGGGGTTGTCCGGGCTGAGTTGGTCGAGGAACCACAGCCGCTGCTGCGGATAGGACAGCGGGTGGCTGCGCTGGGCCAGTCGCTGGGCCAGGTGCCGGGCCAGTTGGGCCCGCCGGGCATCCGTGCCGGCGTCATTCATCGATCCACCTCGTTGTCCGTGAAGTCGTGCAGCAGCTGGTCGACCTGCTCGGGGGTGAGCTGGTCGATGTGCCGCAACAGGTCCTCCATCTGCTGCCAGCTACCGGGTGCGATGCCGCCCTGCCCGGTCGGGTCCGTGGCCGGTGTGCGGGTGTCGAGGGCGGCCACCAGCCCGGCGACGGTGGGCGTACGCAGGAAGCGGGCCAGTGCCACGTCCGCACCGAACGTCTCGTTCACCCGGGCCACCAGCCGCATGGCGAGCAGGGAGTGCCCACCGAGGGCGAAGAAGTCGTCGTCGAGGCCGACCTGGTCGAGCCCGATCAGCTCGGCGCAGATCGCGGCGACGGTCCGTTCGGTGTCGGTCCGCGGGGCACGGAGGGCCACCCGCAGGTCGGGGCGTTCGGCCTCGGCGGCCGGCAGTGCCGCCCGGTCGAGTTTGCCGTGCTCGGTGAGGGGCAGGGCGGTCAGCGACACGTACGCCGTCGGCACCAGGTAGGGCGGCAGCCGCTCGGCGAGCCAGACGCGCAGCTCCGCGGCACCCGGCCCGGGTCGGCTCGCCGGGGGCACGACGTAGGCGACCAGGCGGCGACCGGCCGGGCTGTCGTCGACGACGACCGCCGCGCCGGCCACGGCCGGGTGGTCGAGCAGGGTGTTCTCCACCTCGCCCGGCTCGATCCGGAACCCGGAGATCTTGACCTGGTCGTCGGTCCGGCCGAGGAACTCCAGCACCCCTCCGCTGCGCCAACGCACCACGTCACCGGTGTGGTAGAGGCGGGAGCCGTCGGCGCCGAACGGGTCGGGAACGAACCGTTGCGCGGTCAGCGCGGGCCGACCGGCATAGCCCCGGGCCACCCCGGGACCACCGAGGTGGAGCTGACCGGGTACGCCCTCGGGCACCGGGCTCAGCTCCTCGTCGAGGACGTACGCGGTGGTGTTGGCGATGGGCCGGCCGATGGGTACGGAACTGGCCCCGTCGGGCAGGTCGGTGATGTGGTGCACCACGGCGAAGGTGGTGGTCTCGGTGGGACCGTAGCCGTTGAGCAGCCGGGCCGGGGCGTACGGGCCGCGCAGCAGTTGGCGGATGCGGACCGGGTTCAGCGCGTCCCCGCCGACGAGCAGGTTGGTCATGGTGGCGAAGCTGTCCGGCCGGTGCGCCATGACCTCGTTGAACAGGGCCGAGGTGAGGAACATGCTGGTGATCCGGGACCGGCGCAACTCGTCGCCCAGCCGGCCGGGGCTCAGGACGGTGTCGCGGGGGATGACGCAGACGGTGCCGCCGTGCAGCAGGGCGCCCCACACCTCGAACGTGATCGCGTCGAAGGACGCGTCGGCGACCTGGGCGATGCGTTCGTGCGGTCCGAAGCGGACGAAGTCGGTGCCGCAGACCAGGCGCAGGATCGCGCGGTGCGCGACCACCACTCCCTTGGGCCGTCCGGTGGAGCCGGAGGTGTAGAGGACGTAGGCAGCGCTGTCCGGGCGGGCGGCGGTGGACTCCGGCCCGGCGTCGGGCCGGTCCTCGGGCCCGGCCTGCGGATCGTCGCCGGTCACCACCTCCACGTCGTCGACGGGCAGCACCCCGGCCAGGTCGGCCTGGGTGACCACCAGCCGGGCCCCGGAGTCGGCCAGCAGCCAGCGCAGCCGTTCGCCCGGGTAGCCGGGGTCGAGCGGCACGTACGCGCCGCCGGCCTTGAGCACGGCAAGGAAGGCGGTGATCAGGTCGGGGCCGCGGGCGAACAGGACACCGACCGGGGTGTCGGCGCCGACACCCCGCCGGCGCAGCAGCCGGGCCAGCCGGTCGGCGCCGGCGTCGAGGTCGGCGTAGCTGAGGGTCTGCCCCTCGTACTCGACGGCGGGGGCGTGCGGTCGCCGGGCCACCTGCTCGGCGAACAGGTCGGGCACGGTGCGGTCGGCCGGGAAGGCGACGGCGGTGCGGTTGTACGTGTGGACGACCCGGGTCCACTCCTGCGCGTCGAGCAGCGGCAGCCGGCCGACCGGCTGGTCGGGGCCGGTCATCGCCGCGTCGAGAAGCCGGACGTAGTGTCCGGTCATCCGCCGCATGGTCGAGGCGTCGAACAGGGCGGTGGCGTACTCCCAGATCAGGGTGATCGGGGCGGCGTCGTCCCGGTGGCCCTGCCCGGCACGCTGTTCCGCGCGGGGCAGGACCACGATGTTCAGGTCGGTCTTGGCGGTGCCGTTGTGCCGTTCCAGGACGGTGCCGGTCAGCCCGGCGAAGGTCAGCTCCGGCATCGGGGAGTCGTGGAAGCTGAACATGGTCTGGAACAGCGGGTTGCGGGACGGGTCGCGTACCGGGTCGAGGGCCTCCACCAGCCGGTCCAGCGGCACGTCGGCCCACTCGTAGGCCCGTGCGGCGCGGGTGTGCACCCGGCGGACCAGTTCGGTGAAGCTGGGCCGGCCGGACAGGTCGACGCGCAGCAGCAGGGTGTTGACGACCATGCCGATCATGCGTTCGGTCTCGGCGAGACGGCGGTTCGCCACACCACTGCCGATGATCATGTCGTCCTGGCGGGCGTAGCGGCCCAGCAGGGCGGCGAAGCCGGCGAGCATGGTGGCGTAGAGGGTGACCCCGTGCCGGCGGCTGTACCCGCGCAGTCGCGCGCACAGCTCGCCGGGAAGTTCGATCCGCAGCGCCGCGCCGGTGAAGCTCTGGGCCAGCGGACGGGCGCGATCCAGGGGCAACGCCAGCTCGTGCGGTGCGCCGGCCAGTTCCCGGGTCCAGTGCGACAGGTGTCGGTCGAGGGTTCCGCCCCGCATCCACCCGCGCTGCCAGAGCGTGAAGTCGCGGTAGCGGCAGGACGGCGGCGGCAGGTCCGGTTCCCGCCCGGCGGCGTAGCCGGCGTAGAGGGTGGTGAGCTCCTCGACGAAGACGGCGAAGGACCAGCCGTCGTGGACCAGGTGGTGTTCGACGTGAACCAGGGTGTGATCGTCGTCGGCGTGCCGGACCAGTGCCCACCGGGCCAGCGGTGGACTGGCCAGGTCGAAGGGTTCACGTAGGTGACCGGCCACGATCTGCTCGGCCCGCCGGCCGCGCTCCGGCTCGTCGTACGCGGACAGGTCGACGAGCGGGAGATCGACGGCGCGGTGGGCGGTGACGTGCTGCTCGGGCCCGTGCGGCCCGGCGACGAAGCCGGTACGGAAGATGTCGTGGCGGCGGACGATCTCGTCGAGCGCGGCCTGTAGCGCCGCTGGGTCGAGCGGCCCGCGCAACCGCATGGTGGCCTGGGCGTGGTACGCCCGGTTGCCGGGGTCGAGCTGGTCGAGGAACCAGATCCGCTCCTGGGGCAGGGAGAGGGGCGCGACCGCGTCGGGGTCGGCCGGGGTCAGCGGGGGCGGGGTGGGTGCGCGGTCGGTGTCGTCCGCGTCGTCCAGCGCGGCGGCCATGGCGGCGACGGTGGGGGATCGGTAGATGACCACGACCGGCAGTTCACGGCCGAGTTCGGCGCGGACCCGCGCGGCGAGCCGGCCGGCCATCAGCGAGTTGGCGCCGAGAGCGAAGATGTCGTCGTGCACGCCGAGGCGGAGCGCGGCCGGCGGGTCCGTGCCCGGCGCGGGGTCCGGCCCGGCGCTGGTGTGGCCGAGCAGGTCGGCGAGGAACCCGGCGAGGATCCGCTCGGTGCCGGTGCGCGGGGCGGTGACGGGTCCGGTCAGGCCGGCGCTGGCCCGGTCCGGCTCGGGCAGGGCGGACCGGTCGATCTTGCCGCTGACGGTCAGCGGCAGCGCGTCGAGGGTCACCACCACGTCGGGTACCAGGTAGGCGGGCAGCCGTTCGGCCAGGAAGGCGCGCAGCCCGGCCGGATCGTGGTCGCTGGCGGCGTAGCCGACCAGCCGGGTGGCGTCGCCGGAGCCCCGGGCGACCACCACCGCGTCGGTGACGGCGGGGTGCCCGGCCAGCACGGCGGCCACCTCGTCCGGTTCGATCCGGTGTCCCCGCAACTTGATCTGGTGGTCGATGCGCCCGAAGAAGTCGAGAGTGCCGTCGGGGCGGCGGCACACCTGGTCGCCGCTGCGGTACCGGCGTGCGCCGGGCGGCCCGTCCGGGTCGGGGACGAACCGCTCGGCGGTCAGCCCCGGCCGGGCGTGGTAGCCCCGGGCGACGCCGGCCCCGCCGATGACCAGTTCGCCGACCTGGCCGTCGGGCACCGGCCGGCCGTCGGGGTCGACCACGGCGACGTGGACGCCGGTGACCGGTACGCCGATGGACGGTCGCCCGTCGTCGGCACGCACCTGCGCCAGGGTGGCCCAGACGGTGGCCTCGGTGGGGCCGTAGGCGTTGAACATGCGCCGGCCGGGCGCCCAGCGCCGCACCAGCGCGGCGGGGAGCGCCTCACCGGCGCAGACCAGCACGGCCAGGTCGGGCAGGGGCTCGTCGGGCAGGGTGGCCAGCACCGACGGGGGCAGCGTGAGGTGACTGATCCGCCGGGTACGCAGGGTGGCGAACAGCTCCGGCCCCGGGGCGGCGATGGCCCGGTCCGCCAGCACCAGGGTGGCGCCCGTGGCCAGCGCCATGGCGGTCTCGAACACCGAGGCGTCGAAGCTGGACGGGGCGAACTGGAGCACCCGGTCACCGGGGCGCACCCCGAAGGCGTCGGCCTGGGCGCGGACGAGGTTGGCCAGGCCAGCGTGGCTGAGCAGCGCGCCCTTGGGACGTCCGGTGGACCCCGAGGTGTAGATCATGTACGCGAGGTGTCGGCCGGTCGGCGCCGGTGGCAGCGGGTCGGGCGCCGGCCCGGACTCCGCGGCGGCCTCGGCCGGGTCGATGCGGCGGACCCGCCCGGCCGGCAGCCGGTCCATGGTGTGCGCCTCGGCGACGAGTAGGTCCACGCCGGAGTCGGTGAGCATGTAGGACAGCCGCTCGGTGGGGTAGGACGGGTCGAGCGGCACCCAGGCGCCGCCGGCCAGCAGGGTGCCGAGCACCGCGACGACGGACTCGGTCGAGCGGTCCAGGGCGATCGCGACCGGTACGTCGGGTCCGACGCCGTGGCGGCGCAGGTGGAGCGCCACACGGCGGGCACGGGCGGCCAGCTCGGCGTAGCTCAGCGACCGATCGGTGGACTCCACCGCGACCGCGTCGGGGTCACGGGCGGCGTGTGCGAGGACCGCCTCGTGGAACAGCACGGATTCGCCGGGCATCGACGCACCTATCCTCATCAGGCCGGTGGGGTGAACGTCCAGTGGGCGGTGTTCTGCCGCAGGACCAGCCGCGAGGTGCCGCCGAAGACGAACTCCTGGTGCTGCCGCGGGGCCTCGTGCAGGTCCATGGTGATGTCGAGGACACCCTCGGGCGCGGTGGCCGAGCCGACGAGTCCGATGTCGACACCCGGACCGGTGATCCGGTACGTCGGCTCGGCGCCGGCGGCGGGATCGCCGGTGTGCTCGGGTGGGGTGGTGGTGGCCCGGTAGCCCAGCGCGGTGAGCGCGTCGGCCATCCGGGTCGCCCGGTGCGGGCGTACCCGGAGGGTGACGGCGGTGATGTCGCGCAGCGACCGCCGTCCGCCGGTCCCGAACGCCGCGTCGAGGTAGCCGCTGCGCAGCAACTCGCCGTCGGGTCCCCGGCGGGCGGACACCGAGTCGTAGTACCCGGGGGTGACCTCGTTGAGGAACATCAACAGTGGGCTGTCCTCGCCGAGGTCGGTACGCAGCATGTGGTACCAGGGGCGGAACTCGCCGGTGTCGGGTTCGGTGCGCTGGACCAGCTCGTAGTGGCCGCCGATGCCGGGGCCGGTGTCGAGCAGCTCCCGGGCGCGTTGCACGGAGCCGGGGTGTTCGAAGGAGAACACCAGGCCACCGGTGAGCCGACGCGGGCCGGGCAGCGCGCCGTCGAACAACTCCAGCAGGGTGTTCTCGCCGGCCAGCCCGAGCGCCGAGTACTGCCCGGCGATCGAGCTGGTGACTTCTTTCGGTTTCACCCGGGCAAATTGTTCACGCAGCATGGCGCAGGCAAATATGTCGCGGAAGGCGGCCCCGTCGAGCAGTACCACAACGTGGTCCAGAAGTGGAACGGGGATGGTGCGCGAATGCCCCTGCGCGAATGGCACGTCGATTTCCTCTCGTCGCTTTCTGGACGTTCCACCAGGGGATGTAAGCGAGATCAGCCTAATTTCGCTGCCGCGCGTCCGAGTATTGGGGGAAACCCCAACGGGCGGAACCTAGGGGGCGCGGGGCGGGTGTCACGGTGTTAACTGGTTGCTGGTTCGGGCTCAAAGAGATGCAAGGGATTCAATATGAACCTACCCATTCGGCGGGTACCGTGACGGCCCGGTCGGCAGTGCTCGCCGGGGTGGGTGGCTGGGTGCCGCCGCGCGTGGTCACCAACGCGGACCTTTCCGCCGGACTGGACACCTCGGACGAGTGGATCCGGTCCCGCACCGGCATCGCGCAGCGCCATTTCGTCGATCCCGGCATGTCCACCTCGGACCTCGCGGTCGAGGCCGGCCGGCGCGCCCAGGTCTCCGCCGGGACGCCGGGCGTCGACGCCGTCGTGGTCGCCACCATGACGCCGGACCGGTCCTGTCCGGCCATCGCACCCGAGGTGGCCTCCCGGCTGGGCCTGACCGGGGTGGCCGCCTACGACCTGGGCGCCGTCTGCACCGGGTTCGTCTACTCGCTGGCCACCGCAGCCGGCCTGATCGCCACCGAGCTCGCCGACCGGGTCCTGGTGATCGGCGCCGACGCGCTCTCCAGCGTGACCGACCCGGGCGACCGCACCACCGCGGTGGTCCTGGCCGACGGGGCGGGGGCGGTCGTCCTGCGCGCCGGCCGACGCGACGAGCCCGGCGCGCTCGGCTCCTTCGACCTCGGCAGCGACGGGGGCGGGAGCGACCTGATCCAGGTGGCCGCCGGCGGAGCCCGGCAGCGGTTGTCCGGTCGGACGCCCGACCCGGCTGACTTCTACTTCACGATGGACGGACGCGAGGTGTTCCGCAACGCCGTCGTCCGGATGGCCGCCTCGTCCCGTACGGTCGTGCGGCGCGTCGGCTGGCAGCTCGCCGACGTCGACCGGGTCGTCAGCCACCAGGCCAACATTCGCATCCTCAACGCCCTCGCGGACGAACTCGACCTGACCCGGGACCGGGTGGTGGCCAACATCGACCGGGTCGGCAACACCGGTGCCGCCTCCATCCCGCTGGCCCTCGCCGACGCCGGCGCCACCGGTGGGGTCGCCGCCGGAGACCGGGTCCTGATCACCGCCTTCGGTGGGGGCCTGACCTGGGGATCGACCGTGCTCGTCTGGCCACGGCTGCAACCAGCCGAACGGCCGGGCGACGCGACGGGAACCGCCGCCGGAACAGCCCCGGCGACTGCGGGATCGGCCCCGGCGACCGCCGGCGCAGCCTCCACCGCCGGGACGTTCCCGGCCCCCGCCGGGACGGAGCCCGTCCCACTGCCGCACCACCCCAGGTCCGAGCCGCCGGTCACCGGTCCGGCCATCCGGTGACCGACAAACCACGAGGAGCGTGTGAGATGACCGACGTCTACCAGCGGGTCGTACAGATCCTCACCACCCGCTTCGAGGTGGAACCGGACGAGATCGGGCCGGCCGTGACCTTCGAGCAACTGGAACTGGACTCACTGTTCATGGTGGAGCTGGCCCTGGTGCTGCAGAAGGAGTTCGACCTGAAGATCGCTGACGAGGACGCCACACCACGCACCACCATCGCGGCGCTCGCCGGCGTCATCGAGGCCTCGTTGGCCCGCGCGGCGTGACCGGGATGGAGACCGCCATCACCGGCCTGGGGCTGGTCACCCCGGGCGGGATCGGCGTGGCACGGACCTGGCAGACGGTCTGCGCCGGGGTCTCCACGGCAACCCACGATCCCGACCTGGTCGGCATACCCGTCGACCTCTCCTGCCGGGTACCCGACTTCGACCCGCGTGCCGCCGTCGGCCGCCGCCACTGGCAGTACGACCGCTTCGTGCAGTTCGCGCTGGTGGCGGCCCGGGAGGCGGTGGCCGACGCCGGCCTCGACCCCGCGACCTGGGACGGCGCCCGGGTCGGCGTGGTGATCGGTTGCGGCATGTGGGGGGTGTCCACCACGGCCGCCCAGCACGCCGTCCTGGCCGCCGAGGGGGCGCAGGCGGTCTCCGCGTTGTTGCTGCCGATGATGCTGTCCAACATGGCCGCCGGTCAGGTCGGCATGGACCTGCGCGCCGGCGGTCCCAACCTGGTCACTGCCACGGCCTGTGCCTCCGGCAGCACCGCCATCGGACTGGCCCACGACCTGCTGCGCAGCCGGGCCTGCGACGTGGTGGTGGCCGGTGGCACCGAGGCCGGCGTCACCCCGCTCGCCGTCGCCGGGTTCGCGCAGATGGGGGCGCTGTCGCGGCGGGCCGACCCGACCGCGTCCCGGCCGTTCGACGTCGGTCGGGACGGTTTCGTCCTCGGTGAGGGGTGCGGCCTGCTGGTCCTGGAACGCGCCGAGGACGCCGCCGCCCGCGGTGCCCGGGTGCGGGCGCGACTGCTCGGCTTCGGGGCCAGCGCCGACGCGTACCACCCCACCACCCCCGACCCGGAGGGCCGTGGTGTCCAGCGGGCCGTGCAGGCCGCGCTGGGTGGGGCGGGTCTCGTCCCGGCCGACGTGGACCACGTCAACGCACACGCCACCGGCACGCCCGCCGGTGACCTGGCCGAGGCGCGGGTGCTCAGCCGCCTGTTCGACTCGCTGCCGGTGGTGACCGCGAGCAAGGGCTGTCTCGGCCACGCCCTCGGGGCCGCCGGTGGGATCGAGGCGGCCCTGACCGTGCTGGCGTTGCAGCACGGCCTCGTCCCGCCGACCGCCAACCTCGACGAACAGGACAGCGCCATCGACCTGGACGTGGTCACCAAGGCGTCCCGAAAACAGCGCATCGGGGTGGCCCTGAGCAACTCGTTCGGCTTCGGTGGCCAGAACGCCGTCCTGGTGCTGGCCGCCGCCTGACACCGCACGCCCCCGCGCGGACACCGCGCCCGGGGACACCGCACGTCGCCCGCGTGGGTGCACCGCGTTGGGCCGAAAGGGGGCAACACACGTGGCAGCGACACCTGCCGGCGCCGACGTGGTCGTCGTCGGCGCCGGCTCCGCCGGCTGCGCGCTGGCCCGCCGGCTGGTCGAACGCGGACTGCACGTGGTCGTCCTGGAGGCCGGTGGCGAGGACACCAATCCCGACATCGGTACGCCCGGACGTCTGGCCCACCTCTGGTTCGCCAAGGAGGACTGGGCCTACCACACCACGGCGCAACCGAATGCCGGGCACCGGCGGCTGCACTGGCCACGCGGACGGGTGCTCGGCGGCTCCAGCGCCCTCAACGGCATGATCTGGGCCCGGGGCGCCGCCGCCGACTACGACCACTGGGCGTACCTCGGTAACGAAGGCTGGGCGTGGGCCGACGTCCTGCCCGTGCACCGGCGCATGGAGGACCTCGACGCGGTGGCCCCGTTGCGCGGCACCGGCGGACCGATCCACGTGATGTCCCAGTACCGCCCGGATCCGATCTTCGAGTCCTGCGTCAAGGCGGCGCAGGAGATCGGGGTCGGGATCAACCCCGACTACAACTCCGGCGAACTGGACGGGGTGTCGCTCACCCAGTTGACCATCCGCGACGGTCAGCGGCAGAGCGCAGCCGTCGGGTACCTGCGCCCCGTCCTCGGCCATCCGGGGCTCACCGTCGTCACCCGCGCGCACGCCCGTCGGCTGCTGTTCACCGCTGACCGCTGCACCGGAGTGGAGTGGGAACGCGACGGAGCCGTCCACACCACCCGCGCCGACGTCGAGGTGATCGTGTCCGCCGGCACCATCGAGTCCCCCCGCCTGCTGATGCTCTCCGGCATCGGCGACGCCGCCGAGTTGCGCCGGCACGGCATCGACGTCCGGGCGCACCTGCCCGGCGTGGGCCGCAACCTGCACGACCACCTGCTCACCCCGGTCATCTTCAGCACCAACCGTCCGGTCGGCCGCTCGCCCGACCTGTCGCCGATGCAGAGTCACCTGTTCTGGCGCAGCCGGTCCGGCCTGCCGGTTCCCGACGCGCAGACGCTGCACTTCCCGGTCCCGATGTACCAGCCCGGGATGTCGGGCCCGTCCGACGGGTTCACCCTCCAGGCCGGCCTGGTCCGCCCGGTGAGCCGGGGACGGATCCGCCTCGTCGCCGGCGACCCGCACGCCGGGCTCGACATCGACCCCGCGACGCTGGCCTGCGCGCAGGACGCCGACGTGCTCGTCGACGCGGTGACCCTGGCCCGGGAGATGGGTGCCGGCTCGGCCCTGGCCGACGAGTGGGGTGCTCGGGAGATCTACCCGGGTCCGCAGGTCCGCACCCGCGACGACCTGCGCGCCTACGTACGCGCCACCGCCGGAACCTTCCACCACCAGGTCGGCACCTGCAAGATGGGCGCCGACGACCAAGCGGTGGTCGATTCCCGGCTACGGGTGCACGGAGTACGGGGACTACGCGTCGCCGACGCGTCGATCATGCCGGCGGTGACCACCGCCAACACCAACGCCCCGGCGATCCTCGTCGGTGAACTGGCCGCCGACTTCGTCACCGCCGAGCACACCCGGCAGGACCAGCCGTGACCCTGGCACCGACGGGTCACGTCCCCGTCCGGTGAGACGCAGCCATGACGTCGGCGGGCGGGCGGCGTGGCCGGCGGGAAAACGGTACGGGCGCAGCGGAGTGCGTGGATCTGCTTCGGGAATGCCGCAGCCGTTGTGGATCAGGCCGGGGCGCAGCGGTCGCGGAGGACCGCGACGCCGCCGCCTTGGAGCTCGTCGCAGTACGTCCTACGCCCGGTCATCGCCATGGTCAGTGCCAGGGTGGTGCCGGACACGAGTGGCCCCGAGCCGGTGGTGAAGGGGCCGTCGTTCGCGACGAGGCGCAGGCCGCGGACCCGGCCTTTGGCCAGGACGACCTGGTCGGAGCCCTGGTAGTACCGGGCGACCTGCGTGATGGTCTCGATCGGGTAGGTCCGGCGGATGTCCAGCGGGCGGCGGATGTCCTCCCCGTGCACGATTGTCTCACCGAGCATCGCCATGGTCGGCAGTGGCGGTTTGGTCCTGCTCATGACGATGCCCCGGAATCGTTCCAGCGTCTCGGCCGCGGTCGCGCCCAACTGCTCGTTCAGCCGCATGGTCACCTGCTTGTCGAAGTCGAATCCGCAGCGGATTACGCCCGCCAGCCATTGCCAGGGGTTCAGGCTGGCCGCTGCGGTGAGGTGCGCGAGCACCTCGCGTACCGTCAGACCGGTGCACAACGACGGCGTCGCGAACTGCTGCTCGGTCAGGCCCGCGAGGTCGGCTGCCAGTGCCGCGCGCTCTGCGCGGATCCGGGACCAGGTGACGCTCCCCCGGTCGATACGGGCACTTGCCTGTCTTTCGGTCATGTCGAGTTCTCCTGCGGTGCTTGAGGCGTCCGGCGTTCAGCAGGGCGGGTCGGTGCCTGTCCAGCGGTCACCGGCTGCGGTGCTGGGGGTCTGTCGGAGTGGAGACCGCCGCTGCGGGGCAGAATCGTCGCTCATGGCGAGTTTTCTTTCGGGTTGGCTGGAGATCCGGCTGTGGTGAGCGCCGCGGATGCCGATCTTGGCCGGGCGCGCCAGGGTGACGATGGCGCCTTCACCCGCCTGGTCCAGCCGCTGCGCCGGGAGTTGCACGCCCACTGCTACCGCATTCTTGGCTCAACCCATGATGCCGACGATGCTGTGCAGGACACCCTGCTGCGGGCTTGGCGAGGACTCGCGGGCTTCGAGGGACGCGGCTCGCTGCGCTCGTGGCTCTACACCGTGGCCACCCGGGTCTGTCTGAATGTCGTGGAGTCCCGTGGTAGGCGGGCGATGCCCGTCGACCTTGGCCCCTCCAGTGACCGTGCGGTGCTCAAGGATCGGCCACTGACGGAGTTCGCCTGGCTGGGCCCCTACCCCGACGCCGGCCTCGGCGACGGTCCAGCCGGTCCAGGCGCACGGTATGAGCAGCGTGAAGCCGTCGAACTGGCCTTCGCCGCGGCGTTGCAACACCTGCCCGGGAACCAGCGAGCGGTGCTGCTGCTCTTCGAGGTTCTCGGCTTCTCCGCGGCCGAGATCGCCGACACGATGAACACCTCGACCACATCGGTGAACTCCGCCCTCGCCCGTGCCCGCCGGGTCGTCGCGGCGAAGGTACCGTCCCGGTCCCAGCAGCAAACCCTACGAAAGATCGACGACACCCGCGTGCGGCAGATCGTCGCCGAGTTCTCCACCGCCTTCGAACGCGGTGACGCCAACGCCCTCGTTGCGCTGCTCACCGAGGATGTCACGTGGTCGATGCCCCCGATGACGCACTGGTACCGCGGGATCGAGGCCGTCGCCGACTTCGCCGTTCAGGTCCCACTGACCCGCTGCCCGAGTTGGCGGCATCGTCCGACGACCGCGAACGGGCAGCCCGCCGTCGCTTTCTACCTCGGCGATGACCAATCGGGTCCGCACGTTGCCTGGTCGATCACAGTGCTGACCTTGCGTGACGAGCAGATCGCGGAAATCACTTCGTTCCTCGGCGCGGAACACTTCCCGTCCTTCGCGCTGCCGACGTCACTACCCTGACCTGGCCAGCCGCCCCTACCCGAGCCGCAGCCTCGATCACCCCCCGGCCGTCTGGGCCTGGTGACGACGGCACGTCGACCGCGCGCCCGGTCCGACCCGGCTGGGGACGGGCCGGGCACGCGGTCCCGGCGTCAAAATTGTTGTCGGCCGGCAGCGCCGATCCACCTTGTCAAATATTTACGTAGCCGTATATCGTGCCGGTGATAAGTTCCGGATCCGGACGAAGGGCGGTCGCATGGCAGCCAGAGGGGCGCCGGTGACACATCGGGCGGTCGACCAAGGTCGGTTCCTGCTCGATGGATCACTCGATCTCAGCGCACCGTTCACGTCCGTGGCCGATGTGACGATCGGCGGCCGACTGCACGAGTTTACGGCCGGTTCGATCGGGCTCGCAGACGACGTGGCCCGGACGCTCGGCGTCGAGAAGTTCGACGAGGAACTCACCTACCAGGGCGGAACGCTGCTGACCGCGCGGATCAGATCCTACGACCCGCAGATCCAGCTGGCCGAGGAACGGCTCGTGGCGGTCTGGCGGGGACGGCGACACTGCTTCTTCACCGAGATGTACGGTGCGACGACCACCGGTCTGCTGGGGGCGTTGCGGACCCTGCGCATCGAGGAGCACGACGACGGCCTGACCCTGCGCCCGACCCCGAAGACCGGCACCGAGTTCGCCGAACCCGCCACCGTGCTCAAAGAGGTTCCCGGGCTCGGCCTGCTGGAGATCGCACCGCTCACCAAGCAGCGCGCCGGGCAACTGCCCTCCTGGCGCGGCCTACAGACGCAGGCGGGCGAGCTGTTCAGGGACGTGCTCCCCGACGGGCAGCCCTACTTCGTACTGGCCGCGGCGGACGTCTGGCTCAGCCTGGTGCCGTTCGCCGACACTGCCGTGGAGCAGGTGCCCGCCCTGGTGAACCAGCTCCACGTCCAGAGGGCCGGGTAGACCGGGATGTCCGGACTGCTGAGCAGCGTGGCCGCGTACACCGTCCTGCTCACCCTGCTCGTCAGCACCGCCGAGCACCTGTCGCGACCGGCGGCGCTCGCCGAGGCGTTGGCCGCGCACCGGGTGCTACCGGCTCCGGTCGCGGTGGCCGCTCTCGCCATCGCGAGCGAAGGCCTGCTCGCCGGCGCCGGGATCGTGGCGTTGCTCCTCGACAGCGGCGCGGGCCTGCTCATCGCGGTCCTCGTCGGCGGCGCCGCGCTACTCGGCCTGTACGCCGGCTACGGCCTGCACCTGATGTCGACCGGGCGCACCGGATCGTGCGGGTGCTCCCGGGTGGAACTGCCGATGACCGGTTGGGTGGTGGCCCGAGCGTCCATCCTCGCCGGGCTGGCACTGGTCGCAGTGCTCCTGTCCGGCTCGATCGTTCCGGCGAGTCGAGTCGACGCCTCACTCGCCGTCGTGCTGCTGGCCTCCGCCACGTTCACCGCGCTGCTGTGGCATCTGCCCGCCGCGATGTACGAGCCGGCCACGGCACCGGCCGCGCGGCCCACGAACGCCCGGTCCATCGGCATGACACAGGGGGGCCTGCCCGGATGAGCTTTCAAACCAGCGCACTGATCCTGAGCTGGATCGCGATCCTCCTGCTGGCTCTCACGGTCTCGGGCCTGGTACGCCAGGTGCACGCGCTGTCGAGCGGGACAGTCCAGCGTCGTCGTGAGTCGGTCGGCCTGCGGCCGGGAGCAGCGGCCCCCGGATTCGCGCGGTTGGCGCCGGTGGCACCGGAGGTTCCGCTGGTGCTGCTCTTCCTGGAGCCCGACTGCGGGACCTGCACCGAGGTGCTGGCCGAGGCCAACGGCCACGTCGACCGCCCTGGCCTGGAGTTCCGGGTCCTCTACCGGGACACCCCCTCGGGACAGGCGGCGGGACTGCCGATCACCGTGCTCGGCGGGCAGGCGGAGCTGTTCGAGCGGTACGACATCCTCGCCACCCCGTTCGCCACCGTTGTCGACCGGGCCGGGCGGGTGCTCCGCGCCGAGCCGCTCGGCTCCCGTGCGGCACTGCGCCGCCTGCTCGACGAGATCGACAGCCCAGCCGGCGCCTTCGGACCGGCGGTCACCACGAATCAGGGAGGTCGGGCATGACTGATCTCGATACCGTGCCCTGGCTGCGCGGAACCGACCCGGGGACCGGGCCCGCCGTCCGGCGGGTGCCGGTTCATCCGGGCGGCCGCAAGCGCGCGGGCTGGGAGCTGTCTCGACGCACCCTGCTGCGGGCGGGCACCGCGGTGGGTATGGCCGCACTCAGCGTGTTTCCGGCAGCCCGCCGCGCGTACGCCGATGGTTACACGATCTATGCCGGGTGCCCGACGTACGCCAGCGATCACAACTGCTCGCCGGGGTGTGGCCCGAGCACGATCTTCGCCGACTCCTGCAACACCAGCGGAACGAACATCGGATTCCACAAGAACGACGGCGTCACCTGGATCCTGCGACCGAACCAGTGCTACGGCGGGACGTACGACGGCTGGCTGTGGGCCTACAACGGGGCGTGCGGCGCCTGTACCTGCTCGGTCGAACGCCGATGCCACGACGGATACAAGAAGACCAGCTCGGGCTGGGTGAAGTCGATCTGCCGCTGGAACACCAAGTGTGGATGCCTGGGCACGGTCAGCTGGCCCACCACCCAGCGGACCAACACCGGGGTGAATGTCTACACCGTGCAGCACCTGCTGACCGCTCGGGGCCACGCGACCGACATCGACGGGATCTTCGGTAGCGACACCGAGGCGAAGGTGAAGAGCTTCCAGGCGGCGGCCGGCATCGGGGCCACCGGTGTCGTCAACGCGAC
The DNA here is from genome assembly GCF_042891255.1 of Micromonospora sp. NPDC001898. Classification (NCBI taxonomy): domain Bacteria; kingdom Bacillati; phylum Actinomycetota; class Actinomycetes; order Micromonosporales; family Micromonosporaceae; genus Micromonospora; species Micromonospora sp. NPDC001898. The sequence goes on along the minus strand of NZ_JBIATC010000009.1, from coordinate 135,692 downwards.
CACCTGGCCGGCGCTCGTGACCACGGTCCGCTCCGGGGTGACCAGCCACGCCGTCCGCGCCGCGCAGCGCCAGCTGAACAGGCGCGGCTACGTGCTGGCGGTCGACGGGGTCTTCGGCCCGGGGACCGACGCCGCGGCGCGCGACTTCCAGCGGCAGAACGGGCTGACGGTCGACGGGATCATCGGGGTCAACTCCTGGCGGACTCTGACCGGCGCCGCTGTATGACCCGAACGCTGCCAGACCCTGTGCGGGCAGTACGCCGCTGGGGCGGTGATCCTCTCGCACCCTTCCTGCTGCTCGCCGTCGGTGCGCTCGCCGCCGCCGCGTACGGGAACGTGCTCACCTGGGCGATGGTCGGAGGGCTCGCCGGTTACACGCTCTCCGGCTCGGTTTGAACGCACAACAGCGCACACGCGCTGGCCTCGCCCGGGTGGCGAGATCGAGATCGGCAGAGCGTCGTCCTCGCCCTGTTCGTCACCGGGTTGATCGTCGGCGGCTCGCTCAGCGGGCTGGTGTTGGGGTTGCTCTCCGGGCTGTCAGCTCCCCTGCCCGGCCCGTGGCGGTACGCCGGCATCGTGGCGGTGGCGGTGCTGGGGCTGCTCCGAGAGTTGGGCCTGGTACCGATCCGGCTACCGCAGAACGCCCGGCAGGTACCGCAGGACGTGCTTCAGCGCAGCCTGCGGCGTGGGGCGCTGCAGTTCGGCTTCGAACTCGGCACCGGGGTCCGCACCTACGTCTCGGCGAGTGCTCCGTACGTGTTGGCCGCCGCCCTTCTCCTCGGCGGTCAGCGCCTGCACGTCGCGATGCTCGCCGGGGTCGGATTCGGTGTCGGGCGCGCGTTGACCCCGCTGGCCCGCCGTGCCGCTGGCACCGGCGACAGGTGGGACGCCGACCTGCGGGCCCGGATTCGGACGATCACCGTCGGGGCGGGCTTCGTGCTCGTGGCCGCCCTCAGCCTGCTGGCCGTGCGGCAGCTCTGAGGGCGGCGTGAGGTCTTCGGCCGCCCCGCTGAGCCGAGGCCTGTCACACCTGGTCGAACCGATCGCGGGCCGCCAGGACATCGTCACCCGGGCTCGCCGGTGGCCTCAGCGCGTGGTGCCGTCCGATCGACCTGGGCCGGTCCCGGAGCGCCGGTGACCGATGCGGGGAGCCCGTACCACCGGGGAACTGCCGGACGCCGGGCGGAAATCCCGCGCCGCGTCGGCCACCATCGCGTCGGGGTCGCGGCCGAGGGCCTGCCGGATGTGCGGCGGGGTGAACTCGGATGTCGCCATCGCCAGGCGGACCTGCACCGAACGGTCGTCAACCAGGTGTTCCAGATCCGCCTCGGCCAGTTCGACCGAGCGGACCAGCGCGGCACGGACGTCGACCACGGGGTCCTGGGCAAGGGCGCTGCGCTGCTCGGCGGTGGTCCGCGGATTGCGGGCGACCCCCTTGCGCACGCGTGCGGTGCGGTCGGCCATCAGGGCGGTGATCACGTCGGGGTCGTGGGTGTGGGTGGCGAGTCGTTCCCGTACCTCGGGTGAGACGTCGTCGATCAGCCTGGCGGCCAGCTCAGGCTCCAACTCCCGCGTCTCCGCGAGAAGACCGCGAAGCTCCTTGTCGGATGCCTCTGACATCACCCGGCGAACCGACTCGTCGCAGGCCGGGTTGCCGGCGACCGCCCAACGGACCCACCGGTCGTCGTCCTTGACGAGACGCAGGAGATTGCCGACCGAGGCCGAAGGGTTTCTCGCGACGGCCTCCCGGACCTGGCGATCATAGTCCCGGGTCAGCGGTCGCAGTGCCTGCGCGGGTGCGTCGGCCCGGGCCGCGACCGCCTTGCGGACCACGGCCGACGGGTCGGACGCCAACTCGAAGAGGGTCATCTGTGGCGTTGCGGGGTCCTGCGCGAGGGCGAGCCGCGCGTCGGCGCTGTCACCGGTGGTGGTATCTGACCCGCTGTGACGATCGGGCCCGCCGACGTCCTGCTGCTTCCCCATGGCGGCAATCATGTCACGGGCTCACTGGACAGCTATCACGGCTGGCAGTAACCGTCAGTAGTGCTGTTTGACCTGGCCCCAGGGGCGGGGGACAGACTCCCGGTATGCCACGGTGGTTGACGAGCGGTGAGTTCCTGATTCAGTCACGACTGAGCCCGAAGGCGTTGCGCCTCTACGGCGTACGGAAGCTTCTGAGCCCGGCTCACGTCGACCCCCGCACCGGCTACCGGTACTACGGTCCCGGCGAGCTCGACCGCGCTCGCCGTATCACTCTGCTCCGCGCGATCGGCATGCCGCTGGCGGACATCGCCGACGTGCTCAGCGTGCCCGGCCCACAATCGGTCAGCAGGGTGGAGTCGTACTGGCGTGACGCCGAGACCAGACACTCCGCCCGCCGGCCGCTGGTGAACCACCTGTTGGAACTCCTCAGCGATCAAGGAACTCCCATGACCTTCAAGGTGCATCAGCGCGACGTGCCTGCCCAAAAGGTGATCTTCATCCAGCGACACGTGACCGCCGAGCGGCTTCCCCACTTCCTGCCCGAGGTCACACAGTTGCTTTTCGACCACCTCACCGCTGCCCGAGGCGTGCTGTCCGGCCCGCTGTTCGTCGCCTACCACGGGCTGGTCAGCGAGGACTCCGACGGGCCCGTAGAGGTGTGTGTCCCGACGAGCGACCCGGTGGAGCCTGAAGGGCCGGTCGGGGTCCGGATCGAGCGGGCGCACCGGCAGGCGTACGTGTCGCTCACGAAAGCGCAGGCGACGTACCCGGCGATCCTGCGGGCCTACGACGCGATCGGCACGTGGCTTCGTGATCACGACCGGGTGCTGAGTGCGTCAGCGCGGGAGGTCTACCTTCCGAACTGGGCCACCTCCGCCGACGATGAGCACTGCGTCGATGTCGGATTCCCCTGCGAACCGGCGGAGCCGGTAGGTGGACCGTAGGCAAACGGCGAGCCACACAGACCCCTGCGGCTGTACGACTCCTGCGCGAGGGCCGGTGGCGGGCTAGCCTCCTGATGGAGATCACTGAGGAGTTGGCCATGCTGAACCTGTTGATCCGTCCCACGTCTGTCCTTCGTGCCGCTGCCGCAGCGGTGCTGAGCGCCGGTGTCGCCGCATCCATGCAGGCCTGCACCACGCCGGCCCCCGATGCCGGAAGTTCCGCCGCCTCGCCGACGACATCGGCACCCACCACCGACAGCGGCGCGACCGGGAACGTGCCCTCGCCCACCGGCGGCTCAGGGTCGGAGGGCGGGTCGCAGGCGGGCGGCGCCGACCCGATCCTGCGGGGTGAACGGCAGGTCGTGCTGCGGCCGGTCGGGTCGTTCGAGTCGATCCTGGCGGTCGACGCCAAGGGCAGGCTGAACCTGACCGACGGCGACACGGACAAGAGTCTGTTCGTGTTGCTGCCGGCCAGCGGGAACAGATACCAGATCAGGACCGCGAAGGCACACAGCGGCGGTGAGCCCGACTGCATGGGCCTGCGCGACAACGGCAGCGCCCCGGCGACGGTCGTGGCGGCCGCCTGCGACTCCAGTCGGGCCGGTCAGCTGTTCGCCATCGAGAAGACGCAGGAGAGGAATCAGGGTCGCCCGACGTACACCATCGCCGGCGAGGGCAAGGTCTACCTGCGCGCGGTGGACGGGCAGGGCCTGATCGCCCAACGGGTGGGCGAGGGCGATGCGGGCGAGGGCCGGACCTTCGACTTCGTCGACAACGGGGTCGCCCCCGCAGGCCCGGGCGAGTGAGCCCTTGATCGGTCGTACGGCCCGACCTGGACCAGGAGCAGGCTGCCCGTGTGATGCTGCGCGCGGGTGAGGAAGGTGCGCCGTCGATCAGGCGGGTCGAGTTGTGTGGTCGTAGGCGTCGCGGGCGGCCAGGAGGGTGACCATGTGCTCGTGTGCCCAGTGTCGGCAGGCTGCGATGAGGTCGAGCAGCGTGCGTCCCAGTGGCGTCAGTTCGTATTCCACTCGTGGCGGTACCTCGGCGTAGACGGTGCGGGTGATCATGCCGTCGCGTTCGAGTGCGCGCAGGGTCTGGGTGAGCACCTTGGGGGTGACGCCGTGGATGGGGACGCGAAGCTCGGAGAACCGGCGTGGGCCTTGTTCAAGGCAGACGATGATCAAGGCTGACCACTTGTCGCCGATGCGGATCGGCATGACGCTGCTGGGGCACGCGGGGTGGAACATGTCGGGGTCAAGCGGATCCATCAGTACCCTCACGGTAGTTAGATACCTTTGAAGTAACCAATATCTCATGGATACCTTCGCAATCGGCGAACCCGTGCTTCGGGCCGCTGGCTTCTTACGATCGCTGAGAGCGAGGGCAGAGAGAATGCGTGCTGTTCGATTCCATGAGTACGGTCCGCCTGACGTGTTACGTGTCGACGAGGTGCCCGACGCGCGACCGGGCCCCGGGCAGCTGCTGGTCCGGGTCACGGCCGCAGGCATCGGGTTTGCTGACGTTCAGATCAGGGCCGGCCTGATGCGCTCGGTAATGCCGGATCTTCCGCTGCCGTTCGCGCCGGGATTCGAGATCGCGGGCACTGTCGTCGCGGTCGGATCCGGGGTGGATGCCACGGCGGTCGGCGGGCAGGTGGTCGGCGCGACGTCCGGCGGCGGCTACGCGGAGCTGGCGATCCTGCCAGCGGCGTCGGCGGTGCCGCTGCCCGAAGGGCTCGATGACCGGACGGCTGTGGCGTTGCTGGGCCAAGGGGCGACCGCGGTCGGCGTGGCCGAGGCTGCTGGTCTTACGTCGACAGACACGGTCCTGGTCGAAGCAGCCGCCGGAGGCGTGGGCAGCCTTCTGGTGCAGTTGGCCAAACGCGCCGGCGCCACGGTGATCGCTGCTGCCCGAGGCGAGACGAAACTCGCGGTGGCCAAGCAACTCGGCGCCGACATCGTGATCGACTACACCGCACCCGACTGGCCCCAACTCGTCCGCGACGCGGTGGGCGGCGGCGTTTCGGTGGTCCTGGAGAGCACCGGCGGTGCTGTTTCCGAGGCCGCCTTCGATCTGCTGACACCCACGATCGGCCGAATGGTGGTCTACGGAACGACCAGCGGGCAGCCGCCGCGCTTCGACCCGCTCGCCGTCTACCAGCGGGCCGTGTCGGTCACCGGCTTCGCGTCCGTGGCCCTCCCCGCGCACCACCTGGCCCGGCTGCGCGACCACGCGTTCGCGCTGGCTGACTCTGGTGAACTGCGGCCCGTCATCGGCACGGTCATGCCGCTGGCTCAAGCCGCCGCAGCTCACCAGGCGTTCGAAGAACGGGCGACGGTCGGCAAGACCATCCTCACGCCCTGATCGCCCTGCACGACAGGGCCGGCCAGCGGCTCGCAGGGAACGGGGTCGTGAAACCGTGATCATCACCAGCCCCGCCGGCGTCGCGTACGAATGGACGCGGCGCCGGTCTGTTGTTCCCTACCGGGAAGGAGGCTGATTTTCCCCGCACCAGGACACGGCCCGCACCCCATCCGATGCCGACCCCGGGCCGGGGCGACCGACCAATCGAGCACCGGTTCGGGACTCATCGTGACCGGGGCGGACCCCGTTCTCGCAGGCGGCGAACGTGGTTCATCATGTGCTGACCACCGAGGAGGTCGCCATGTCCATCCCGCATCCGGTGCCGCCCCCCGCCCCGCCGCGCGTCGACGACCGCGGCGCCGCTGACGCGCACACCGGCGATCCCGCGCGGCTGCGCTCGCGTACCTGGGTCGCGGTGGTGCTGCTCGGACTGGTGGGCCAGATGGCCTGGACGGTCGAGAACATCTATCTGAACCTCTTCGTCTACGACACGGTCACCGACGACCCGACCGTGATCGCCACGATGGTCGCCGCCAGCGCCGCCACCGCGACGCTCGCCACCCTGCTGCTGGGCGCCCTCTCCGACCGCCTCGGGCGGCGCCGGGCGTTCGTCGCGGGCGGCTACCTGCTCTGGGGCGTCTGCACCGCCGCGTTCGGCTTCCTCACCGTGGGAGCGACGGGTGACATCGCGCCGGTGGCGAACGTCGTCCTGCTCACCGTGCTCGCGGTGATCATGCTGGACTGCCTGATGTCGTTCCTCGGCTCGGGCGCCAACGACGCGGCGTTCCAGGCATGGGTGACCGACGTGACCCGGCCGGCCAACCGTGGCCGGGTCGAGGCGGTGCTGGCGATCATGCCGCTGCTCGCCATGCTGGTGATCTTCGGTGGCTTCGACGGGCTGGCCCGCGCCGGTGACTGGCGGACCTTCTTCCTGATCATCGGGGCGGTGATGGCCGGGGCCGGCGTCGCCGCCTGGTTCCTGGTCGAGGACAGCCCCACCCTGGTACGCAACGACGCCGGTTACCTGCGCTCGGTGGTCCACGGTCTGCGGCCGTCCGCGATGCGCGCCAACCCGGGCCTCTACCTGGCCCTGACCGCCTGGTCGGTCTGGGGCGTCTCGACGCAGGTCTTCCTGCCGTACCTGGTCATCTACCTACAGCGCTACCTGAAGGTCGAGGGGTACGCCGTGGTGCTCGCCGCCGTGCTGGTGACCGCGTCGGTGGTCAGCGTGCTCTCCGGCCGGGTGATCGACCGGGTCGGCAAGGTCCGGTTCGTGCTGCCGGCCGCAGCCGTCTACGGCACCGGCCTGCTGCTGATGTTCCTGGCCCGGGGCACGCTGCCGGTGATCGGCGCCGGGATCGTGATGATGTCCGGTTTCATGCTGGTGCTGGCGCCGTTGGGCGCCCTGGTGCGGGACCACTCGCCGCCGGAGCGGGCCGGTCACGTGCAGGGGCTGCGGATGGTCTTCGCCATCCTGATCCCGATGCTGGTCGGCCCGTACCTGGGCGCGGCGGTGATCAGCAACGCCGACGAGACGTACCAGGACCTGGGGGTGGTCAGGCAGGTGCCGACGCCGGGCATCTTCCTGATGGCGCTGGCCGTGCTGACGCTCATCGTCGTGCCGGTGCTGGCGCTGCGCCGCCACCGGGTCGGGAGGGAAGACGCGTGACGCTGACGACCGAGTGGGGCGAGGCGCTCGACCCCGACGCGGTACTGCCCGAGTACCCGCGCCCGCAACTGGTCCGGGACAGCCACCTCAACCTCAACGGCCGCTGGGCGTACGCGATCACCGACGACGCCCGGGAGCCGGCGCGCTACGACGGTGAGATCCTGGTGCCGTTCTCCCCGGAGGCGCCGCTGTCCGGGGTGGGGCGGCAGCTGCTGCCCGGCCAGACCCTCTGGTACCGCCGCACGCTGCGGCTGCCCGACGGCTTCCACCGGCCCGGCCACCGGGTGCTGCTGCACTTCGGCGCGGTGGACCAGACCTGCTCCGTCCTGCTCAACGGGGTACCCGTCGGCGGGCGCACCGGCGGCTACCTGCCGGTGCGCTGCGACGTCACCGACGCGCTGCGCGACGGCGAGAACGTGCTGGTCGTCGCGGTGCGCGACGACAGCGACACGAGCCACCACGCGCGCGGCAAGCAGAAGCTGCGCCGGGGCGGCATCTGGTACACCGCCCAGTCCGGGATCTGGCAGACCGTCTGGGCCGAGTGCGTCCCCGAGGCCCACGTCGAGCGGATCACCCTCACGCCGCACCTGGCCCAGGGCTGTGTCGAGGTGACCGTGCACGCCACCGCGGCCGTGGGTGACGCGGAGATCCGGATCCTGGCCGGCGGCGTCGTGGTCGCCGAGGCGAGCGCCGCCGCCGGGACCGCCGTGCGCCTGCCGCTGCCCGAGGTGCGCCTCTGGACACCCGAGGACCCGTTCCTGTACGACGTGACCGTCGGCTACGGCGACGACCGGGTCCGCGGCTACGTGGGCATGCGCTCGTTCGGTGTCGGGCCGGACGCGAACGGGGTGCCTCGGCTGCTGCTCAACGGGGAGCCGTACTTCCACGCCGGGGTGCTCGACCAGGGGTACTGGCCGGACGGCCTCTACACCGCGCCGTCGGACGCGGCGATGGTCGCCGACATCGCCGCGATGAAGCGGCTCGGCTTCACCATGCTGCGTAAACACATCAAGATCGAGCCGCTGCGCTGGTACCACCACTGCGACCGGCTCGGCATCCTGGTCTGGCAGGACATGGTCAACGGCGGCGGCCCGTACCGCCCGTTGGTGATCACCGCGCCGGTGCTGACGCCGCTGCGGCTGCCCGACCGGGGCGGGTGGCGGCGCTGGTTCGGCCGCGCCGACGCGGCCGGGCGCGACGAGTTCCGCGCCGAGGTGCGCGAGACCGTCGAGCACCTGCGCAACGTGGTGAGCATCGCCGTCTGGGTGCCGTTCAACGAGGGCTGGGGGCAGTTCGACGCCGCCGAGGTCGCCCGGGAGGTGGCCGCCCTCGACCCGACCCGTACCGTCGACCACGCCAGCGGCTGGCACGATCAGGGCGGCGGCGACCTGCGCAGCCTGCACGTCTACTTCCGTCGCTTCCGCGTGTCGCGGCGTCGACCACGCCGCGCCGTCGCGCCGGGCGGGGGAGCGGCCCGCGTCGGCGCCGCGCCGGGCCGGGACCGCCGGGCCCTGGTGCTCTCCGAGTACGGCGGTTACCACCTGCGCGTCGACGGGCACACCTTCGGGCCGGCCGAGTTCGGGTACAAGCGCTACCGCACCGGCGCCGAGTTGGCCGGGGCGTTCACCCGGCTGCACGAGGAACAGATCGGGCCCGCGATCGCGGCCGGTCTCGCGGCCACCGTCTACACCCAGCTGTCCGACGTGGAGGACGAACTGAACGGCCTGTTCAGCTACGACCGGCGGGTGCTCAAGCTGCCCGAGGAGGTGGTCCGGCAGGTCAACGGCCGGCTGCGTCACCAGCGGTTCTGAGCCTCCTCGGCCCAGCCGACCAGGCCGTCCAGGTCGACCCGCTCGCCGTCGTCGGCGGCTGCCCAACCGGTGAAGTGCCCGAAGCACTGGTGCGTCTCGTTGGCGAGCACACCGAAGTTTGTCCGGGCGATCTTCTCGTGGAAGGGGTGGAACTCCACCACCACCCGCTCACCGGTGATCCGCCACGGCCGTAGCCAGTCGGCGCGGTCGTACTCCCAGCGCAGCTCGTCGCCGATCTTGTGCAGCCGGCCGTCGACGAAGAGGCCGTTCTCGGTCGAGCCGGTGCCGTCGGTCCACTTACCGCCGAGCTGGATCGCCCGACCCGGGCCGCTGCCGGCGGCCCAGTTCCAGCGGATCGCGTACGGCCACCTGCCGCGGCCGTGGTCGAGGACGGCGAAGGAGTCCGCCTCGGCGACTGGATGATCCACCCCGTCCACCCGCAGGGTGCCGTGTACCGGGCGGCCGACGTCCTTGACGGTGTACTGGAACCGGCGGGTGCTCCAGGGCACCACCACGCCGAGCGACTCGTGACCCGCCGGCAACGGCACCACGAGATCGACCTCCAGACCGGGGGCGGTGGCGCGGATCGTGGTCCCCGAGGGCCCCTGGTCGATGTCGATCGAGAGCCCGCCGCCGCGGGCGCGCACGGCGCCTGCCCCGCTGACCGGCGGGAAGACCGTGCCCCGGGCGAAGGGGACCACCGCGCCCCGGTCGATCTCGACCTTCGTCGCCCGGTCGAGCACGTAGAGGCCGTGCACGCCCGCGTAGTCCAGCGACGAGGCGACCAGGCCGATGATGTGGGTCGGGGTGACGATGCCCCAGTACTCCCAGCGCTTGTTTCGGCCCCAGCCGCGCAGGTTCGCCCGGTGCACCGGGCGGGGGGGGGGCGGCCCCCCCCCCGGGGGGGGGGGGCCCCCCCCCCCCCCCCCCCCCACGGCCGTGGCCTGCAACGGGGTGAGCTTGCGGTGCAGCTCGATGAGCAGGTCGACGTCCGGGCC
>NZ_JBIATC010000009.1:123158-125914 GCF_042891255.1 Micromonospora sp. NPDC001898 | reverse complement strand
CGGGCTTCCCGTCCCACCCCCCCGCGCCACCATCACGGCGCCGACCACCGGAGGCCCGAAGGCCGCCGCTGCCCGGGTTCCCCGGGGCCCCCGGGCGGCGGCTCCAGCCCACCGCGGCGGGCTGGAGCCGCCCACCCGGAAGGCACAGGTCGGTCGGCTCGGTGATCTCGTTCTCGTGCGTCACGACGGCGAGGGTATCCGGTCGGGCGGGACCGAGTCGGCGACGACGTGGCAGCATCGGCGCCGGCACAGCCGACCGTGGTCGGTCAGATCCGACTCACGATTCGCGAGACGGGGTCCGGGGCGCGAGCCGGAGGTAGTCGAGGTTGAATCCCCAGGTCTCGCAGTACAGCGTGACGACCTGGTCGCCCGCAGGCAGTTCGACCGTCACGTGCGCCGGCTGGTAGGTCGCCCAGCCGCCCGTGTCCGGTACCGAGACCGTGGCCAGCACATTGCCCGCGGCATCGCGCAGCGACAGCGCGTCCGTGATGGCGAAGCCCATGCCGGTGGCGACACCGACCTCAAGGTCGTACGTTCCGGCCTGGGCGACGTCGATGCGGTACTTCAGCCACTTGCCCCCCTCGGTCCAGCCGACGTTCCTGCCGCCGCTGGCGGCGGGGTTGTCCTCGATGAAGTTGCTGCCGCCCTCGGTCCACCCGTGTTGCTCGACGTATGCCTCGGCCTCGATCCGCTCGCCGATCGGCGCGCCGTGCGGCCGCACGTTCACGCGAACAGTCACCGTGTCGTTCGCCGTGCCGTCGGTGACGGTGAACGTCAGGTGCTGTTCGCCGGCGACGGTCGGGTGGAGCGTAACCACGCCTGTGGCGGCGTCGATGCGGACGCCGTCCGGCAGGTCGGGTGCGTAGTAGGCGAGCCGGTCGCGGTCGCGGTCGAACGCGGTCAGCGGCACCTGCACCGTGCTGTACTGGTCGGCGACCACGTCGGCGACGTCACGCAGGATCGGGGCGTGGTTGCCATGGGCCGACGGCAGCTCAGCCTTCCACCGGTAGGTGGCGAATGAACGCGCCGGCACCGTGACGACGAAGGACCTGTCGGCGAGCACGACGCGCGTCGTGGCGGGAGCGCCGTTGCTGTTTCCGAGGACGGCGACGAAATTGTCCTTGTCCCGGTAGACGACGTTGCTGACGCCGCCGCTGGTGGCGCTGGATTCCACCCGCACGTGCCCACGGTTCAGGTACTTCGAGAACTGCCCGAGCTGGTAGAGCTCGTCCCGGACGGTGAAGTCCTGGGTCGAGGTGTTCACCTTGACCAGGCGGTTCGGCCACTTCGTGGTCCGGCCGACCTCCGCCCAGTCGATGTTGTTGTCGCGCGACGGCGTCCAGTGCAACGTCCCACCGTCCTGGTCCGTGGTCTGCGCCCACATGACGTACGAACTCGCGTCGAGCCGGAAGTAGCTCAGCACCGTGGCCGGGGACAGGTCACTCGTCTCGGTCAGGTGCACCGGCTTGCCGGTCTGCTCGTACGCGTCGCGCATGACCCGCGGGTCGCCCCAGTAGGGGTGGAAGGCGATGCCGTCGGTCGCGCGGCTGACCTGCTTACCGGTCACGGAGCCGTCCGGCGCGTCGTCGAGGATGCGGTGGTAGTTCTTCGTCTCGGCGCTGTTCGGGTCGCGCCAGTCCCAGAAGTTGAAGTCGTGCACGTAGAGCTGGGTGCGCAGCCGGGCGGCGGCGAGTTCGCGCTCGATCGCGAGCGCCAGCTTCTGCTGCTGTGCCACGCTGATGTCCATGGCCGGGTAGACCACGTCCATGCCGGGCTCGTTCAGCAGCGTCAGCGCGTCGACGTGGATACCCCGCTCCGCGTACGCCTGGACGAACTTCACGTAGTAGCGGGCGAACACGTCGACGCAGTCATCGCGCAGCTTGCCGACCTGGTAGTAGTTGGTCGTGCTGCCAGGCTGGAGCGCGACCTCGCCGGTGAACCGGTTGTTCGTCTTCATCCAGGCCGGGGCGCTCCAGGCCGAGGCGAAGAATGTGGCGCGCGGGTTGTGGCGCTGGATCAGTTTGACGGTGTCGATGATGTGCAGGTCGATGTCGCGCTGGATGGAGAAGTGCTTGAGGTCGAAGTCCTCGGTGACCCCGGAGGGAAGGTCGTCCGCCGACCAGAACGGCAGATGCTCGATCAGGTCGGGGCTGCCGATCGTCAGGCGGAACCGGTCGAGACCCGCGCCGGTCCTCGGGTCGACGAGCAGCCGGATGGCCTCCTCACGCTTTGCCGGGGTGAGCTTCCACAGGTTGGAGACGCTGGTCTCGTCCAGGGAGAACCCGATGCCCTCGTATCGCTGGCGGGTCCGACTGGGGTCGACCACGACGGTCGCGTCGACGGGCCGGCCCTTGTCGTCGCCGACGCGGACGGCCGGCAGCGGTTGCCATGCGTGGTCGGCGCCTGCGGAGTAGGTGCCGGTCACGAGCGCGCCGGGCCCGGGGCGGCCGGTCGTGCCGGCCTCGGACGGCGTGCTCGTGAGCACGACCAGGGTCGTCGATGCGGCGACCAGCGCCGTCATGGTGGAACGCCTCATGGCGCCTCCTCGATATCGGGGACTGTCCTCGTGGCCGGCGCCATTCGACGGACGATGGGGGATCGGTGCGGGTCCTGTCATGACCCGGGCGCGGCCCGGCGGGGGGGGGCCCGGGCCCGGGCCCCCCCCCCCCCCCCGGCCCGGCGATCCCGTGTGGTCCCAGGGGTGGGGTGGGGCGGGGGGGGCGTGCCACAGATGGAGCCCGGGGCCGGGGGGGGTG
>NZ_JBIATC010000009.1:0-123148 GCF_042891255.1 Micromonospora sp. NPDC001898 | reverse complement strand
CGCCCCGGGGCGCCCCCTCGTTCGGGGGGAGGGTCCTCGGGCCCGGCCCCTTTCGCCGGCCGTGGGGGGTGGGGGGGGGGTCCTTCAATCCCCGGGGCGGGCCCCGCGGGGGGGCCCCGGGCCCGGGCCCCCCCACGGCGGACTCGGCACGGCTATCCGTTGAGGACCCAGGTCTGGTTGGGCTCGGCGTGGCAGTCCCAGATCTGCAGCCGGGCGCCGTTGGAGTTGTTGACGTCCACGACGTCCAGACACCTGTTGGACTGCGGGTTGACCAGAGTGCCGGCAGTGGTGGCCGTCCAGCGCTGGGCGGCGTTGCCGTTGCAGGTCGTGATCTGGACCCTGGCGCCGTTGTTCGTAGCCGCTCCGCTCACGTCGAGACACTTCCCGAGCGAGCGAAGTGTCCCGTCCCCGGGGCGTGACCACTGCTGGTTCGGTTCGCCGTGGCAGTCCCAGATCTGCACAGGCGTTCCGTCACCGCTCTGCTTGTCGACGACGTCGAGGCAACGGCCGCCCAGACCCGTGACCGTCCCGGAACCGGTGGGCGGCGGGGTCGTCGCGGGCGGGGTGGTCGGGGGCGGGGTCGTGGCCGGCGGCGTCGTCGTCGCGGGCGGCGTCGTCGGTGGTGTCGGGCTGCCGCTCCAGGTGAAGGTGGCCGTGGTCCGCGCCGGCATCGTGTAGGTGAACGATTGGCCACCCGAGTTGACCTTGACCGGCTGGGCGTTGGCGGCGGGGTTGTGCACGATGAGCGCCTTGGATCCGTCGGCGTTGCGCCACGCGACGTTCTGCACGCCCCAGGTCTCGGTGGAGTCGATCCGCTGCGCGCCGGGGCGGACGAACTTCGTCAGGTGGCCGGTCGTGTAGTACTCGACGGTGTAGTCGACCTGACCGGCCCGTGCTCCGCCTTCCTGCACGGTGATCAGGCCGGTGCAGGCGTCGCACCCGCCGTTGTGCGGGCCGTGGTTCTGGTTGACCGCGAGGCTCCATTTGATCAGGCTGCTGCTGTAGTTGCGGGCGTAGTTGACGATGTCGCTGAGATCCTCGTTGTGCTGGTTGCTGATCCAGGTCCCGCCCGAATGCTCCGTGCTGAACTGCCGCACATTCGGGAAGTCGTGGTGCACCACGGTGCCGATGTCGGGCTCGCCCCAGTAGCCGTGCCAGGCGATGCCGCCGAAGAGCGGGTCGGTCCGGATGGCCGGATCCTGCAGGAGGTGCTGGCCGAGGGTCCAGTAGTCGCCGTAGTTGAAGTCCTGCACCATCACCTTGGTGGTGAGGCCGGCGGCCCGCAGCGCGAGGTAGACGTGATTCTTGGTCAGGTCGATGAGCTGGTCGGGCGTCCAGGCCATACCCGGGTAGTTCATCTCCGTGGGGTTGTCGGCCTTGCAGCAGTTGGGTTCGTTCTGCACGGAGATGTAGTTGATCGGCACGCCGGCACGGGCGTACGACTGGATGTACTTCACCAGATACTGGGCGTAGAGCGCGTAGTACTGGGTCTTCAACGAACCCATCTGGTCCATCCGACCGTTGGTCTTCATCCACCCCGGCGCACTCCATGGCACACCCTTGACCCGCAACTCCGGGTTGAGCTGCTTCGCCTGCTGAGTGAGCAGGCGCACGTTGGTGTCATAGCCGTTCGTGTCGAAATCGGACAGGTCGCAGCACGTGTCGTCGAGCGACGTGTTGCCCGGCCGGGACAGGTCGGAGGCGCCGATCGGGTTGCGCACGAACGACAGCCCGATGCCCGTGGTGGGACTGAACAGCTTGGTCATCACCGCATCGCGGGTCGCGGCGCTGACGACACCACCGCGAAGAAGGTGGGCGGTCGTGTCGGTGATCGACGCGCCGCCGCCTTCGAAGGTCTGGTAGCGGACCGAGTCGTCGACGGTGATGGTCTGGTCGGCGTTCGGGCTGCTGGCGGCGAACCCGACCGGTGTCTGCTGCTGTAGTCCGCGCGTGACCGTACGGCCGGCGGCGTCGGCCGTGGTGGTGAGATGGACACCGACAGAAACCGGCGCGGCGAAGGCGGACGGGGCGGTGGCCACGGCGATCCCGGCGGCTGCCGGCACGCAGACGGCGAGCAGGGCGGTGGCCAAGCCGCGGTGGCGTGGACGTCGGGTGGCGGTGGGTGGGCGGCTGGTCGGCAGGTCGTGCGGCGGATTCCCGGACAGGGACAAGGGGGACTCCTTCCACGGAAGCAAGAACCAGCGGCAAGCCGACGGGACGGATCGACTCGACGCGGCGCGGAAACGGGAGCGGGACGGACAGCCATCGACGCGACCCTTGCAGGAACATCAATGAGTGCTGATCAAAGCAACGTTCAATGGTTTAGTCAAGACGCAAAAAAAGCTGTCTGCGGCTGGTTTGGCGCGATTCGTCTTCTCGGCTTCGATGAATCGCGTCTGACGCGGATGCGGATCGGTCAACCGGATGTCCCCCCAGGTGCAGCCGGCGCTCGCCTCGACACGGTCGCCCGATGTCGCCTCGCGATGGGCGGACAACCACGGGCGGCCCGTCCGGTCCTCGGCGAAATGGGCGTGTCCGCCGAAGGGGGTATCGAGCTTTTTCCGGACAGATCGTTTCCGTTGCCGTTCCCCGAGATATAGGTTGCTGCCACTGTCTGACTACGGGGAGGCGTCCATCATGGCCGCGATGCGGGAATCTCAATTGGTCCCAGGACCTCGTCAAGCTGCCGCCGGGCGGGACGGAACTTCCTGGAGGGGTTTCCTCCGGCTGGCCCGACTGCGCTTCCTGTTGTACAACGTCCTGCCGGTGGGCCTCGCCGTGGCGGTGTCGGTGCACCAGGGCTACCCGCTCGATCTCACCTGGTACGTCGTCGCGCAGCTGTTCGCGTGGACGGTCCACGTCATGACCCACTACTGCAACGAGTACTTCGACCTGGAGGCCGACCGGGCGAACGTCTACTTCACCCCGTGGACGGGCGGCAGCCGGGCGCTCGTGGACGGGTCCGTCGCGCCCATGGTGTCGCTCGGCGCCGCGTTCGTACTGTTCAGCGCCTCGACGCTGATGGTGGCCGTCATGCCGACCTGGCAGGCGCGCGTGCTCGCCACCGCGGCCGTGGTGCTGGCCTGGTTCTACACCGCGCCGCCGCTGCGGCTGAACTATCGGGGCGCCGGAGAGCTGACGGTTGCCGCGATCCTCAACGGCCTGTGGCCCGCCGTCGCGGCAGTGCTCCAGACCGGCACCGTACCGATGCTGCTGCTGGCGGTGCTGGCGCCCACTGCGGTCCTACAGGTGGCCCGGATGATGGTGATGAACCTGGGTGACCGCCGGTCGGATGCGATGGTCGGCAAGCGCACGCTGCCTGTCATCGTCGGTTACCAGCCGGCGGTGCACCTGATCGTCGGCGGGCAGTTGATCGCGTACGCGATGCTCACCGTCCTCGCGCTGCTCGGCTGGTTGCCGTGGCTGGTCTGGGCCGCGATGGCCGCCACCGCGCCGCTCTCGGTCTGGCTCGTCAGGCAGCTCCGTGGCGGCGCGATGCGTGACCTCGACCCCAGGAGCATGACACCGGTGGTGTTCTGGGCCTCGAACCACGTGTCCCTGATCGTCGCGGCGGCGATGCTGGGCGTGATCCTGGACGCGGCGCGTCGCTCCGCCGACACCGGTGCGCTGGCGCTGCTCGGCGCGGTCCTCGCCGGCTACGGGCTGTTGTTCGCCCACCGGTTGTGGTTGGCCCGCAGGTCCTCAGGGCAGGGGCGGGCCCGCCCCTGAGCTGCCCTGGCCGGAGCGAAGAACGGTGGAGGGTTGGGTTGCTGGCCAGCCCTCCACCGTGCGGTTCTCGGTTCCCGTGCTGGCTATCCGCCGTACTCGACCGTCCAGTTCTTGCCGTCGAAGGTGGCGATGGCCTTGGTTGCCCCGTCCGGGAACTGCAACTGGTAGGGCCTGGTCAGAATGTCCTCGCTGACGACCGTGCCGGCCTCGTAACTGCCGAAAGCGAGCCAGTAGGTCGGGGTGATCTCGAATTGGACGCCGGTGTCCGGCTGCGTCGAGACCACGAACGTTCCCGCCCCCGACATTCCGATGCCGACACTTCCCTGATCGGACGAATCCGGGCCGGGGGCCGTGTCGTCCTCGTTGATGACAAGCGACCCGCTTGCGGCCCCTGAGGTCGGCTTGCCGAATTCAAAGCCGTCATCGATGTACGAGAGGGAAACCGTGTTCGCGGTATCGAGATCGGCCGGAATGATCTGCCCCGCATCGTAGTTGACGCCGGGCTTGAGTGTTCCGGTCTGACCCCAGACGAAGTTGTAGTCCACCGTCCACGAGAACGTGACGCTGGTGCCCGCGTGGCACATCTTCGACAGCCAGGCCAGCGAGTGTACGTCCGACGGTTGGGTCGGCTGCTGCTGGAACACGATGGCGTTCTCGTCGTCGATCGCGGAGTTGTTGACGATCGTGACGCTGTACGACGTTGCGGCGAGACCGGTGGTGCTCCGACTTTCTGACGCCGCATTCGCTGTGGCTTGCGCCGAGGGCGTCACTGCCGCGCCCAGCAGGGTCACGCCCAGGGTTAGGCCCAAGGCGGCAAGCCCCTTCCGTCGGCTCACCGACGTTTTATCCATCATGCGTTTCTCCTGGAATTCCGGGCACCAAAAGATGCGTTGGGAACGCAATCACCATCGCCGTGAGCGACTACGTGGAACTTTCGCGGGTCGCTGGCTTGGATACTAGGGGTGGTTCATCGATGATCGCAAGGGCGTTCATTGCGTGAACCAGAAGGCAGAAAAGTCGTCAAGAGATTGACGGTCATGAATTATTGAAAGCGGGAAAAATGTTGCCGCTCACAACTTGCTGCCCGCACCTTGTTCGGTGCAACGGCAGGCGCCGGGCCCGATCTCACCGCCGGGACCGAGCGCCGCGGGGAGGACGTGTGCCCGACCACGCCGATCGCGTCGTCCTCGACGTCTCGGGGTCACCACGTCTCGGCGTCACCGCGTCTTGACGGGTCCGCCCGGGGTGACCAGCACGTACCGCCCGGAGTTCCGCCGCAGGACGCCGCCGTCGACGAGGAGACGCCGCAGCTGGACGGCGTCGACCGCTCCGCCCGCGCACCAGGGCCGCAGGCGGTCGGTGACGTGGCGTTCGTCGTACTCGTCACCGGGGACGAAGGCGGTCTCCGCGACGTGCCGCAGCACGGCGCGGCGGGCGGTGGCGTCCTCCTCCGGCAGGTGCACGAGGACGTCCCCGCGGACGAAGCCGCGCAGCTGTGGGTCGGGCTGCTCGGCGACGGCCTGCTCCTCCTGCCGGAGGGTGGCCACCGCCGCCACCGCGGCGAGGGTTTCCTCGTTCACCGCTACGCGACCGGGACCGTCGGACCTGAACAGCCCGGTCCGGAGGAGTTTCCCGATGGCCGGGGCGGCCTTCGACGCATCGAGGCCGGAGGCGGCGAGGATCTCCGTGGGTGTCGCCCCGCCCAGGTCCACCGCGCAGAACACCCGACGCGGGGTGGGTTCGGAGAGCAGGAGGGTGAATTCTTCAGGGGTCATGAGACGGCTCGCGTCCTTTCGACGAGTGCCCGACGGCCTGACGTGCCGGGGCGTGTGCCGACGGGTCAGCGTCCCCGCCGTCGGAGCATGTCCTCAAGGTCGCTGGAGACCGAGTGCAGGTCGGTGCTGTCCGCGCCGAGCTTGCGGACGGCGGCCGTGGCGGCCTTCTCTGCCTTCTCGAAGACGACTGCCTCGCTGTCGTCGGGGGTGACGGGTACGAGGCAGCGGAAGGTGAAGATGCGCAGGGGCCGTTCGTAGGTCACCGTGCCCTCGTCCGTGAACCTGGCCGCGAAGAGGTCGTGCTCGTCGGCCCGGGCGAGCAGCGAGGCACGTTGCTCCTCGGTGAGCGGGGCGAACTTGCCGCGGACGATGACCTTGTAGGTGTTGCTGCTCATGGCGACGGGATCTCCACATCGGGGTGTAGTGGTGGCGGCCCGGCCGCCCGGGGCGGACGGCATGGGACGTCGGGAGTCGTCGGGCGGGTCGGGGCGGCAGGTCCGCTCGGCGGTGGCGGCCTCCTCGAACGCGTTCAAATACAAAATCATATCCTAATACACTCCTGTATCTGAATGGCGGCGGTGGTCGGAGGGCTGGTCATCGACCGGTTCGGCAGGCGCCGGACGTCGATCTGGGCGGACTTCGCCTCGGCGCTGGCGGTGCCCTTCGTCGACCAGGTCTCGGGGCTCACCGTCGCGTGGGCGAGCAGCGGGCCGATCCGCCGACGGGCGAGCAGCGGGCCGAGGAGCCGACCGCAGGCGAGCGGGAGTCCACGCTGGAGAGCGTTTCCGCCGCCGAGTGACGGCAGGGGAGCGGGTGCCGGTTTCCGGACCGGGGCGGCCGTGGGGTGACTGTTACGTTGTGCGGATGGACGAGCCTGGACGCAGTCGACGCCAGCCGGCGATCCCGAGGTGAGGTGACCGGTGCCCACTGTCGACCCTGAGCTGCCGGCCGGCTCCGACGAACACCCGGCGTCCTGCGGCGACATCGTCGGACTGCTCGCCGAGCCGGCGCGCCGAGCCGCGTTCGCCGCGCTCGTGCTCGGCGCGCGCACCGTGGGGTCGGTGGCGGAGCAGGCGGGCCTGACCCGGAAGGCCGCGGCGAGCGCGCTGCGCAAGCTGGTGGACGGCGGGATCGCAGCCGAGGACCGCACGACCCACTCGTACGCCCCGGTGGAGGACGCCTTCCGTCGCGCGGTCCAGGCCGAGATCCGGGTCGGCGGCCGCAGCGGCGGGCACGGCGCGGGCGCGTACTTCCGCCGTGGCCGGATCACCGCCGTCCCCGGCGACGCCGAGATCCGCTCCCGGGTGCTGGCCGTGGTGGTCGACACCTTCACCCCCGGCGAGGTGTACCCGGAGGCCCGGGTCAACGCTCTCTGCGGCGAGTGGTTCGACGACTGGGTGACCCTGCGCCGCGCCCTGGTGGACGAGGGCCTGCTCAAGCGCAACCACGCCGGCACCGCCTACGAGCGCGCCTGAGCCGTGGCACCGGTACCGGGCACTCCAGTTCTCCGGCTGGTCGGGGCGGCCGGCCACGGGCTCAGGGGCGAGGGGTGTCGTTCCCGGGATCGGGCGGGCCGGTGGGGTCGTTCGCGCCGGTCCGGGCCAGGGCGGTCCAGGACCTGATCAGGAGATCCACCGCGTCCATGACGTTTCCGGCGGTGTCGTCGGGCGAGAGCGCGCGTTGGATGGACAGCCCGTCGTCCAGCGCGTGCACGATCAGGGCCAGCAGTTCCACCGGCGCGGGTGGCGTGATCGAGCGGGCGGCGAAGCCCTGCGTGAGCGCCTGTGCCATCGCCTCGCGGGAACGCCGCTCCCGATCGGCCAGCAGCGGCAGCATCTCCGGATCGCGCAGCCCGTAGAGCCAGAGCTCGGTACGCAGCGCCAGCCAGCTCACGAAGTTCTTGTCCCGCTCGCGGTGCCAGCCCCGTAGGTGCTCGATCGTCTCCTCGAACGACCCCGCCCGCTGGCCGAGCGCCTGGACCTCCTTGAGCTCGTGCTCGGTCCGCTGTTCCAGCAGGGCCAGGACCAGCTCGTGCTTGCCGTCGAAGTTGCCGTAGAACGCGCCCCGGGTGTAACCGGCGCGCTCGACGATCTGCTCGACCGAGGTGCCGTTGACGCCGCACTCGGCGAACAGCTCGGCTGCTGCCTGCAGCAGCTCCTTGCGGGTGATCTCGCGGCTTTCCCGTCGCGTCAGCCTCTTGTTGATGATGATCGGCCCCTTCGGTAAATTCAGATACACTATCGTATGCTGATACGGTTCAGTATGTGAAATCCGGCGGGCCCGGCTCGAAGCTCAGGTCACCGCATGTGAGTGCGGTAGGCCAGTAATCGACCGTCAGTGATCAGTAGGGTGGACTCTGTTGCAGAGAGTATTGGGGACGCAGTACCTGACTCCCTTACGGGAGGGCGGTTCCCTACCCGGGGTGGTGGAGGCGGACAACGACGGGACCTACGTCGTGAAGTTCCGCGGAGCGGGGCAGGGCAGCGCGGCCCTGGTGGCGGAGGTCGTCGTCGGTGAGCTCGGCCGCCGGCTCGGCATCCGGGTGCCCGAGCTCGCCGTCGTCGGCGTCGACCCGGAGGTGGCGCGCCGCGAGCCGGACCAGGAGGTTCAGGAGTTGTTGCGGGCCAGCGCCGGGGAGAACCTCGGCATGGACTTCCTGCCGGGATCGGTGGGCTACGACGGTGTCGGGTGGGAGCCGCCGCCCGAGGAGGCCGCCCGGATCTACTGGCTGGACGCGCTGACCGCCAACGTGGACCGCACCTGGTCGAACCCCAACCTGCTCATCTGGCATCGCCAGTTGTGGGCGATCGACCACGGTGCCGCGCTGCTGTTCCAGCATTCCTGGCCATCGGTCGCGGCCTGGGCCGACCGCCGGTACGACCTGTCCCAGCACGTGCTCGCGGATCTCGTGGCGAAGCTGGACCCTGCGGCCCTCGCGAAGCTGGACGCCGAGCTGGCGGCGCTCGTGACCGCCGAACTCCTGACGGAGGTCGTCGCACTGGTGCCCGACAGTTTCCTGGTGAGCCTGAGCTCCGTGAGGGAGGACGCCGACCCGGCGGAGCTGCGGCAGCGGTACGTCGAGTACCTGCTGGCCCGGCGGATGGGCGAGCGTGGCTGGTGGCCGACGGAGGCGATCGCGTGACCGCCGGCCCGATCCCCGCCCTGGGCTTCGACTACGCGTTGCTGCGGGCTGTCCCCCGGGTCGACCGTGGCGAGCAGGTGAATGTCGGGGCGCTGCTCTACTGCCCGGGCGCGGATTTCCTCGGCGCCGCCGTGCACGTGGATGTCGAGCGGCTGCGCATGCTGGATCCCGACGTCGACGTCGACATGGTCGCTGCGGCGCTCGACGCGATCCGCGTCGTCTGCGCGGGTGGGCCCGGTGCGGGCCGCATCGCCGCCGGTACCCGGCGGGCGCGGTTCGGCTGGCTCACCGCGCCGCGCAGCACGGTGATCCAGACCAGTCCGGTGCACGGTGGCCTCACCACGGATCCGGCCGCCGAGCTCGAGCGGCTGATGGTCCGGTCGGGCATCCGCCGGTACGCGCCCACCGCCGCGAACTCCGCCGCCAGTTCCCGGAAGTGACGAGCCGACCGGCGACGCCAGGGCCTGGGCGGCTGCCGCGACGAGGTCGCGTCCACAACCACCTGAGGGTTCCCCGGTTCGGCGTGGATCGGCCCGCAGCCACGCCCTTTGGGCGATTTATGTCCGAAATGCAGTAACATGGGGGAGGTTTGCGGTCCGGTCGAGGCGACGTCCCCGACGTGCGCGCCCGGAGGGGCCGAAGACGATGAGCAGCTCGCAACCCGCGCCGTCGCCACCGGACCACCCGGCCCGGCCGGGGCCGGAGGAGTCGTACCGCGAGTTCCGTCGCCCCATCGCGGTGCTGGCGCTCTGCACCGGCACCGCGGGCTTCCTGGACGCCTTCGCGTTCCTGCGCTACGGCACGTTCGTCGCCAACCAGTCCGGCAACCTCATCTTCCTCGGTATCGGTCCGGCCGGATGGCACCCGGCCTGGCCGGCCGCGGGCGCTTCGCTGGTCGCGTTCGCCGCTGCGGCCGGCGTGGTCTCCTGGATCCGTTCCCTGCCGGGCCGCTGGTCGCCAGCCCTGCGGGGCCTGGGCGCCACGACGCTCGGCCTGTTGCTCTGGACGTTCCTCAACGTCCTGCTCCACCACGGCCAGGACGGCCCGGTGTCGCGGGTCGTCCTGGCCGCTGCCGGCGGACTCGCCACGGGCGCCTTCACGACGCTGTTCGTCCGCACGGCGGGGGTGACGACCACCATCACGTACCAGTCGGGCACGGTCGTCAAGACCGGTGGACACATCGTCCGGTGGATCGCCGACCCTGGCACCGACCGAAACCGGGCCAGGCAGGCGTCGCTGCTCGGACTGCTCACGCTCGCCTGCTACTCCATCGGTGGCGGCATCGGGGCCGTGGCTCAGCAGCGACCCCACTGGGTGCCGGCCTGGGGGCTGCTCGCGCTGGTGCCGGTGGCGTTGCTGGTCCGCCGGGTCCGGGCCGGGACGTGAGAGCGGTGGACGCCGGCCCCACGGTGCCCCGGGTGCCGCCCTGTCGACCCGAACCGGTCAGTGCAGGTCCGTCGCGGGCCGGACGTCCTGCACGTAGCTCTCCGACCGGTCGGCGCCGTACCGACCGAGCACGTCCAGCACCGAGGCCGCGGCTTCCTGCCCCACCAGCACCTCGACCCGTACCCGGTCGAGGAGATCCTGCTCCTGCCAGTAACCCCGGGGCAGCGCGCGGGCGGCCGGCCTGGCGGTGGAGACCGTGGCGTCGGAGACCACGATCGAGCTGGCTCCCGCGCCGAGCAGGGTGTCTCGCAGCTCCCGGGTGTCGGGCAGCAGAACCGGATCCAGCATCGCGATGACCAGCCTGTCCCGCTGGGCCGCCCCCCGGGTGGGCCGATCGCCGGCCCGGCCCCGCCCGCGCCGGTTGCCGCGCTGGGTCGCCCCCGTTCCACTCAGTCCCGCGACGCTCCCGAGGTGGTACGCGTCGGTGTCCTGCTGGGTCCGGTCGAGGCTGTCCTGCGTGTCGGCCGGGGCGCGGAGCCCGACGGCCGCCTGCACGGCGGCGGCGATCGCCCAGCTGAGCACGAAGGAGAAGACCACCACGGTCACCACGCCGACGATCTGGTGCCAGAGCAGGGATCCACCGCCGCCGAAGAAGAGACCGTCCACGCCCAGCGGGTTGATGCCGTTGTCGCCGAAGAAGCCGAGCAGCAGTGAGCCGAGCATGCCGCCGACGAAGTGGACCGCGAGGACGTCCAGCGCGTCGTCGAGCCGGAGCAGGTACTTCAGCCGGAGCGCGGTGTGGCAGACGATGCCGGCGATGGCGCCGATGGCGATGGCGGAGAGCGTGTTGACGTAGCCGGCGGTGGGGGTGACCGTGGCCAGCCCCGCGACCGCACCGGTGACGCTGCCCACGACCGTGCAGTGGCCGTCCTTGAGCCGCTCCGCCAGCAGCCAGACGAGCATGCCGGCCGCGGCTGCGACGTGGGTGTTGATCAGTGCCTGGGCGGCCACCCCGTTGGCCTGGAGCCCGTCGCCGGCGTTGAACCCGAACCAGCCGAACCAGAGGATGCCCGCGCCGATGATGGTCAACGGAATCGAGTTGGGCGGGGCGGCGGTGTGTGGCCAGTTACGGCGGCGGCCGACGACCAGCAGCAGCCCCAGGACCGCGGCTCCCGCCGAGGAGTGGACCACCATCCCGCCGGCCCAGTCCTGGGTGCCGAACTTGGCCAACCAGCCCTCGGGGTGCCAGAGCCAGTGCGCGACGGGCGCGTAGACCACGATGGACCAGACCGCCAGGAACAACGCCCAGCCGGCGAGCCTCAGCCGGCCGGCCGTGGCCCCGGTGGCGAGCGCGGGAGTGATCACCGCGAACATCATCTGGAAGGCGATGAACGCCAGGGTCGGGATGGTCACCTGGCCGGCGGCCACGTGCAGGCTGGGCGCGGGCGGGACCTTGAGATCGGTCAGCCCGAGCAGCTCCAGGTTGCCGAAGAGGCCGGTGCCGGCGTCGTCGCCGAAGGCGATCGTGTACCCCACCAGCACCCAGGTCAGGCTGACGACCCCCAGCGCGATGATGTTCTGTTGCAGCATCGCGAGCACGTTGCGGGCGGGGACCATGCCACCGTAGAAGACGGCCAGCCCGGGTGTCATGAACAGCACCAGGCCGGCGCAGACCAGCACCCAGGCGGTGTCGCCCGGGTTCACCGCGTTCTGAGCGAGCACGGGACTCACCTCTCCTTGTGCAAGGGTTGGACGGCGCGTTTCGCGGCGGAGTCGATGGTCTCCTTGACGCTGTCGTGGTTGGGCGCCGGCCCGAAGTGCCGCTCGGGCAGCAACAGCAGCCAGGTGGCGATGTTGAACGGCCCGGTCAGCACGGGAATGGCCAGCGGGGTGAGCACCGTCGCGAGAGCCACCTGGACGAAGAGCGTCAACGCGATGCCGAAGAGGGTGTAGATCGTCACGAACACCCCGGGACGGTGTAGCACCGCGCCCACCGCGATCGCCGTCAACACCGCGTTGAAGCCGTACAGGCCCTTGTCGAGCGAGAGCCCGTCGGCCCCGAACCAGAGCGCCAGCAGGGTCGCGCCGGCGCTGCCGACGACTGCGAAGAGCGCCGACCAGCGAGAGTTGATCAGCAGGGCGATCAGGATGATCAGCCCGCTGACCCAGCTGTTGGCCAGGTACACCTGGGAGATCCCACGGAACAGGGTCGGGATGAGGTCCCAGTCGAAACGGCCGCCGGCCGCCAGCGGCCCCTCGCCGGGGAACTTCGGCTTCATGTTGGTCAGGACGGTGAACCGGTTGAACTGGTAGGCGCCCATCAACAGCACCCAGGTGGTCAGCACGAACGGAAAGGTGAACGCGGTCAGCCCCCAGGTCTTGAAGACCCTGTTCAGGGCCAGGGTGGCCACGGTGGTGGCCGCGGCGCCGAGCACCAGGTAGAGCCACATCAACGGCCGGTCGTCGAGGAACGTCGGGACGGCGATCCCGGTCAGCAGCGGGCTGAACCCGAACAGTCCCTTCCGCAACGAGGGCCGGTCCACCTTGAGCACGACGGCGGTGGCCGTGCCCACGACGAGACCGAGGACCGCCCCGCCGATGATCCGAGGCTGTCCGTTCTCGATCGCACCCCAGGCGATCGCGACGAGGATGAGCAGGCCGGAGAGCGGATTGTTCTGGAAGACGACCTGCGCGGCGCCGCGCAGGCACGCGTCGACGAACTCGATCAGCGGATTGCGGTCGCTCAGACCGTTCCAGCCCCGCACGACCTGGGTCATGTCCCTCTCCTCCGCCTCGTCATCGCCAGCTGAATGCCGGCGGGAAGGTCCGGCCCGTCACCTCTTCGCGGGCGGCCACGCAGAAGGCGCGTACCGCGGCGCGAACCGGCTCCGTCTCCTGCCCGAGGACCTTGAAGATGAGCCCGGCGTCGTTCGGCAGCCGGCTGACCGCGCTGGCCAGCGGCGTCTCGGTGTCCCAGACCGGTGTCGAGGTCCGGTCGAAGACCCGTGCGGCCCGCTCGGGGCCGGTGAGCAGCACGACGTTGCCGAAGATGTGGAAGTGGTCCATGACCCCGGTCCGGGCCACCTCGAACCGTCCGGGGCTGACCACGAACTTCTCGACGAACAACTGCCGACCGTCGGGCCGCTCCGCGCGCAGCGTGGAGGAGAAGAGGTCGTAGGCGAAGAGTTCTCCGTCGCGGTAGTACTTCCGGCCCGGTTGCAGCACCTCGGCGTAGAGCATGGTGGCGCTCTCGGGGAGCCGCACCCGGCTGTCGGTGACGAACCGGCTGCCCCGATAGGGGATCACGGGCTCCGGAAGGAATTCGAGGTACGCGTCGTCGGCGAGGGTGAAGGTCTGGACCTGGGTGCCGTAGTTCGCGTCCATTTCCTGGATCTTGGTGGCGGCCTGGGTGACCAGGTGGGCCTGGCTGCCCGGCGCCATGCCGACGTCCATCCGCAGGCGGTCGCCCTGGAGCACGCCCCCGGAGGTGGTGAGGATCATGACGCAGGGGAGCCCCGGCATCTCCTCGTCCCAGTAGAGCGCCCGCTGTACCAGCAGCGGCGACTGCCGATAGAGGTCGTCCAGGATCGTCCGGTCGCCGCGTCGCTCGAAACCCATCCGCAGCACGCCGACCTTGCCGTTGGACGCGGCGGGCAACTGGGCGGGTTGGTCCTGGTACGGCTCCAGTTCCCGGACGGCGTCCAGTGAGATCATGCGACCACTTCGGCGTCGAACAGCGCGTTGCGGCGGACCAGTGAGACCAGTTCGTCGATGCCGTCACCCGTCTTGCAGTTGGTGAAGACGACCGGCTTTCCGCTGCGCATCAGCTCCGCGTCGCGCGCCATGACGTCGAGGTCGGCGTCCACGTACGGTGCGAGGTCGGTCTTGTTGATCACGAGGATGTCGGACTTGGAGATCCCCGGGCCGTTCTTACGCGGGATCTTGTCGCCGGCGGCGACGTCGATCACGTAGATGAAGTAGTCCACCAGGGCGGGGCTGAAGGTGAGCGTGAGATTGTCCCCGCCGCTCTCGATCAGCACCACGTCGCTGTCCGGGAAGCGGGCCTCCATGTCCTCCACGGCGGCCAGGTTCATGCTGGGGTCCTCGCGCACGGCGGTGTGCGGGCACGCCCCGGTCTCCACCCCGATGATCCGCTCCTCGACCAGGATCCCGGTCAGCGCACGTCGCACGTGCTTCGCGTCCTCCGTGGTCACCACGTCGTTGGTGATGACCAGTACCCGCAGTCCGTTCTCCACGAGGCGGGGCACGACGGCTTCGATGACCGCGGTCTTGCCGCTGCCCACCGGGCCGCCCACTCCGATACGACTTGCCGACTTCATGACGTGACCTCTGCTTCTGGAAGGTTTCACCAAATTCGGGAGCTGCTGATGTCGGAATCTCTCCGGGGCGGTCCGGAGGCCCGGCGGGTGGGGCCAGGGACGCTCAACTCATGAACATCCGTACGTGCGCGTGCTGGTGCGCGGCAGCCAGAACGTCGATGTGGGGAGCGAAGTTCTGCATGTCGTCGAGGTTCGCCGTGCGCACCTCGCGGTAGTCGTCGGGGACCTTCTCGTTGACCGCGTACAGGATCGACTGCGCGTCGAGGTGGTCGACCCGCATCAGCCGGAGCGCCGCGCCGAGCACCATCGAGGCCGCGCCGTACTGGTGGGCTGCGAAGGCGTCCTCCTCGCTCACCCCGAGTTCGGCGAAGAGCACGCCGAGCGCGACCGGGTAGGTCACCGGCACCCCGTTGGCCGACTCGCTGATCCGCTTCTTGAGCAGCGACTCCCCGACGATCCGGGTCGAGGCCTCGGCGAGCTTCCGTCCCATGCGTACGGACATGGTCCGCATCTCTTCATTGATCTTGCGCAGACAGACGGCCTCGTCGGCGTGCCGGATCCGGTCGAGGTCGCCGGAGGCGGCACCGCGATGCCCGGCGAGCAACGCGACGCCGTCCCCCGTGGCGGCGAGCCGGGTGACCGTCCGGACGAAGTCCTGCAGGGTCGTCCGGTCGCGGACGACGCCGTGCTGGACGGCCATCTCCAGCCCGTTGGAGAAGGAGAAGGCGCCGACCGGGAAGACCGAGTCGCCGAACTGCAACAGTTTCAGTGTCTCGACCATCGCGCGCACCGGCCGGCCCCCTCAGTTGAGGTTGGTGGGGAGGTGGGTGTGCGGAGTGGAGTCCGCGCCGCCGAACAGCCGCCGCGACTCGTGCGGCGCGAGGTAGGCGATGACCTCGGTGCCGGGGACGAACTCGTGGGTGATCCCGGTGAAGGCATGGGTCCGCATCACGGAGTCCATGACCTTGCGGTCCACGGTGAGCGGGACGTACATTTTCGCGCCCTTGACCACGGCCGGCCAGTGCTGGTTGCCGATCGCGTGGCCGAGTTCGACGGCCGAGCGGATCACCAGGTCCGGCGATTCCCCGTGCAGCCCGTCGAGGTGCACGACCATCACGTCGCCGAGCCTGACCCGGGCCACCACCGCCGTGGCGGTCAGATCGTCCCAGGCCAGGATGTCCCCGTCGCGCAGCCGGACGCCACGGTTGAGCGAGACCGCCAGCTCGGCGCCGGAACTGGTCATCTTGCGCAGGCGGCTCTTCTGTGCATCCCACTGGTCGAGCACGAGATCGTCGATCCGTGCCTCCTTCAGCCGGGCGATCCAGTTCGGCTCGCTCACATTGCCCAGCACCGTTTCGATGAGCACTGGTTTCTCCTTTCACGCGGGGGTGCCGGAACCCGACACGACCGCGAAGACGTCCTGTGGGGTCAGCTGAAGAAGTAGAGCTGGCTCATCGGGAGATTCCGGGCCGCCGGCACGGTCGCGTGCACGCCGTCCATCTTCACCGCGAAGGTCTCCGGATCGACCTCCAGTTTCGGCGTCCTGTCGTTGCGGACCATGTCCCGCTTCGTCAGGCCACGCGTCCGGTAGACCGGGAGGACCTGCCGTTGCAGGCCGAGCTCCTCGCCGATCCCGTTCTCGTGGGCGGCGCGGGACACGAAGGTCACGCAGCTCTTGGCGAGCTGGCTGCCGAAGGCGCCGAACATCGGGCGGTAGTAGACGGGCTGCGGCGTCGGCAGCGAGGCGTTCGGGTCGCCCATGATCGACCAGGCGATCAGCCCGCCCTTGAGGACCAACTTCGGCTTCGTGCCGAAGAAGGCCGGCTCCCAGAGCACCAGGTCGGCCATCTTGCCCGGGGTCACCGACCCGAGCATGTGCGAGATGCCCTGGGTGATGGCCGGGTTGATGGTCATCTTGGCCACGTAGCGCAGCACCCGGAAGTTGTCGTTGGCGGCCGAGTCCTCGGCGAGCTTGCCTCGGGCGATCTTCATCTGCCCGGCGAGCTGGATGGTCCGCAGCCAGGTCTCGCCGACCCGTCCCATGGCCTGCGAGTCGCTCTGCATCATCGAGATGACGCCCTCGTCCAGCAGCACGTCCTCGGCCGCGATGGTCTCCGTGCGGATCCGGCTCTCCACGAAGGCGACGTCCGAGGGGACCGACGGGTTGAAGTTGTGACAGACCATGATCATGTCGTAGAGCTCGGACTGGCTGTTGATCCCGTAGGGGACCGTCGGCGTGGTCGAGCTCGGCAACACGTTCATCTCGCCGGCGATCTTGATGATGTCCGGCGCGTGCCCACCACCGGCACCCTCGGTGTGGAAGGTGTGGATGGTCCGGCCCTCGAACGCGGCGATGGTGTCCTCGATGTAGCCGCTCTCGTTGAGGGTGTCGGTGTGGATGCTGACCTGCACGTCGTACTCGTCGGCGACGGCCAGGCAGGATCGGATCACCGCGGGCGGCGCACCCCAGTCCTCGTGGATCTTGAAGCTGGGCGCGCCCGCCATGATCTGCTCCACGAGGGGCGCGCGGCCGCTGCTGTTGCCCTTGGCCATGATGCCGATGTTGATCGGGATGTTCTCGAAGGACCGCATCATCGCGTGGATGTTCCACGGGCCGGGGGTGATGGTCACCCCGTTGGTGCTGTCGCTGGGCCCGGTGCCGCCGCCCCACAGCGTCGTCACGCCGTTGCTGAGCGCCGCGTACGCCTGTTGCGGCGCCACCAGGTGCACGTGCGCGTCGATGCCACCCGCGGTCAGGATGAGGTGCTCGCCGGAGATGGCGTCGGTGCCCGGCCCGACCACCAGTTCGGGGGTGACCCCCTGCATCACGCGCGGGTTGCCCGCCTTGCCGATGCCGGCGATCTTGCCGTCCTTGACGCCGACGTCCGCCTTGACCACTCCGAGCGTCGCGTCGACGATGGTCACGTTCGTGATGACGAGGTCGAGGGCGCCGGCGGCATTGGTGTACTGATTGTCGACGCCCATGCCGTCGCGCAGTGTCTTGCCGCCGCCGTACATGACCTCGTCGCCGAGGACGCGGAGATCCTTCTCGATCTCGATGTGGAGGTCGGTGTCCCCCAGCCTGATCTGGTCGCCCGTCGTGGGGCCGTACATTCCGGCATATTCTTTGCGTGAAATCTGGCTCATCGAAGTCTCTCCCGTGCCCGAGGTCGGGCAGCCCGCGAAATAGTGGAACTACTGTTTCTTGCTCTTGGTGTCTTCCGGCTTCTCCGGGCTGGCCTTGAAACCCCGGGTCTTGGCGCCGTGGATCGCCCTGATCCGGTCCGGCCGGTAGCCGGGGACGGGCCCGTCGCCGGTCCAGCCCTGGACCAGCCCGTTGAACCCGTAGACCCTCTGGGTGCCGGCGAAGGGGATGAGCTCCACTGTCTTCTTGTCGCCCGGCTCGAAGCGGATGGACGTCGTCGCCGGAATGTTCAGCCGCTTGCCGAAGGCCGCTTCGCGGTCGAACGCCAGCATGCGGTTGGCCTCGAAGAAGTGGAAGTGCGAGCCGACCTGGATCGGTCGGTCGCCGGTGTTTTGCACGACCAGCTCAGTGACCGGTCGACCCGCGTTGAGCTCCAGCGGCTGGTCGCTGAGCAGGTAGCCGCCGATGGGTCGAAGATGCTTCGAATTAGGGCCGGGATGTTGCTTGGCCATGTCGCCCCCGCTTTCCTGGAGACCGCGTCTCCGCTTGTACCCCTATCGGATGGGTGAGTGGACGGTGACCAGCCGCGAGCCGTCGGTGAAAACCGCCTCCACCTGAATCATGGGCAGCATGTCCCCCACGCCCGGCATCACGTCGTCCGCACTGAGGACGCTGCGCGCCTCGTTCATGACCTCTTCGACGGTCTTGCCGTCTCGGGCCCCCTCCATTGCGGCGGCGCAGATCACCGCGACGGCCTCGGGGTGGTTCAGCTTCACTCCTCTGGCCCGTCGGGCATTGGCCACCACGGCCATCGAGAGAATCGTGAGCTTGTCGAATTCCTTCGGTGTCAGATGCACTGTCCTGATCCTTCGCGACGACGAAGTCGTTGTTGTAGCCGAACTGCTTCGCCTGCTTGGCGGCGGTCTGTCGATCGAGAGAGCCGCCAGTCAGTCCGGGTGGGCGCGGCGGCTGGCCTGGTGCGGCGGCGGGCACCTCGGGCGAGACTGGGTTATTCACCCCGTTACGCCTGGTTTGCCCCGATCACTCCCCGGAGGTTACCAGTCACTCTGGGCGTCGGGGGTCGGAAGCCGAAACCTCGCAGCAACCTTCGAACCCTGGACTCAGGGGCGGGTTTCGCGCCGATAGCGGCAGGTAGCAGCTAGTATCCCGACTTGTTCCTTTTTAATCCATTGGTGGAGGTTTCATGAGATCCAAGCTCTTCGCGGCCGGCCTGGCCGGCACGGCGCTCGTCCTCGGGTTCGCCTCGCCGGCCACGGCGGACACTGCGGACACCATCGTGACGCTGACCGTGACGGCCGAGGACGGTCTTTCGATCAGCGCTCCGGCGACGGCGAACATCGGCAGCGGCAACCCGGGCGACACGGTGTCCGGACAGATCGGGCCGGTTGCCGTGACCGACGAGCGCGCCGCCCTGAACGCCAACTGGAACGCCACGGCCATCGCCACCGACTTCACCACCGGTGGGGCGACCGGGCCGGAGACCATCCCCAACATCAACGTCCTCTACTGGTCCGGCGGGGCGACCGCGACCACCGGCAGCGGCACCTTCACCCCTGGCCAGGGGGGTGCGGGGGACGCGGTGATCATCAACGTGCCACGCGACGCGTTCACCCATACCGGAGGCAGCGGCGACAACTCCGCCACCTGGAACCCGACCCTCGTGGTCAACGTCCCCGAGGGCGTCGTCGCCGGGGTCTACACGGGCACGGTGACCCACACTGTCCTGTGACCGCCTGCGCCGGCTGGTGATGCTGGCATCGGCCGCCGTCCTGGCGTGCCTGGTGCCCGCAGCGCCGGCCGGCGCCGGGGCAGCGCGTGAGCCGGCCGGGGACGACGCGAGGATCGGCATCCGGCTCGTGGACATTCCGGTCGCGCGGCTGACGGACCCGCGCGCCCGGAACTACATCATCGACCATCTCAAGCCCGGCGCCACGATCGACCGCCGGGTCGAGGTGCACAACGCCTCACCCGAATCACAGCACGTCGAGTTCTACCCCGTCGGCGCCACCGTCGAGAACAACACCTTCACTGCCCTCGACGGCCGCGGCGGCAACGAGCTGAGCGGCTGGGTGAGCGCGGCGGTGAACAGCATCGACCTGCCGCCAGGCGCCAAGAAGGTGGTAAAGGTCAAGATCGCCGTGCCGGAAACCGCCTCCGCGGGCGAGCGGTACGCCGCCGTCCTCGCCCAGGTCGCCCGCCCACCGACCGACCGTGGCAACGTCGGCCAGGTCCACCGCGTCGGTGTGCGCATCTACCTGAACATCGGCCCGGGCGGGGAACCGCCCACCGACTTCAGCATCGGGGACATCGCGGTGGGCCCCGGCCCCGGGCAGTGGCCGGTCGTCACCGCGCAGGTCCGCAACACGGGCCGACGGGCGATCGACATGAGCGGAAACCTGTCCCTGTCCCGCGAGTCCGGCTCGTCCAAGGCCGGGCCCTTCAGAATCGCCGCCGGCGTCACGGTCCTGCCCGGCCAGGTCGGCCAGGTCAGCACCGAACTGAACGAGCCACTGTCCGTCGGCAGGTGGCATGTCCAGCTCGAACTGACCAGCGGGACGGTGCGACGCACAGCGGAAGGCACGATCACCCTTCCCGTGCCGGTCAAGGCGGTGGTGGCCAGGAGCGCCGGGGGCACCCGGATAGCGGTCCCTGTCGTTGCCGGCACGGCACTCGTGGGCGTTCTCCTCGCCTTCCTCGCCTACCGCCGCCATCGGCGGAGCGGCCACTACCGCCGCTCCGGTCGAGCCTTGTCATGATCGGGACTGTGGTCCAACGGACGGTTCCACGCAGCGCCTGTGGCACCCGGTGGGCGTCTCGGAGTCACGGGCCGCAGTAGAGCAGGCGGTTCGGGGTGCCGGCGACGACGCCGGTGACGACTCCGGCGGTCGACCGGCTGGTCAGATAGCTGGCGACCTGGGCCGGGGTCCAGCCCGGGTTGGCCGACAGGGCCAGCGCGGCGCAGCCGGCCACGTGGGCCGAGGCCGCCGAGCCGCCGCTGATCGTGGCGGTCGCGGCGTCGCCGGTGTGCCACGTGGACGGGATGTTCGCCCCCGGGGCGAACAGGTCGATGCAGGCGCCGTAGTTGCCGTTCGGCATCCGTGCGTCGGTGGACGAGGTGCCGACCACGGTCAGCGCGCCCGGCACCCGGCCGGGCGAGTTGTTGCAGGCGTTCCCGCCCGAGCTGCCCCCGGCGGTGACGTAGGTGATCCCCCGATTGATCGAGTTGGTCACCGCCGTGTCCAGGGCGGAGGATGCCGGCCCGCCGATGGCCAGCTCCACCACCGCCGGCCGGAGGGCGTTCGCGCTGATCCAGTCGATCCCGGCGATCACCGTGGCGGTGGTGCCGCTGCCGGTGCAGTTGAGCACCCGGACCGGGTGGATCTGGACCTCCTTGGCCACCCCGTAGCGGGTGCCGCCGATCGTGCCGGCCAGGTGGGTGCCGTGGCCGTTGCAGTCGTCCGCGGGGAGGGCGCCGTCGACGAGGTCGATCCCGCCGCTGACCCGGCCGGCGAAGTCCGTGTGGGTGGCCCGGACGCCGGTGTCGGCGACGTACACGTGCACGTTGTGCGCGGTGTTCGGGTAGGCGTACCGGCCGTCGAGCGGAAGGTTCCGCTGATCGATCCGGTCCAGTCCCCACGACGGCGGGTTGGTCTGCACGCCGGGGCCGATCAGCGGCGTGACCCGGTTCTGCTCGACGTACGACACCGCCGGGTCGGCGGCGAGGTGGCGAGCGGCCCGTTCCGTGAGTCGTACCTCGAATCCGGCCACGGCGCTGCCGTAGACGTGGCCGACGGTGCCCCCGTAGCGGGCCCGCAGCCGTTCGGCCGCTCCGCTGACCTCAGCGGCGGCGGCGCCCACCGACGTCCGGACCGGGGCCTCCCGGAGCACGACGAGGTAGCTGCCAGGTACGGCGTCGGCGGTCCCGGCGTAGCGGATGGTTCCCTCGGCGGCGCTCCCGGCGGCTGCCTGTCCACTCGGGAGCAGCGCGGCGCTCAGTGCGGTCGCCAGGGCGAAGGCGAGCACCCGACCCCGCACGCGTGAACCGGTCATCGCTTCTCCTCACCGGATGGGACCGGCCCCAGGGCGGGACCGCCTCGGAGCCGGTGGAACGACGGTGCTGATCAGAGGGGGGAGCCAGGTGCGGCAGGTGCGTCGGCGAACCCGTTCCCGGGCTGGTGATCATGCCGGTCGTGGCCCGGCTGACCAGACACGAGTGTACTGATCGAAATGAATCGATGGTAGGCGTTGAGTGGCCGGACGGCGGCGGCCAGCACGGTGGCGAGCAGTGCGAGCTGCCCACGACCGGTCTCGATGACGTGCTCGCGGCGGGCGGTCGTGGAGGCAGCCGGCATTCGGCGACTGGCCTGAAGTCGGGTAAGCTGCACGTATGGCCGGTCCTGATCATCAAAACGCGGCCGAGTGGTACCACCAGGTGCTCCTTGAGGGCTTACGCCCTGCCGCTCCCCGCTGAGGGACGTCGACGAACGCTGAAGGAAACGGACCACAGGCTGCCCTCATGCCGGATGAGGCGTACGGTTGCCATGTCGCCCGGATCCCCGGTGGCCCCGCCAGTTCCGCCGCCGCCAACCCCTACGGGCAGTGAGCAACGCTCAGCTCCGTCGCGACAGCGACGGCACCCTGACTGCCGGCCCATCGGTCAACCTGGAGATTCGCGGGCCCGCACAGCCGGGGCCCAGCACCTGCACACCGCTACCTCCTCCGAGCCGGGAGGAGGCCACACCCGTACCCGCGGTTCAGCCACACCCGTACCCACGGTTCAACAGAGGGAGCGCAGACAATGAGGATCGCACGGCACCGGATTGTCGACGCCCTTCGCGGGCGGGACCAGCACGCCAGAGCTGACTGGGTCGAGCGTGAGCTGCCGGAGTGGGTGGACCCCGCCAAGCACACCGGGCTGCTCTCGACACTGAATCTTGATCCGGCCGACCTCGCCGAGGCGTTATCCCCGTGAGGGTGGCTCTGCTCGGACCGGTGGCGTGGCGGACACCGCCGCACCACTACGGCCCTTGGGAGCAGGTGACGGGCCTGCTGGCCGAAGGGCTGACCACCCGTGGGGTGGACGTGACGCTCTTCGCGACGTTGGACTCGGTCACCTCCGCCGCCCTCGACGGCGTGTGCCCGCGGGGGTACGCCGACGAGCCGTCGATGGACGGGCGGGTGTGGGAGGCGATACACGTCTCGCACGCGTTCGCCCGCTCGGCGGAGTTCGACCTGGTGCACAACCACCTCGACTGGCTGCCGCTGGCCTTCGCCGAGCACTGCCGCGCCCCGTTGCTCACCACCGTCCACGGCTTCTCCGGTGCCGGCATCCTGCCCGCGTACGCCAGGGCCCGGTCGTCGTACGTGTCGATCTCCGACGCCGACCGGGTCGCCGGGCTCGACTACGTCGCCACGGTGCACCACGGCGTGGACATGACCGGGCTGCCGTTCACCCCGGAGGCCGGCCCCGGCCTGGTCGCCTTCGGGCGGATCCATCCCGACAAGGGCACCCACACCGCCATCGAGATCGCCCGGCTCGCCGGTCGGCCCCTGACGATCTGCGGAATCGTGCAGGACGAGCGGTACTTCACCGAGATGGTGGCGCCGCACATCGACGGCGAACGGGTCATCTTCCTCGGCTCGGTGGGCCCCCGACGGCGCGCGGAAATCCTGGGCGCCAGCGCCGCCCTGTTGCACCCGATCGCCTTCGACGAGCCGTTCGGCCTGTCGGTGGTGGAGTCGATGGCGTGCGGCACGCCGGTCGTCGCGTACGCACGCGGATCCATGTCGGAAGTCGTCGACGAGGGGGTGACCGGCCTGCTCGTGAACACCGTCGAACAGGCCGTCGACGCAGTCGCCGCGGTCGCGAAGATCGACCGGGCCGGGTGCCGGGAGCGGGCGCGGCAGCGCTTCGACGCGGACCGGATGGTCGACGACTACCTCGCGGTCTACGACGACCTCATCGGCCGTCCACACCGCTGAACCCGCCGAACGACCGACGACCCCTGACGAACCGGACCCCGCACCCGCGGCGGCCGGACCCGGGCCCCTTGCGCCGGCCACGACGCCATCCGCGTGCGCTGTCACCCGCGCGGGGCACGCCCCCTGTTCCTCGGGCGGCGGCCCACAACCGAAAGGCCCAAGCCATGCCCAGCTACGGTTTCCTCAGCACCCACCCACCGACCCGGTGCGGACTGGCCAGCTTCAACTCCCTCCTGGCCGAACACCTGACCGCCGGCGGTGCCCACGGGGGCGTCGTACGGCTCACCGACAGGGGCGACGACCAGCGTGCCCTGCCCGACGTCGTGCACACCTGGGCGGCGGACGCCCCGGCGGGCTGGCGGCAGGCCGCCGCCGCCCTGAACGCCTTCGACGTGGCGATCGTCCAGCACGAGTACGGGATCTACCCCGGCGCCGACGGCCGGGAGGTTCTGCCGCTGCTGCGCCAACTCACCGTGCCGAGCATCGTGGTCCTGCACACCGTGCTCAGCAACCCCACCGCCGGGCAGAAGTCCCTGCTGGAGCAGGTCGTCGCCGAGGCCGGGGCGGTCGTCACGATGACCGAAACGGCCCGCGACCGGCTTCTCGTCGGTTACCGCGTGGAACCGGCGAAGGTCACGGTCATCCCGCACGGCGCCGACGACCACGCCGGCCTCTCCGCCCCACGCCGTACCCGTCCGCACCTGCTCACCTGGGGGCTGCTCGGCCCCGGCAAGGGCATCGAGTGGTCGCTGCGGGCCCTCGCCCGGTTGCAGGACCTCGACCCGACCCCCACCTTCACCGTCGCCGGCCGGACCCACCCGAAGGTGATCGAGCACCACGGGGAGGCGTACCGGGCGGGACTGCACCAGCTCGGCGCGCAGCTGGGTGTCGCCCACACCGTGGACTACCAGTCGGAGTACCACGACCCGGCCGCGCTCGGCGCGCTGATCCGCTCCGCCGACGTGGTCCTGCTGCCGTACGACTCCCGTGAGCAGGTCACCTCCGGGGTCCTCGTCGAAGCGGTGGCCGCCGGGGTTCCCGTCGTGGCCACGCCGTTCCCGCACGCCGTCGAGTTGCTCACCCAGGGGCCCGGCCTGCTCGTACCCCATGGCAATCCGGTGGCGCTGGCCAAGGCGATCCGGCGGATCCTGACCGAGCCCGGCCTGGCCGCCCGGCTGGCCGGCCGCGTCCGGCCGGCGGCCGCGGAGCTGCGCTGGCCGGCCGTGGCGGCCCGGTACGACGCCCTCGGGGAACGGCTCACCACCGCCCGCCCGCCGGTGGTCAGCGCGGCGGCGGCGTGACCCTGACCGGAGGCCGTCCCGCCACGAGGGCCGGCAGCCCGCCGCCCGACCGCCGGCTGAGCGCGCCCGCGCCGAGCTTCGCTCATCTGGCCCGGTTGAGCGACGACACCGGCCTGTTCGAACACGCCCGGCACGCCATCGTCCGCCGGGAACACGGCTACTGCACCGACGACGTCGCCCGGGGTCTGCTCGTCACGAGCCGGGAGCCGGAGCCGACCGGCGCGGTGCTCCGGCTCGCGGAGTGCTACCTCGCCTTCCTGACCCACGCGCAGGACGCCCGCGGCGCCTTCCACAACCGGCTCGGTCACGACCGGCGCTGGGCCGACCGGCCCGGGCTCGGCGACTGGTGGGGACGGGCCCTGTGGGGCCTGGGTACCGCCGCCGCCCGCAGCCCCGCGGCCTGGATCCGGGAGGAGGCGCTCGTCGCCTTCAGCGCGGGTGCCGTGCGGCGCAGCCCCGCCCCGCACGCGATGGCCTTCGCCGGGCTCGGCGCCGTCGAGGTGCTGCGCCGTCACCCCACCCATGCCGCCGCGGCAGCGTTGCTGGCCGATGCGGCAGCCGCGATCGGCACCCCGTCGGCGGAGCCGGGATGGCCCTGGCCCCAGCCGCGCCTGACCTACGCCAGCGCGGCCCTCGCGGAGGTCGTCATCGCCGCCAGCCAACTGCGCCACGACGGCCCCCTGCTCGACGGCGGCCTGCGGATGCTGGCCTGGCTGCGCGACGTCCAACTGCGCGACGGGCGGCTGTCGGTCGTACCGGCCGCAGGTTGGGAGCGGGGTGCGGAGCGGCTCCGCCACGACCAGCAGCCGATCGAGGTGGCCGCCTTCGCCGATGCCTGCGCCACGGCCGGCACGGTCACCGGCGACCCGGTCTGGGACGTCGGGGTGCGGCAGGCCGTGGGCTGGTTCCTCGGCGACAACGACGTCGGCACGCCGATGTGGGATCCGGCCACCGGTGGCGGCTACGACGGGTTGACCCCGCACGGACCCAACCTCAACCAGGGTGCCGAGTCCACCCTCGCGCTGATCTCCACCCTGCAGCACGCACGGCGGTGGTCGTGACCCGGGACCTGGCCGTCCGGCAGAACCTCACCCTGAGTCCGGACCCCGGCCGGGTCGTCGTCAAGCTCTTCGTGCCCGGCGAGGACGCCGCCGTGGCCCGCACCCGCGCGCAGGCGCTCATCGACCGCGTCGCCCGGCTCGACGACGAGGAGACCGGCCGGCTGCTGCGGGACACCCTCGACCGATTCGGTGGCCGGCACCGGGACCTGTCCGGCACGTTCCACCACCACTACGACCTCGTCCGGCACCGGGCGCCCCGGGCCCGGGACCTTTCCCCCACCACCCGTCTCCTGGTCGGTGCCTACTTCAGCCACGAGTACGCGGTCGAGTCCGCCGCGCTGTGCAACCCGTCGATGGTGGTCCACCCAGATCAGGACGGCCTGGAACCGGGACAGCTGCGGGTCGCGATCAGTCTGCGCCAGATCGGCGAGGGACACCTGTCCTCGATCGGGTTCGCCAGCGCCGTGCTCGGACCCGGCGACCGTCTCGCCGTCGCCGGTCGCCCCGGCCCGCTCGTCGTCGGGCAGCAGATCGCCGTACGGCACCGCCGGGACCTGCTCGCCGCCGGACTGGCCGAGGACGACTGCGACAACGAGGTCTCCGCCACCGTGCTGGACTCCCTGCCCGAACGCTACGACGAGGCCACCTTCGAGCGGACCCTCGCCAGCCTCCCGCCCGACCTGCTCTCCCGAGGCAGCGCGCCCCACACCGTCGAACAGGTGCGACGCACCAACGCCGCCAGCTACGCCGTGGCCTTCCCCGCCGACACCAGCCTGCATCAACGGGTGCTCTGGCCGGCAACCCCGGCGGAGAGCAACGGTATGGAGGACGCCCGGTTCGTCAGGTTCACCGACGAGTCCGGGCCGGTGTACCGGGCCACCTACACCGCGTACGACGGCCGGCGTATCGCCACCCGGGCGCTGGCCAGCCCCGACCTGCGGCGCTTCGAGATCACCCCGATGCGCGGCCCGGGCGCCCGCAACAAGGGCGTCGCGCTGTTCCCCCGTACCGTCGGCGGTCGCCACCTCGCACTGTGCCGCGCCGACGGCGAGACCATCGGGCTGACCTGCCTGGACGGCGACAACCGGTGGCAGGCGCCGGTGCAGCTGCACGCCCCCGGCCGTAGCTGGGAACTGATCCAGGTCGGCAACTGCGGGTCACCCATCGAAACCGACGCCGGGTGGCTCGTACTCACCCACGGTGTCGGCCCGATGCGCCGGTACGCCATCGGCGCCCTCCTGCTCGACCTGAACCGACCGGAACGGGTCCTCGCCGAGCTCCCCGGCGCGCTCCTGGCGCCGGACGAGGCCGAACGCGACGGGTATGTGCCCAACGTCGTCTACTCCTGTGGAGGGCTCGTCCACTCCGGCCTGCTGTGGCTGCCGTACGGGGCCAGCGACGCCCGGGTCGGTTTCGCCACCGTGCCGGTGGACGCGCTCATCGCGGCGATGGTCGAACTCCCGCCACCGCCCGACGGACGGCGGGGGAGTTCCGCTCAGCAGCCGCCCGGGGGCGGTGCCCACGCGTAGTGGCCGCAGTGGCCGCGACGTGCGTCTACGGGGTACGCGAGCCGACGTCGCGCAGGTGGCGCAGCGCCTCCGCCCAGGAGCGGCCCAGGGTCGTCTCGTGGTAGGCGATGTCGTGTTCGGCGCAGAACCGCATGATCAACGGCCGGGCGCGGCGCAGGTTGGGGCACGGCATGCTCGGGAACAGGTGATGCTCGATCTGGTAGTTCAGGCCGCCGAGCAGGGTGTCGAGGAACGCCCCGCCGCGGACGTTGCGGGAGGTGAGGACCTGCCGCCGCAGGTAGTCGAGGTCGTCCTCGGCGCTCAGGATCGGCATGCCCTTGTGGTTCGGGGCGAAGGAGCAGCCGAGGTAGAGGCCGAGCACGCCCTGGTTGACGAGGACGAAGGCGACCGCCTGTGCCGGGGTCAGGACCACGAAGACGGCGGCGAGGTAGCCGACGAGGTGCAGGGCCAGCAGCCCGGCTTCGGCGGGTCGACGCGCGGTGCGGCGCTGGCCGAAGACCGCCCGGACGCTGGCGGCGTGCAGGTGCAGGCCTTCCAGCAGCAGCAGCGGGAAGAACAGGTACGCCTGGTGACGGACGAGCAGTGCGCCGAGGCCGCGCCGTCGCCGGGCCTGGCCGGTGGTGAAGGACAACACCGCCATGCTGATGTCGGGATCTCTGCCTTCGGTGTTCGGGTGGGCGTGGTGCCGGTTGTGCTTGTCCACCCACCAGCCGTAGCTGATCCCGGTCAGGAGGTTGCCGTGCACGATGCCGATCAGGTCGTTCATCCGGCGTGAGCCGGCTATCTGCCGGTGTCCGGCGTCGTGGCCGATGAAACCGGCCTGCGCGAAGACCACCGCGAGGGCCACCGCGACGCCCAGTTGCCACCACGATTCACCCAACCAGCCGAACAGGGCCCACAGCCCGGCGAAGCAACCGATGACGAGCCCGATGCGTGCCGCGTAGTAGCCCCGCCGCCGGCCGAGTAGACCCTCCGCGCGAACCTGTCGGGACAGGTCGGCGTAGTCGCTGCCCCGCTGACGGTCGGTGCCGAGGCTGGTGTCGCTCATGATGGCTGCTCCCGCTGGTCCCTGTCCGCCGGCCGGCTCAGCGGCGTCGGCCCGACCAACCGGTCAGGCGGGCCACCAACTGTTGGAGCTTCTGCTGAGTGCCGGGTTTGGCCGCCTGCTGGCGGCCACGCCGCATCAAATCACGCCCTCTGGGGCTGTTGAGCAGATCCTTGATCCGTCGGCTCATCGATCCCGATGTCACGGTGTGCTCCCTCCCGGCCCTTCACCAGCCGATTCTCGTGCCTCTGCACCTCCAGTCTCGTCCGATCGGTGAGCCGGCCAGGGCGGTTTGGGCTTTGTTGCTGAAACGGGACGGGTTCAGCGCGCGACGGCCGCCACGCTGGCGGCCACCAGGTCCGCGACGCGGTCGAACTCGCCGGCTGCGATCGCCGCACGGGGCACCATCCAGCTACCGCCCACGGCGAGGACCGACGGCAGCGCGAGGTAGTCGGCGGCCGAGTCGGCGTCGATGCCGCCGGTCGGCACGAAGGAGACCTGACGGAACGGCGCGGACAGGGCGGACACCGCCGCGGCCCCGCCGGAGCTGCCGGCGGGGAAGAACTTGAGCACCGTGACCCCCGCTTCGAGGGCCGTCATGACCTCCGTCGCGGTGCTCGCGCCCGGCAGCACGAAGATCCCGTGCTCCTGGCACCGGCGGACGACGGCCGCGCTGAACCCGGGCGACACGACGAACTGCGCACCGGCCCGCACCGCCGCGTCCACCTGGTCGGGGGTGGTGACCGTGCCGGCGCCGACCGTGACGCCGCCATGGGCGGCCATCCTGGCGATCGCCTCGGCCGCCGCCGGGGTGCGGAAGGTGACCTCGGCGATCGGCAGGCCCCCGGTCGCCAGCGCGTCGGCCAGCGGTTCGGCCGACGCGGCGTCGTCGAGGACGACGACCGGAACCAGGCGGTGCGTTCGCAGCAACTCAGGCGTGTTCATGGTTTCCTCCGGGGGGTTCGGCGGTGGTCAGGTGCACCGGGACGTCGGCCCGGCCGGTGACACCGAACTGGGCGAGAACGGCGACGCCGAGAACGGTCGCCTCGGGCTCGTCCACGAATCTCAGTCGACGGCGGGTGGCCTCCTGGCGCAACCGGCGCCACGTCTGCCAGCCGGCGGCCACCCCTCCGACGGTGACGTCGGTGATCTCGACGGCGCCGAGACGGCCCAGCCGCGCGGTCGTCGCCTCGGCCTCCACCGCGAGTCCCTTCAACAGGCTGGCCATCACGTGAGCGCGGGTGACGTCCACCGGCATGGCGGCCAGTCGGGCGCGGCGCGCGTCGGCCTCGACCACCGCCGGGTCGACCTGGTCGACGACGCGGGCCAGTTCCTCCCACATCGTCGCGTCGGGGACGCCGGGGTAGAGCATGTCGTGCCAGGCCTGGTAGTACCGGCCGGACGGGGTGGCGCGGTGCACGAAACGCAGGCCGCCCGCCACGAAGATCCCCGTGTCGAGGCCCGGTCCGACCATGTCGGGCAGTTCGTCGACCAGCAGCACCTGCGCCTCCGAGGTGCCGACCGACACGTAGACGTCGCCGGCGGTGCGGACGCCGGTGCCGAAGGCGCCGCACATGTGGTCGTGGCCGCCGGCGACCACGGGGACACCCGCCGGCAGCACGCCGTCGCCCGACGTACGGCCCACCACGGTGGCGCTGTCGACCAGGTCGGGCAGCGTCGGCGTGGCCACACCGAGGTCCGGCAGCACGTCCGTACGCAGCAGGCCCGCGCGGATGTCGAGCAGCCCGGTACGCGAGGCGTGCGAGACGTTGAGGAACACCGGGGCCGTCCGGTCGGCGAGCAGGTCCCGGGCGACGAAGTCGGCGAGCGAGGTGAAGGTGCGCGCTGCCGCCAGCTCGTCGGGCAGGTGCTCCGCCAGCCAGCGCAGCTTGAACACCGAGAAGGTCTCGTCCGTGCCGGCCCAGCCGCTGTCGCCGCCCAGGGCCACCTTGGCCTGCTGGCCGTGCCCGGCGAACCAGGCGAGCACCGGCGCGGTGACGGTGCCGTCGGCGGAGAGCAGGACGACCTCCTCCCCGACCGACCCGACGCTGATCCCGGCGAGGTGGTCGGGCCGTACCGCCGGGTCGGCCAGCAGCTCCGCCAGCAGGTCGCCGACCGCCGCCGCGAGTCGCGTGGCGTCCCGCCGGCCGCCCCACGGGTCGGGGTCGACGACGGTGGGCGCGTGCCGGAGCGCGACGAGCCGCCCCGCGTCGGTGTCGTAGCAACCGACCTTCGTCCGCGTGGTGCCGATGTCGACGCCGATGAACTGGCTCATCCGTGGGCCGCCCGTCCGTCCGTCCC
Source organism: Micromonospora sp. NPDC001898 (assembly GCF_042891255.1). NCBI lineage: Bacteria > Bacillati > Actinomycetota > Actinomycetes > Micromonosporales > Micromonosporaceae > Micromonospora > Micromonospora sp. NPDC001898. The sequence goes on along the minus strand of NZ_JBIATC010000009.1, from coordinate 92,391 downwards.
CCTGGTCACCGTCACACTCTCCCGCAGCCGCGCGACCAGCGCCGGGTCGACGTCGGGTGCGAGCGAGGCGGCGTTCGCGGCCCCCATCGCCGAGGCCAGGGTGAGGGCCGCCGCCGGGCTCTCGCCCCGGCCGAGGGCGACCGCGAGGCCGGCCAGGAACGAGTCACCGGAGCCGGTCGCGTTGACCGTCTCGACCGTCGGCGTGTCCACCGCCAGGTCCTCGGCGCCGTCGGTCCAGACCGCCCCGTCGGTGCCGAGGGTCACCACGAAGGTGGCGCCGGTCTGCGCGTGCAGCTCGCGTACGGCGGCCGTGGTGGCGGCCCGGTCCGGCAGCGGCCGGCCCAGCACGCCGGCCAGTTCCTCCGCGTTGGGTTTCACCACGAGCCGGCCCTCGGGCCGGGCGCCCCGGGCGTCGTCGACGACCCGGGCGAGGGGCTCGCCGTGCGCGTCGACGAGCGCTGTCGCCCCCCGGGCGAGCGCCAGCCGGGCGACCCGGGCGTGCAGGTCGGTGGCGCAGCCCGGCGGCAGACTGCCCGTGGAGACCACGACGTCCCCCGGGCGCACCGCCGCGTCGAGTCCGGCGAGCAGTTCTTCCTGTTCACCGGCGGTGACCTGCGGGCCGCGCTCGTTGAGCACCGTCGAGCGACCGGTGCTCCGGTCGATGACGACCGGCGTCACCCTGGTCTCCCCGGCGATCCCGACGTGCCGGTCGAGCACGCCGAGGTCGCCGCAGCCGGCACGGATCGCCTGGCCGACGGCGCCGCCGACGAAGCCGTACGCCACGACGCCTGCGCCGAGGCGACGGGCGCCCCGACAGACGATCAGGCCCTTCCCGCCGGCCATAGCGCGTACCTCGACCACCCGGTTGACCTCGAACGGCCGGAACCGTTCCACCACCTGGAGCCGGTCGAGGGCCGGGTTGGGACACACGACGTGCAGCGTGAACGCCGACATCGGACTACTCGGAGTCGATCTGGTAGAGGGCGTAGAGCTCCTCGTCGCTCGCGCCCAGCACCTCGTCCTCGCGCTCGCGGAACGTCCGCACGGTGTCGCGCACCAGCTCGTCGAGCCGCTCGGGCTGCGGCGGCAGGTTCATCGCGGCGTAGGGGTTGCCGCCGGCGCCGAGGGGCTCCGCCGAGCAGTAGTTGTCGCCCCGCTGGAAGCCGATGGCGTACAGCGCCATGAGCACCACGTCGAGGTCGAGCAGGCCGTGGCCGAGGGCCCGCCGGTTGGTGTCGGCCAGGTGCAGGTTGATCATGCGGTCGCCGTGGTCGAGGATCGTGGCGCCGATGTGCAGCTCGCCGCTGAGCATGTGGTACAGATCGCCGTTGACGTGCGCGATCGCCGGGTGGTCCACCAGGTCGAGCAGCCGCAGCGCCTGCGCGAAGGTGTGCACCACGCTGGTCTCCTCGGGCCGGATGGGTTCGACCGCGCCCCGGATGCCGGCGGCGGCGAAGTCGTCGGCGACGAGGCGCATGGTCCGGGCGGAACGCTCCAACTCGTAGGAGTCCAGCACCGTGGGCCGGCCGACCGAGCCTGCGCCGAAGAGCAGGTACGAGCCGCCGACCGCCTGGGCGAACGTCGCCTGGCGGCGGAAGTACTCGATGGCGCGGGCCCGCACGTGCGGCAGGTTGTGGGCGAACTCCTGGTCGGGAGTCACCATGCCGCAGACCCCGGAGACGGTGATGCCGTGCTCGCCGAGCACCCGCAGCGTCTCGTCGGGCCGGTACCCGAGGTCGGGGGAGTAGAGGTTGCCGTGCAGCTCGATGTACCGCACGTCGTTCTTCTCCAGCCGGGCCGCCGTCGCCGCCAGCTCCTCGGTGCCGAATCCCCAGTTGCTCCAGCCGAACTTCAGCCGAGGCTCCGTCGGGGTGTGGCCCCGACGGGCCTCGACGAACGCCCGGACGACCCGCTGGTCGTGGAGGCGGAAGGATTGAGGTTTCATGGTGCGGGTCCTTTCGGGGAGGCGCAGGTCAGGCCCTGCGGCGGACGAGCTGCTGGCGGAGGTTGCGCGGGTGCAGGTGCCCCAGGTTGCCCTGACGCCACTGGTCGAACACCGCCGCCAGGACGATCACCAGACCGATGCTGAGCTGCTGGAGGAACGGCGACAGGGCCAGCAGGATGAACGCGTTGCGCAGGACGCCCAGCAGGCAGGCGCCCAGGAAGGCGCCGATGATCGATCCTCGGCCGCCGGAGAGGCTGGCGCCGCCGATGACGGCCGCCGCGATGACGTCCAGTTCGTAGCCCATGCCGGCCTGGGCCTCGGCCACGCCGACCTGGGTGGAGAAGACGATCCCGGCGATGCCGGCGAGCGTGCCGATCAGGACGAAGGTGAGCACCCGGGTCCACGCCACCGGGATGCCGCCGGTGCGGGCGGCGGCGTCGTTGTCACCGATGGCGGTGACTCGCAGGCCGAAGACGGTGCGGGTGAGCAGGAGCTGACCGAGCAGGACCAGCACCAGGAAGATGATGACGCTCACCGGGATGCCGCCGAAGACCCGGCCCTGACCGATGAAGGACAGCTCGCTCGGCATCGCCTGCGGCAGGCCGCCGGTGATGAGCTGGGTCAGCCCACGCGCGATGGAGAGCATGCCGAGGGTCACGATGAACGAGCTGACCCGGCCGAGCACGACCACGGAGCCGACGGCGAAACCGCACAGCGCGCCGACGCCGATGCCCACGGCCGCGGCCACCCACGGGTTGGCCCCGCTGCCGTAGACCGAGCCGGCGGTCACCGCCGAGAGGGCCAGCACCGAGCCGACCGAGAGGTCGATCTCCTTGGAGATCAGGACGAACGTCTGCCCGACGGCGATGATGCCGACCACGACCACCGTCTGCAGGACGTTGTACAGGTTGTCCTTACGGAGGAAGTTCTCGTTCGCCACGCTGACGATCAGGGCCAGCACGATGATCACGCCAAGCAGCCCGGTCTCCTGGCGCTTGACGAGTGACAGGACGCCCTCCTTCCAGGAGCGCTCCTGCCTCTGGGGGGCGAGAGTGGCACTCATGTTGATCCTTCGGTCGCGCCCATGGCCGCGGCGACGATGGGCTGGGGTCCGGCGTTGTTCGGGGCATCGAGAGTCACGCGTCCACCACGGACGACGACCACGCGGTCGGCCAGCTCGACGACCTCCTCGAGTTCGGACGAGATGAACCACACCGCCAGGCCCTCGTCGTGGGCCAGTGCGCGCAGCGTCGCGTAGATCTCGGCCTTGGTGCCGACGTCGACGCCACGCGTCGGCTCGTCGAGGATCAGCACCTTCGGCCGGGCCGCGAGGGCCCGCGCGAGCAGCACCTTCTGCTGGTTGCCGCCGGACAGCGAGGTGATGGGCGCCTCGCTGGAGGCGGCCTTGACGCCGAAGCGCCTGGTCAGTTCGCGCGCCTTCGCGCTGGTCCGGCGGGGGGACACCCAGCCGAGCCGGCCCAGGGTCGACAGCACCCGGACGGTGAGGTTGTAGCCGACGCTCTGGGCGTGGAAGACCTCGGTGCGGCGTTCCTCCGCGACGTAGGCGAGGCCGAGCCGCTGGGCCGCGCCGGGCCCGCCGATCCGCACGGGCCGGCCGGCGACGCTGATGCCACCGCCGGTCAGGCGGCGCAGCCCGATCACGGCCTCGGCGATCTCGGAACGGCCCGCTCCGACCAGCCCGGACATCCCGACGATCTCACCGCGGCGCACCGCGAAGCTGACGTCGGTGAAGCCGTCGCCGGTCAGGCCGCGCAGTTCGAGTGCCACCTCGGCCTGTTCGATCGCCCCGCTCCGGTCGGCCATGACCTCCGCCACGACCGCCCGCTTGCGTTCGCCGGCCATCAGCGCGACGGCGCGCTGCTGGTGGAGGTCGCCGGGCGGGCCGGCGGCGATGAACGCGCCGTCGCGCAGCACGATCACGTTGTCGACGATCGAGTAGACCTCGGCCAGCCGGTGGCTGACGAGGACGACCGCCACGCCCTCGTCGCGCAGCCGGGCCATCACCGCGAAGAGCCGCTCGGACTCCTCGTGCGTCAGGCTGGAGTTGGGCTCGTCGAGGAAGAGGACCTTGGGCTGGCGGGAGAGCGCCCGGACGATGTCGACCATCTGCCGGGACGCCGCCGACAGGTTGCGGCACAGCGTCGACGGGTCGGGCAGGTAGTCGGCCATCTCCAGCCGGGCGAGCAGCTCGCGGGCCCGCTGGACGTTCGCCCCGCGCCGGGCCAGACCGAACCCGGAGCGCTCACCGAGGTCGTAGAGGAACAGGTTGTCGGCGATGGTCAGTTCGCCGATGAGCAGCGGCTCCTGGTTCACGACCACCACTCCGGCGGCGATCGCCTCCAGCGGGCTCGCGAAGGAGACGTACTCGCCGTTGAGGGTGAGCCGGCCGGCGTCGGGCTGCATCTGACCGGAGCACAGGCGGATGAGGGTGGACTTGCCGGCGCCGTTCTCCCCGAGCAGTCCGGTGACCTGACCGGCCGGGAACTCCAGCGACACGTCGCGCAGCGCCCTGACCGCGCCGAACGACTTTGTCAGACCGGCGGCCGCGAGGGCCGCCGGCCTGACGTCGTCCACATGGTTAGTCGGTTCCATGAGGTGGTGGCTTCTCCGATCAGGAGGCGCCCGGGGCGCCGAGCGGCTTCACCGAGGGGTCGTGCTCTGCCAGGTTGTCCTTCGTGACGAAGGGGGCGGTGGCCTCCTGCTTCACCTCGGCGGGCTGCTGGCCGGTCACGGCGGCGTTGAACAGTTCGACCGCGACGTTGTAGCCCTGACCGAACGCGTCCTGGCCGATCACGCCGTGCATCGAGCCGTCCTTGAGGGCCGCGATGTTCTCGGTGGTGATGTCGAAACCGATGACCTTGACGGTGTCCTGCTTCTTGGCGGCGGCGACGGCCTGGGCCGCGCCGAACGGGCCGCCGGCGGTGGCGTAGATGCCGACGAGGTCGGCGGTGGACTGCAGGTAGTTCTGCGCGGCCGCGAAGGTGTTGGACGCGGAGTCCTTGGCCTCGACGCCCTGGCTGACCGGGGTCAGCTTCGAGCCCTTGAGCCCGTCGACGAAGCCCTGTCGGCGCTGCTCCGAGCCGGGGGCGGTGAACTGGCTGACGATGATGCCGACCTTGCCGGACTTGTCGCCGGCGGCCTTGATCATCTCCTGGGCCGCGGTCTGACCGGCCTTGTACTGCTCCTGGGCGTAGTTGATGGTGCCGCCGGAGCTTCCGACGCAGTCGAAGAGCGTGTTGTAGACGCCCATCTTGATGCCCTTGGCGGACAGGCTCTTGATGTCGGCGCAGTTGCCCTCGCCGGCGATGAAGAAACCGACGCCCTTGTAGCCCTGGGCGTCAGCGGCGCGGATGGCGCTGGAGACCGTCTGCACGTCGATGTTCTCGCCCGCGACGATCCAGTCCACCTTGCCCTTGTTGGAGCCCAGCACCCGGTCGGCGTAGTCGGCGCCGGCCTTCACGGAGACCCAGTACGGGTTGTTGGCGAAGCCGATCATGGCGATCTTGACCTCGGAGTCCGGCGCCTGGTCGGTCGGCGTGGGACGTCCGGCGATCGGGTCGGCCGGCTCGCCGCCGCCTGAGTCGTCGGCACCGCAGGCCGTGGTGGCCAGGGTGACGGCCAGCAGTGCGGCGACGCCCCGGGCGAGTGTCTTGCCGCGTGTCCGGTTGGACATCTTTCCTCCAGGGTTGGTGGGGGTGGGACGTTCCCCGTGTGTTCTTCGAGGAGTCAGGGGCCCGCCAGAGGGGCGCCGCCCGGGTGGCCCGGGGACGCATCCCTTCGGCGTTCGCTGTGGTCTGCACGCGTGCCGTGTGCGCAGGCCCACACTTACGGAGCAACACTACATTTGACCGTCCGGATGTCAACGCTGTGTTTCCTGAACGTTAGCCGAGGGTTCCGCAAGTTGGTAGCTGCGCTACCGCTCTAAGTCCGATTTATCCGTGAAGTTCAGTTATGGCACCCCCAACCATTCCGCCAACTGAGTGAAATCAGGACGGTTTCACTACAAACAGCACCTCGGGGCCGTGCTGGTGGGTGACATCCTGATGTAACTTTGCTACAAAGTGAGCTGAGGGGCGCGCCGTACGGGTCCGCCGCCTGGAGCAGGAGGAGCACGGTGACCGCACCGCAACAGGGACCGGGCCTGGTCATCACCCCGAGGGGGATGACCGGACGCACCGGTCGCTACGAGAAGAGGCTGGCCGACCTCGGCGGGCTCTTTGCCGACGAGGCGGCGTTCACCGCGCGCCTGGCGACCGAGGCCGACCGGGTCATCTACCACGTCGACGAGTTCCGCCCGTCGACCGAGGCGGGCGACCTGATCACCGGGATCTCCACCCTGTCGCCCGGCCGGGTCGGCGCGGAGTTCCACATGACCCGCGGCCACATCCACGCCCAACAGGACCGCACCGAGATCTACCACTGCCTGGCCGGCCACGGGCTGATGCTGATGGAGACCCTCGACGGTCACACCGTCGTGACCGAGCTGCGCCCCGGCGTCGTCGCGTACGTGCCGCCGGCGCACATCCACCGCAGCGTCAACCTGGGCGACACCGACCTGGTCACGCTCTTCTGCTACCCGGCCGACGCCGGCCAGGACTACGGCATCATCGCCCGCTCCGGCGGCATGCGGCACCGGGCCGTCGCCGACGCAGACGGATGGCGCCTAGAGGAGAACCGCTCCTATGCCGCCCGTTGAGATCACCGGCCACGCGTTGGCCCGCATGGTCGACATCAGCGCCGTGCAGGCCCAGCACGGCCGGGTGGACGTCGAGGAGCTCGCCGGCCACGCCCTGGCCGGAGACTTCGTCGCCGCTCACGTGCTGCCCTCCTGGTTGCCCGTGCTGCGCCCGCTGCTCGACGGGTCGAACACCAACGCGGGCTCCCCGGTCGGCTTCCCGTCCGGCGGCACGGCCACCCCGGTCAAGGTGACCGAGGCGCGCTGGCTCCTCGACGCGGGAGTGCAGGAGATGGACGTCGTGATGAACGTCGGGCTGGTCCGCTCCGGCGAACTGGCCGCGGCCACCCGCGACGTCGCCGCCGTGCTGGAGGCCGTCGGCGGACGGGTACCCGTCAAGGTCATCCTTGAGGTCGGCCTGCTCGACGAGAGCCAGCTGCGCGACGCGGCACGGGCCGCGGTCGACGCCGGGGCCACGTCGCTGAAGACCGGCACCGGCTGGCAGTCCCGGCCGACCACGCCCGAGCACGTCCGGGTGATCCGTGAGATCGCCGGGGCGGGCCGGGAGATCAAGGCGTCCGGCGGCATCCGCTCGTTGGCCCAGCTCCACACCCTGCTCGACGCCGGGGCGACCCGGTTCGGCATCAACACCGCGTACGCCGTGCGGCTGGTCGCGCAGGCCGGGGAGGTGACGACGTGACCCCCGACGACCTGCGGCCGGCCACCCGGCCCACCATGTACTTCATCGGCGTCAGCACCGCGTCGTCGGCGATCCACCGCGTCTTCGCGGCGTGGCGCCCCCTCCTCGACCTGGACCGGGTCGACCTCGTCGGCATCGACGTGCCGGTCGGCGCGGAGCCCGCGGTCTACCGACGGGTCGTCGAGCACCTGCGCGACGACGAACTCTCCCGCGGCGCCCTGGTGACCACCCACAAGCTCGACCTCTACGCGTCCAGCCACGACCTGCTGCGACAGGTCAACGACGACGCCGCGCGGCTGCGCGAGACCAGCGCGCTGGTCGCCCGGGACGGCTGGATCGACGGCCTGGCCCTGGACACCGTCACGAGCCAGATGGCCCTGCGGTCCATCGTCGCGGACATGGCGGGCCGGGACGTGCTGGTCATGGGGGCCGGCGGAGCCGCCCTCGCCCTCTGCGACCACTTCGCCCACCGGGCCGGCGACGACGCACCCGGGCGGGTCGTCGTCACCGACGTCACCGACCAGCGACTCGCCGCCCTCACCGCCGACATCGCCACCGGCGACCCGGCGATCACCTGGCGGACCCATCGCCTCGACCGCGGCGAGGTGCACGACGAACTGCTGGCGGGCCTGGCCCCGGGCGCGCTCGTGGTCAACGCCACCGGCATGGGCAAGGACCGGCCCGGCTCCCCACTCAGCGACGACGCCACCTTCCCGCACGGCGGGTACGCCTGGGAGTTCAACTACCGCGGGGAACTCGGCTTCCTGCGCCAGGCGCGGGCTCGGGCCGAGGCCGACGCGCTCACCGTCGCCGACGGCTGGCGGTACTTCGTCCACGGCTGGACCCGGGCGATCGACGCCGTGTTCGACCTCGGGATCCCCACCAGCGGCCCGGACTTCGAGCGGCTGTACGACGCGGCCCAGGAGGTGCGATGACGGTACGCGCACGGTGGCTCGGACAGGCCGGCTTCTGGCTCACCACCGCAGGCCCCGACGGCGACGCGCACCTGCTCGTCGACCCGTACCTGTCGGACTCCCTGGCCCGCAAGTACGCCGGCACGACGTTCCCGCACCTCCGGATGCTCCCGCCGCCGGTGAGCGCGACCGGCCTGCCGCCGCTGCGCGCGGTGCTCTGCTCGCACGCGCACACCGACCACATGGACCCGGACACCCTCGTACCGCTGATGGCCGCCCAGCCGGAACTCCGGCTGGCCTGCCCCCGCGCGGTCCTCGGCGAGGCGCTGCGCCGCTCCCGCGCCCCCCGGTCCCGGCTGGACCCCCTCGCCGACGGAGACCGGGTCGACTACGGACCATTCACGGTCACGGCGCTGCCCGCCGCCCACGAGGAACGCCTCCTGGACAGCCACGGCGACGACCACTTCCTGGGCTACGTCGTCGAGGCCGCCGGCACCCGGATCTACCACTCCGGCGACTGCGTGCCGTGGGACGGGCAGGTCGAACGGCTCGGCGAGCTGGGGATCGACGTGGCGCTGCTACCGGTCAACGGACGCGACGCGCACCGGCTCGCCCACGGCGTACCCGGCAACTTCGACTTCGCCGAGGCCGTCGAGCTCTGCGCGGCTGCCGGCATCCCCACCCTGGTGCCACATCATTGGGGAATGTTTGACTTCAACACCGTCGATCCGGCCACCTTCGACCTCGACGCCGCCGCGCGCCGCGGCGTCACGGTGCGCGTACCCCACCATGGCGACACCCTCGACCTGGGGGCTGCCCGATGAACGCCGGGACCGTGCTGGAGCGCATCAACAAGAGCCTGGAGACACTGCGTCGTTCCGAGCGCAAGGTCGCCGACGTCGTCCTCGCCGATCCCCACGGGGTCGTCCGGATGACGCTGGCCGAACTCGCCGAGACGGTCGGGGTCAGCCAGCCGACCATCGTCCGGTTCGCCAACGCGATCGGCTGCGACGGGTTCCACGACTTCCGCATCCAGCTCGCGCAGAGCGTCGCGCTCGGCATCCCTGCGACGCAGTCGGTGATCGAGGCCGAGGACGGCACGGCCACCCTGGTCAGCAAGATCTTCGACTTCTCGATCACCTCGCTCGACCACGTACGACGCCACCTGGACCCCCAGGCCCTCGACCGGGCGGTGGGAGCGATCACCGCCGCCAGCCGGGTCGTCTTCATCGGGCTCGGCGCCTCGGGCATCGTGGCCATGGACGCGGAGCAGAAGTTCCCGCTGCTCGGGGTGCCGTGCTCGGCGCCGATCGACACGCACCAGCAGTTCCTCGCCGCGTCCACCAGCACACCGTCGACGGTCCTGGTGGCCATCTCGAACACCGGTCGCACCGCCTCCATCCTGGACACCGTACGCGTCGCCCGGGACCGGGGGGCGACCGTCGTCGGCATCACCGGTGGCCCGTCGCCGCTGACCGAGCTGAGCGACATCGCGCTGATCGTCGAGTCCCTCGACAACACCGACGTCTACACGCCGACCATCTCGCGGCTGGCCCAACTCGTCGTCATCGACACCATCGCCACCATGACCCTGCTGCGCCGGGGAGAGTCGGCGCTCGGCGACGTCCGCGAGATGAAGACCCGACTGGCGCAGATGCGTACCGGGTTGCCGTACCAGGGTGGCGCGGACCGGCGGGAGGAGACATGAGCGACGTCGCGCTCGCCTTCGACCTGGGCACCGGCGGCTGCAAGGCGGCCCTCGTCGACCTGGCCGCACAGGTCGTCGGCACCGCGTTCGCCCCCTACCCCACGGCCTATCCGGCACCGGGACGGCACGAACAGCGCCCGACGGACTGGTGGGCGGCGGTCGTCGGCTCGTCGCGGGAGCTGCTGGCCGCCGACACCGGCCGGCACCGCGTCGTCGCGGTGGGGCTGTCCGGCCACAGTCTGGCGATGGTGCCGGTCGACGCGGACGGCACGCCCCTGCTGGACTCGGTGCCGATCTGGTCCGACACCCGCGGTGAGGACGCGGCGGCGGCGTACTTCGCCGACGTCGACGAGACCGACTGGTACGCGCGCACCGGCAACGGCTTCCCGCGCGGCATGTACACCGTGTTCAAGGCCGCGTGGCTGCGCTCCACGCACCCGGACGTCGCCGCCCGCACGACGCGGATCCTCGGCAGCAAGGACTGGGTCAACGCCCGGCTCACCGGTGTCCAGCGCACCGACCCGAGCTACGCCTCGGGCAGCGGCGCCTACGACCTCGGTACCCGCCGGATGCTGCCCGACGTGCTGGCCGCCCTCGGACTGCCGGCCGACTGGTGGCCGCCCATCGTGCCGTCCACCGAGGTCGTCGGCCGGCTCACCGCGGCTGCCGCGGCGGCCACCGGCCTACCGGTCGGGATACCCGTGGTGGCCGGCGGGGTCGACAACTCGTGCATGGCGCTCGGGGCGGGCCTCGACCACGCCGGTGAGGCGTACGTGTCGCTGGGATCCTCCAACTGGGTCACGGTGGCAGCGGCCGACCCGGTGCTCGACCCGGTCGGCCGGCCGTTCGTGTTCGACCACGTCCTGCCGGACCTGTACATCTCGGCCCTGTCGACCTTCGGCGGCGGCAGCAGCCTGAGCTGGCTGGCCGCCGTGCTCGGCCGAGGCGACGACCTCGACGCCCTGCTCGACGAGGCCGCCACCGTGCCGGTCGGCGCGGACGGGCTGACCTGCGTGCCGACCCTCGCCGGCGGCACCGTCGCCGAGGGCGGCGTGGGCGTGCGCGGCGCGTATCTGGGGCTGGACCTCGGGCACACGCACGGTCACCTGGCCCGCGCCCTGGTCGAAGGCATCGGCTTCAGCCTGGCCGACGCCGCGCGCCCGATGCTCGCCGCCGTACCCGCCGCCCCGGAGATCACCGCGACCGGCGGCGGCGCCAGCGGCCGGCTGATGCTCCAGGTCCTCGCCGACCTCGTCGGCCGGCCGATCAGCCGCCCGGACGCCGCGCGGCACGGTGCCGCGCTCGGCGCCGCGACCCTCGCGCTGCTCGGCACGGGCGCCTGGACGGACACCGCGATCCTGCGGGCGGCCCGGCGCGCGGCGCTGCGCGTCGAACCGCGACCGGACCTCGCCGCCTACGCGCTGCCCCGCGCCCGATTCGACGCCGCCCGCGTGGCGACCCGCGCCCACGCCGCCGCGACGGCGACCGACCACCACCGCACCACGACATAGGAGAAGCCGCCATGCCGATCGCCGATCCACGCCCCCTCCTCGCCGCCGCCCGCAGCGCGCGGCACGGCGTCGGGGCGTTCAACGCCACCCTGCTGGAGCACGCCGAGGCGCTGGTCACCGGCGCCGAGGCCGCCCGCGCGCCGCTGGTGTTGCAGATCAGCGAGAACGCGGTCCGCTACCACGGTGGCCTGCGCCCCCTCGCGCTGGCCGCGCGCGCGCTCGCCGAGGCGGCGACCGTCCCCGTCGTGCTGCACCTCGACCACGCCGAGGAGGTCGACCTCGTGCACCAGGCGGTGGATCTCGGCTTCACCTCCGTCATGTTCGACGGCTCCCGGCTGCCCGACGAGGAGAACCGGGCCACCACCCGCCGGATCGTCGCGCACTGCCACGCCCACGACGTCGCGGTCGAGGCGGAACTCGGTGAGGTCGGCGGCAAGGACGGCGTGCACGCCCCGGGGGTGCGGACCGACCCCGCCCAGGCCCGCCGGTTCTGCGAGGAGACCGGCGTCGACTCGCTCGCCGTCGCGGTCGGCACCTCCCACGCGATGGCGTCCCGCGACGCGGTGGTCGACCTGGAACTGGTCGCCGCGATCTCCGAGCTGGTGCCGGTGCCCCTGGTGCTGCACGGTTCCTCCGGCGTCGACGACGCGACCCTGCGGGCCGTGGTGACCAGGGGGATGACGAAGGTCAACATCGCCACCCATCTCAACAAGGTCTTCACCCGGGTGGTGCGCGAGCGGCTCGACGCGGACCCCAGGCTGCTGGACGCGCGCAAGTACGTCGCACCGGCACGCGACGCCATGGCGGCCGAGGTCGAGCGCCTGATCACGCTGCTCGGCCCGCAGACACCGCAGGTGCTGTCATGACCGCGCCCCGGATCCTCGTCACCCCCCGGTCGATGTCGGCACCGGGCTCGGCAGCCGTCGACCGGCTCCGGGCCGCCGGCTTCACCGTCGTCGCACCCGCCCCGGGGCGGCAGCCCACCGGCGCGGAACTCGCCGCCGCGCTGCCCGGCGTCGTCGGCTGGATCGCCGGCGTCGAGACGATCGACGCGGGCATCCTGGCCCACGCCGACGCCCTGCGGGTGATCAGCCGTAACGGCGCCGGCCGCGACGCGATCGACGGTACGGCCGCCGACGCGGCCGACGTCCAGGTGCTCACCGCCCGGGGCGCCAACGCCCAGGGCGTCGCCGAACTCGCCCTCGCGCTCGCCCTCATGGGCCTGCGCGGCCTGCCCGAGGCCAGCGCCGCCCTGCGCGCCGGCCACTGGCGGCGGGGCACCGGGCGGGAGGCCGCCGGACGTACCCTCGGCGTGGTCGGTCTCGGCGCGATCGGGCGCCGCCTCGCCCACCTGGCGCACGGCCTCGGCATGCGGGTCGTGGCGCACGATCCGTTCGTCACCGACGGCGGCGACGTGGCGCTGCTGCCGCTGGAGGCTCTGCTGCGCACCAGCGAGGTCGTGTCGCTGCACGTCCCGCCGTCACCGGCCGGGCCGCTGCTCGGGTCCGCCGAACTCGCCCTGCTCCGCGACGACGCCGTTCTGCTCAACACCGCGCGGTCGACCCTGGTCGACGAGGCGGCCCTGCTGGCGGAGCTGGAGTCCGGCCGGATCGCGCTGTACTCGGTCGACGCCTTCGACCGCGAACCGCCGGAGCCGTCGGCCCTGCTCGCCCATCCCCGGGTGGTGCCGACCCCACACCTCGGCGCCTCGACGACCGAGAGCGTCCGCCGGGCGTCGGACGCCGCGGTGGACAACCTGCTCGCCGCCCTCGGCGTCGAGGGCGGGGGTCGCTGAACCGCCGCACGGACCGGAGGTTCAGGCGTAGTCCTCGGAGAGCTGGCCGCGCAGCTTGGCGAGCGCTCGGGTGATGAGCCGGGAGACGTGCATCTGGGAGACGCCGATCCGGCCGGCGATCTGGGCCTGGGTCAGGTTGCCGTGGAAACGCATGCTCAGGATCCTGCGTTCGCGCTCCGGCAGCGTGGCGAGCGCCGGGCCGAGGGCGACGCGAATCTCGGCCAGCTCCAGGCCGTGGTCGTTGGCGCCCAGGGTGTCGCCGAGTTCCCTGCTGCCGTCGGCTCCGATCGGGGTGGACAGCGAGGTGGCCCGGTAGGCCCGGGCCCCTTCCAGTCCTTCCAGGACCGCCTCCTCGGTCAGGTCGAGGTAGGTCGCGATGTCGGCCACGGTCGGCGAGCGCCCCAACGTCTGGGTGAGGGTGCTGTTCGCCTCGCTGATCGTCAGGCGTAGTTCCTGCAGGCGGCGGGGCACCCGCACGGCCCAGGTGCGGTCACGGAAGTACCGCTTGATCTCGCCGATGATGGTGGGGATGGCGTATCCGGTGAAGTCGACGCCCCGGGTGGGGTCGAAGTTGTCGACGGCCTTGATGAGCCCGACCGCGGCGGTCTGGGCCAGGTCCTCGTCGTGTGCGCCGCGTCCGGCGTAGCGGCGTGCCAGGTGGCGGGCGAGTGGCAACCACGCCTCGATGGCGCGTTCCCGCAGTGCCGGTCGGCGGGGGTCGTCGGCCGGGGTGGCGGCCATCGCGGCCAGGAGGTTGTCGGCGCTGTCGGCGTTCCGCGCGCTGCTTCGTCCGCCGAGGCGGGTGCTGGTCGCCGGTTCGAGGGTGGTGGCCATGGGGTGGTCCTTCCGCACGTGCCCGTGGAGCGGATCGACCGGAAGAATCTCCGAACCGGCTGTCGCCGGAGCACACGTACGGGCGGGTGCGCTGTCGCAAGGCCACGATCACGGGCCTCGCCACCGCGTCATGTCGTCCAGATGATGCCGCGAACACTACCCGAAGGATCGGCTCATTACTACCCGAACGGACGATGCGGAATGATGCGTCTTTCACCCTGCCCTGCATCGGACCTCCGGGCGCGACAGTTGGCGGGGCCGGCGCCGGCTCGGCCGCCGATCGGTGCCCGCCTCGTGACCACCGGCGGTCCTGCCGGGTTGTGCGGGCCGTGCCAGGATGTGGCGGTGTCGTACCCTCCTCATCCGTCGTACCCACCCATGCCCGGCGCCGTCACGCCGCTGATGGCCTACCCCCACCCGATTTCGCCGCCCCCGGGCCACGCGGTGCTGGCCGTCTCGGTCAACCGCGGGCCGTACATTGTGCCCGCCCCGACCACCAGCAGGTTCAAGGTCGACCGCCAGGCGGTGCCGATCCCCGGCGAGGGCACCTGGTACGTGGCCGTCCCGGCAGGACCGCACGACGTCCGCTACACCGACTTCATGGGCATCCCCGTCATGACCACCGGGCTCGTCGCCCACCCCGGGGCCCTGCACGCCCTGTCGTTCCGCTTCGGCGGCTGGCGCAACCGCGTCCACGACGGGAACGGCACCGACGTGACGAAGTTCGGCCTGTGGTCGAACTACAGCATCCTGCTCGTCACGCTGCTCGTGTTCGGGCTGCTCTGCTGCGGCGGCGTCGGGTTCATCTCCACGCTCTCCACCTCGCCCTGACCACTTCGCCCTGACCACCTCGGCCGCCGGCCACTGGGGACAGCCTCCGTCCGACCCGGGCGACGTCCTCAGTGGCCGGCCCGGATCGCCTGCCGTCGTAGTGCGCGTTCACGATCGTGACGTGGTCGTCGGCGGATCGGCCTCGGGCGGGACACCGACCACCGGTGCGGGAGCCCAGGCCGTCGTGCCGGTTGCGCAATCTCGAAGAGGACCGGCACGCCTCGGTCGCCTACCGTCTCGTCCATGGTCCGCGTAGGCAACGCCGTGGTACTGGGCGCCAGCATGGGCGGGCTGATCGCCGCCCGGGTGCTCAGCGACGCGTACGACACCGTCACGATCGTCGACCGCGACATCCTGCCCGAGGCGGCGGCGCCGCGGCGCGGGGTGCCCCAGTCCCGTCAACTGCACGTTCTGCTGGCCCGCGGGCGGCAAGCGCTCGACGAGCTGTTCGACGGTCTCAGCGACGAGCTGCACGGGGCCGGCGCACCCCTCGTCGACCTCAACGGGCAGGTGCACTGGTGCAACGACGGCTACCCGATGCGCCGCTCCCCGTCCCAGCTCATCGGCGTGGGGGTCAGCCGCCCCCTGCTGGAGCGCACGGTGCGGGCCCGGGTGGAGGAGCTGGGGAACGTCCGTTTCCAGCCGCCCGCGGAGGCGACCGGTCTGCTGAGCACCGACGACCGTCGCCGGATCACCGGTGTCCTGGTGACGCCGCGCGACGGGGCGGCCTACCGACTCGACGCCGATCTGGTGGTCGACGCCTGCGGCCGGGCGTCGCGTACCCCGGGGTGGCTGACCGCGCTCGGCTGTCCGGCCCCGGCTGAGCAGCGGGTCGCAGTCGACGTCACCTATGTCACCCGCTACTACGAGCGCGACCCCCGCCACCTCGACGGCCTCCTCGGCGCGCTGACCAACGCCGTTCCGGGGCGTCCGCGCACCGGCATCGTCGCAGCCCAGGAGGACGGCCGCTTCGGGGTGGCCCTCGCCGGGGTGCTCGGCGAGCAGCCGCCGCTGGACGATGAGGGCTACGCGCGGTTCGCCGAGTCACTGGGTCTGCCGCTGATCAGCCGGTTGGTACGCGAGGCCACCCCCGTCGGCGAACCGGCCCTGATGCGGTATCCGGCGAGCGTCCGGCGGCGCTACGAGCGGCTGCGCCGCTTTCCGCTCGGCTACCTGGTGTTCGGGGACGCCCTGTGCAGCTTCAACCCCGTCTACGGTCAGGGCATGACGGTCGCGGCCACCGAGGGCCTGCTGCTGCGGACCCTGCTGGCGGGCGACCGGGACCGGCTGTGGCGGCGGTTCTTCCGCGGGGCCAGCAAGCTGATCGACGGACCGTGGTCCATCGCGGTCGGCACGGACCTGCGTTTCCCCGAGGTGGACGGGCGTCGGACGGCGCGGGTGCGGCTCGTCAACGCGTACGTGCACCGGCTCCATGCCGCCGCCCGCACCGACGAGGTGCTCGGCACCGCCTTCCTGCGGGTCCTCAACCTTGTCGACCCGCCGCACCGGCTGCTGCGTCCGGCGATCGTGCGTCGGGTGCTGCGGGGCGGGGCCTCGCGGTCCGCGCCGGGTGCCCGGCCCGGAGCCGCCCCGGGCACCTGATCCGGCCGCGACCGTCCGTGTGGGGTGCCCGGCCCGTCGGCCGGGATGACCCCGGCCGGCGGTGTGGGGCCCTACGAGCTGGTCGCGGAGGCCGCCGTCCGGGCGAGCGTGACCTCGCCGCGGCGCGCGACCGGGACGATCAGCGCCGACGCGACCAGCGCAGCCACCGCGATGCCGAGCCAGCCCCAGAAACCGAAGGCGATGACCAGGCCGGACAGCATGGCCGGGCCGATGATGTTCTGCGTGATCACGTGTAGGTCGAACGCGCCGAGGTACTCGCCCTGGGCGTGCTCCGGGGCGAGGCCGAAGGCGAGGCCCCACCCCGAGGCGGCCTGCATCACCTCGGCCACCGACAGGATCAGCACCGCGGCGACGATCGCGACGGACACCAGCACGACGTCGTCGTTGAGGGCGGTAACCGCTATGACGGCGCAGCCGCCGGCCAGCCAGTAGCCGGAGCGCCGGGCGAGCCTGCCGGCACCGTCCACGGTGTCCGCGCCACGGCTGGCCCGCACCTGGAACAGGATGACGAACACCGTGTTGAAGATGAGCAGCAGCGGGATCAGGAAGTGCGGCAGCGAGGTGCGGTTGAGCGCCCACAGCGGCATCGTGACCAGGATGACGGTGACGTGGGAGGCGAGCACCGTCGAAACGCCGACGACCGAGAGGAAGCGCGGGTCGCGTACGGCGGCGAAGCGCTTGAAGCCCACCGGAACGGGACGCGACGGCGTGTCGGGCAGGCGGGTGACCAGCAGCGCGGCGCTGGCCATCAGCGCGGCGGTGGTGAGCGGGATCAGCACCAGCAGCCGCTGGCTGAGCGCGGCGACGGCAGCCACGCCGATGCCGATGCTGAAACCGATGTTGAACACCGACCGCATCATGGCTTTGAGCTTGACCCGTTCCTCGGCGGGCACGAGGTTGCCGACGAGAGCCCCGTTGGTCGGGCCGGTGCCGTACTCGATGAAGCCGACGGCGACCACCAGGGCGAAGAAGTGGGTCGCGTTGTCCACCAGGGCGTAGAGCCCGAATCCCACCGCCAGCGCGGCGAACAGCATGACGAGCAGCCGGCGCGCGCCCACCCGGTCGGCGATCACGCCGAACAGGACCGACGAGATGAAGGCGGACATGCCCGCCGCGGACAGGCCCAGGCCGACCTGCTTGGGGTCGAGTCCGACGCGGAGCGTGAAGTAGACGACGCTGCCGCTGAGAAAGACTCCCTTGCCGATCGATTCGGCCAGTCGGATCGCGATCAGTTTCCTGCGTAGCGGATCGGTCGGTACCAAACGGGTTCCGGAATCAATCAATCGCGAAAAGGGCATATTCGCACATCCTGGTGTGGGGGAGCGGTCGGCGTCAATCATCGCGGTGGCGGCGCCGGGTGGGACAGGGCGTTCGGTGGGCCGGGGGTGGGACGAATTCCTGGGTCGACCGGGACGGTTGCCCGTGGACGCCCGGAGCGCGGTGGGCTAGTCGTGTGGCCCGACCAGGGCGGGCGTCCCGGGTCGGGCGCGGCGTTGAGCAGGCGGTCCGTGGGTTTCGCCTCGGCCGTCCGGTCCGATGTGGGCCGTTTCGTCGTCGAGAAGCTCCCTTCGATCGTTCATATTAATTTGATCACTGCAATTGCGTCAGAAGATGGACATGGATACCGTACGGCTAAGTACGCATGTTCTTCTGTTGGTGGTCATCAGATGTTCACGCCGATGCGGAGTCGGCGATTCCGCGACGCCTCCACGGATGGGAGGCGTCGCGGGCCAGTTAGGACGGGTGAGGTGTTGTGATGGTCAGCGTGGGCTCGACCACCGAATCGGCTCTTACGATGAGGCGGGAGCCAGGAGGTGCCGGGTACGAGGCAGGATCCCGTGTCGTGACAGTTGTGCTGGCCGACGCCCAGCCGGTGGTGCGCAAGGGCCTGCGTGCCCTGCTGTCCTCCTCGGCCGAGGTCACCGTGGTCGCCGAGGTGGGTACCGCGCGGGAGGCGATGAAAGGGGCGGCGTCGCTGCGCCCCGACGTGCTCGTGCTCGACATCGAGCTGCCGGACTTCCAGGCGGGGGTGACGCTGCAGGAGATCGCCCGGATCTCGCCCTCGACCGCGGTGCTGGTCTTCACCGCGGTCGAGGACGAGGGGTCGGTCTTCGCGGCCATGCGCGCCGGTGCGCGGGGCTACGTGCTCAAGAGCTGTCCGGGCGACGGCATCGTGCGGACGATCCGGGGGATCGCGACGGGCGAGGTGATCCTTGGACCCAGGGTGGCCGATCAACTCATCGCGAAGCTCGGCCGGGAGCCACGCAACCAGCAGCTCTTTCCGGAGCTGACGGCGCGCGAGCGGCAGGTGCTGGAGCTGATCGCATCGGGCATGCGCAACGGGGCGATCGCCACGCAGCTGCACCTGTCGCCCAAGACGGTCAGCAACCACATCTCGACCATCTTCAACAAGTTGAACGTGTCGGACCGGTACGAGGCGATCGAGGTCGCCCGAAAGGCCAGGCTGGAGCGCCCCGCGCCGAGTCCCGACCGGGTGCCCGGTGGCAGCGTCCCGCTGGCCCACAGGTGGGGCGCCACACCCTTGCCGAAGGTGGGCGAATCCGCCGCATACGCCGACGCGCGATCGACGAAGAGGTGAGTGGGATGGTCCTTGATCTGGAAGCGATCACGATTCGGCTGGAGCCGAGGTTCGGCAAGGCGGCGCACCGCTGGGTCGGCACGTTGACCCAGCGGCTGGACGAACTCGTCGAGCAGTGGGGGCTCGACCTCGGCGACCAGCTCAAGTCCGGCAACTCCTCGGTGGTGTTCCGGTGCCGGGGCCCGCAGGGCGACGCGGTGCTGAAGCTGTCACCCGACAGCTACGCCGTGCGGGAGGAGGTCGACATGCTGCGCCAGTTCGCGGCCAGCGGGCGGGTGCCGGCGGTGCTGGCGGTGGCCAAGGGCGCGGTGCTGCTCGAATCGATCCACCCGGGCACGTTGGTGGAGAAGATGCCGCAGCCGCCCTCGCCGGCGGAGTACGCGGCGTTCCTCAACGACCTGCACGGCGTCGGGGACCCGGCGGCTGCGCCGCGGCGGCTGGAGGACTGGATCGACGTGCTGTTCAACTCGGCGGTGCGGCGTGGCGCCGACCTCGCCGGGTCGAAGCGGCTGCGCGACGACCTGTTCGCGGCGCCCACCGACACCGTGCTGCTGCACGGCGACCTGCACCTGGGCAACGTGCTCAGCGGTGGTGTGAAGGGCCTGGTGGCCATCGACCCGATGGCCTGCGCCGGTGACCCCTGCTTCGACGCGGTCGACTACGTGCTGGAGGGCCTGGACCGTGCGGAGATGTTGCGCCGGCGTGACGAGTTGGCAGCGGCGGCCGGCATCGACGTCAAGCGGCTCGACATGTGGTGCCGGGTGACCGCCCCGATCGGGGCGACGTACGTCAGCAACCCGGGGCACTCCGCGGAACTGGCCGCCTTCGGCCGCGGCGAGTACTAGCGACGTTCCCCGGCGGTGCGCGCATCCCGACCGGCCCCCGGTCCGACGGCTGACCCCGTCGGGCCGGGGGCCGGTTCGCGTCCGGCGGAGGCATCCTCCGGGTCGCCGTCCGCCAAGGGCCGATGGACGGTGCCGGGAACGCGACCCGGGAGGATTTCCCCGGGGAGCGGGGAACGATGCTCTGTCGGGTGGGAGGTCCGGCGGACGACGCTCGATCCATGGTTCGTACCGGTCCTGCTTCCTTCGCTCAGGAACGACTCTATTTCCTCAACCAGCTCCAGCCCGGCAACCCGGCGTACGTGGTGGCCTTCGCGGTCCACCTGCACGGCGCGCTGCGACCCGAGGTGCTGCGCGGGGCGCTGACCCGGGTCGTCGCCCGGCACGACGCGCTGCGCACCACGTTCGCGCTGGTCGACGGTGTGCTCACCCAGCGGGTGTCGCCCACCCCGCACGCGGACATCGACATCGAGGTGGGCGGGTGGGCCGACCGGGACACCCAGGAGACCTTCCTGCACACCCTGGTCGCCGAGCAGGCCCGGCGTCCCTTCGGGCTCGGCGACGGGCCGGTGCTGCGCGCCTTCCTGCGTTCCTGGGGCCCGGACGAGCACACGCTCGCGGTGTTGGTGCACCACATCGCCTGCGACGGCTGGTCGGTGGGCCTGCTGCTGCGGGACCTCGCCGCCGAGTACAACGCCGCGCTGTCCGGATCCGGTGCCGCCACGTACGCCGAACCGCCGCAGTCCCACCTGACGTACGCGCGGCTGCAGCGCGAGTCCTGGGAGCGCGACAGCTCCGGGCTGGACTTCTGGCGAGCCCGGCTGCGTGACGTCCCGCAGCTCGCGCTGCCCACCGACTTCCCCCGGCCGAGCGTGCTCAGCGCCGACGGCGCGGTGCTCCGCCGCCCCGTCGAGCCCGCGCTGGTCGAGCGGCTCACCGGCTGGGCCAGGGCGCGGGGCGCAACGCTGTTCGCGGTGACGCTGGCCGCGTACGCCTCGGTGCTGTCGCGGTACGCGCGCCAGGACGAGGTGGTGATCGGCGTGCCGGTGGCCAACCGGATGGACGAGACCGAGGAGCGCGTCGTCGGCTGCCTGGTCAACACGCTGCCGATCCGCCTCGACGTGTCGGGCCGGCCGAGCTTCGCCGAACTGGTCGACCGGGCCCGCGGGGCCAGCATGGCCGCGTTCGCCAACCAGGACGTGCCGTTCGAGCAGATCGTGCGGGCCACCGTGGGGGAGCGGCAGCTCAGCCACGCCCCGCTGTTCCAGACCTCCCTGACGGTGCAGAACTTCCCGTTCGAGTTCCCCGAGTTCGACGGGGTGAAGCTGACCGAGGTCGACGTCGAGATCGACGTCACCAAGTTCGACCTGGGCCTGACCCTCGACGTCTCCACCGCCACGCCGTTCCTGCGTGCCGAGTACAGCACCGAACTGTTCACCCCGGCGACCGTCGAGACGCTGCTCAACCACTACCTGACCTTCCTGAGGTCGGTCGTCGACGAGCCGGACGACGAGCCGGCCATGGTGGCGGAGGCCGAGCGGCTGCTGCTGACCGAGGGGGTGAATCCGCCCGTCCCGCAGCGGCCGGTCGAGCACCCGTCGGTGCTGCGCCGGTTCGCCGAGCACGTGGCACGCACCCCGGACGCGGTGGCGGTGCGCCACCGGGACGTGGAGGTCACCTACGCCGAGCTGGACCGGTGGGCCGGGCGGATCGCGGCGGGCCTGGCCGATCGGGGCGTACGGCGCGGCGACCGGGTCGGGCTGCTGCTGCGCCGCTCGCCCGCGATCGTCGCGGCGATCCTGGGCGTGTGGAAGCTCGGCGGCGTCTACGTGCCACTGGACCCCGAGTACCCGCAGCAGCGCCTCGAACTGATCACGGCCAGCGCCGCGATGCCGTTCATGCTGGTGGAGGCCAGCACCGCCGACGCCGCCGGGGCCCTGGCGCAGGACCGCGACATCCGGCTGGCCGACGCGCACACCCTCAACGGGACGTCCGTGGTCGCGGAGACGTTCCCCGGGCCGGATGACCAGGCGTACATCATCTACACCTCGGGCTCCACCGGTGTGCCCAAGGGCGTCATGGTCGGACACGGCGGCCTGGACGCCCTGAACAGCCCGACCCCGGCCGGCCTCGACGTCACCGCCGCCGACGTGTGGCTGGCGGCGAGCTCGTTCTCGTTCGACGCCTCGGTGTGGGAGATGTGGGGCGCGCTGACCACCGGCGGCCGGCTGGTCGTCGCCGACCAGGCCGATCTGGTGGACCGGCAGCGGCTGGCCGCGCTGGTCCGCCGCGAGGCCGTCACGGTGGTCTTCCAGACCCCGGGCGCGCTCTACCGGCTGCTGCCCCCCTACCTGCGGCTGCTGGGCGCGCACGAGGTCTCCAGCATCCGCTACGTCATCCTGGGCGGCGAGGCGCTGAGCTGGTCGCGGGTCGCGTCGCTGGTCGCCGGCACGCCGGGCATGCGCGCGGTGTTCGTCAACATGTACGGCATCACCGAGGGCACCATCCACGTCACGATCTTCGCGGTGCCCGCCGCGGACCTGGCCCGGGTCGGGGAGGGCAACGTCGGTGTGCCGTTGCCGTCGGGGCGCTGCTACGTCCTCGACGACGACCTGCGGCCGACCGGTCTCAACGTGCCCGGCGAGCTGTACTGCGGCGGCGTGCTCGTCGCGCACGGCTACGTGGACAACCCGGAGCTGACCGAGGCGCGCTTCCTGCCCGACCCGTACGGCAGGGGCGTGATGTACCGGACCGGCGACGTGGTCAAGTGGGGCGTCGACGGGAACCTGGTGTACCTCGGCCGCAACGACACCCAGGTGCAGCTGCGCGGCTACCGCGTCGAGCTGGCCGAGGTCGAGGGCGCGTTCCTGACCCACCCGGCGGTGCGTTCGTGCGCCGTGGCGGCGGAGAACGACGAGCTGGCCGCCTTCGTCGTCGGCGAGTTCGGCCCGGACGCCGAACGCGAGCTGCGGGCCTACGTGCGGGGGACGCTGCCGGCGTACATGGTGCCGTCGCGGATCCTGACCGTCGCGGCGATTCCGCTGACCGCGCACGGCAAGGTGGACACCGCGCGGCTGCTGGCCGACAGCCGCGCCGCGCGCACGGCCGCCGCCCCCGTGGCGCGGCGCGACCGCACCGCCGGCACCGGGCTGGAGGAGCGCATCCGGGCCTGCTGGGCCGAGGTGCTGGACCGGGTCGACATCGGGCTGCACGACAACTTCTTCGACCTGGGCGGGCACAGCTTCACGCTGATCGCGCTGCAACAGCGGCTCTCCGAGGAGGGCCTGGACGTCTCCGTGACGGACCTGTTCCGCTCCGGCACGGTCGCCGGCTGCGCCGCGCACCTGCAACAGGAGGCCCCGGTGCTCGTCGACGCGAAGGCGGCGCAGCGCCGTCAGGGCCGGGCCCTGCTCGCCGACCGGCGCCGCACCGGAGGCGGCCGTGGCTGAGCTCGACGACAGCGCGGCGGTGGCGGTGGTCGGCATGGCCGTACGGGCCCCGGGCGCCGAAGGCGACCTGGACCTGTTCTGGCACCACGTGGTCAACGGAGTCGACGCGGTCACCTTCTTCACCCCCGAGCAGCTCGTCGGCTGGGGCGTGCCCAAGGACGTGGTGGAGCGGCCCGACTTCGTGCCCGCCCGGGCGGTGCTGCGCGGCGCGGACCGCTTCGACCACCGGCTGTTCAGCTACTCGCCGTCGGACAGCGCGCTGATGGACCCACAGCAGCGGATCCTGCTGGAGTGCGCCTGGACCGCGCTGGAGCACGCCGGCTACCCGCCCGTCGCCGCCGATGGCAACCGGATCGGCGTGTACGTCGGCACCGGCCTGAACGTCTACCTGCTCGACAACGTGTGGCCCAACGAACGCGCGGTCGAGGCGGCCGGCGGCCTGGGGCTGATCATCGGCAGCGACAAGGACTTCGCGGCCACCCGGATCGCGTACAAGCTCAACCTGCAGGGTCCGGCGCTGGCCGTGCAGACCGCCTGCTCGACGTCGCTGGTCGCGGTGCACCAGGCGGCGCAGGCGTTGCTGACCTACGACGCCGACGTGGCGCTGGCCGGGGGCGCCACGGTTGCCCCGCCGACGCGGCGCGGGCACCTGTACGAGCCCGGCGGGATCTTCTCCGCCGACGGCCGGTGCCGGGCCTTCGACGCCGCGGCCGACGGCACCGTGCCCGGCGACGGCGCGGGTGTGGTGGTGCTCAAGCGGCTCGGGGACGCGCTACGCGACGGCGACACCGTGCACGCCGTGATCCGCGGCACCGCGGTCAACAACGACGGCTCCCGCAAGGCGGGCTTCACCGCGCCCGGCCCCACCGGCCAGACCGGCGTGATCTCGGCGGCGCTGAGCGTGGCCGACGTCGACCCGGAGACCGTCGGCCTGATCGAGACCCACGGCACCGGCACCGCGCTCGGCGACCCGATCGAGGTGGCGGCGCTGCGGCAGGTCTTCGACAGCGTTCGGCCCGACCGGCCGCCCTGCGCGCTCGGCGCGGCCAAGTCGGTCGTCGGGCACCTGGACACCGCCGCCGGGGTGGTCGGCCTGATCAAGACGGTCCTGGCGCTGAAGCACCGGGTGATCCCGCCGATCGCCCACCTGCTCACGCCCAACCCGGCGGTCGAACTGGACGGTTCGGTGTTCGAGCTGCCGGGGACGGCCCGGCCCTGGGAGCCGATCGACGGCGTACGCCGGGCCGGGGTGAGCGCCTTCGGCATCGGCGGCACCAACGCCCACGTCGTGCTGGAGGAGGCCCCGGCCGTCCGGCCCCGGCCGCGCCGCCACGTCACCGAGCTGGTCCTGGTCTCCGCCAAGACCTCCGCCGTGGCGCAGGACAGCCTGGACCGCGTCGTCGCCCGCGTGGCCGGGACGACGCCCGGCGAACTGGCCGATTTCGCGTACACGCTGCGGACCGGCCGGGCCGAGCTGCCGTGGCGGGCCGCGTTCCTGACCGGAACACACGGCTCGCCGGCGAGGGTCCGGCAGGCCGACGCGAAGGCGCGGGCGCGCGGGGTGGCGCTGCACCTCACCGGGGCCGGCGAGCTGACCGGCAACCGGCCCAACTACGACGCCGACCCGGTGTACCGCCGGGTCGTCGACGAGGGCGTGGCGCTGCTCCGCGAACACGACCTCGACGAGGCCGTCCGGGAGCGCTGCGACCGGCTGCTGGCCTGCGTCGGCCTGGTGCGGTCGCTGCGCAGCCGGGGCCTGGCCCCGCGCGCCGTGGCCGGCGCCGGCATCGGCGCGGTGGCCGGCGCGGTCGTGGCCGGGATCATGTCCGTCGCGGACGCGCTGGGGCTGATCCGTGGCGCCGGCGTCGACGGCATCCGGCTCGGCCCGGCGGACCTGCCCGTCCACGGCTCGGACGGGCAGCCGCTGACCGGCTGCGGCGACCTCGCGTACTGGCGGGCGCGGGCGGCCGAACCGCCTGCGCCGGCGACGCTGCCCGTCGACCTCGACCCGGTGTTCTGGATCGAGGTCGGTACGAGCGTCACCCCGCACCTGGGCCCGGACCAGCCCGTGCTGCCCGCCGACCGGCACGCCCGGTTGCTGGCGACCGTCGGCGCGCTGTGGCAGCTGGGTGTCATCGGCGCCTGGGACGGCGTGCACGACACCGGACGGCGTCGGCTGCCCGCCCCCACCTATCCCTTCGCGGCCACCCGGCACTACCTGGACGCCCCCGCGACCCGCCTGGACACAGAGAGGCACCACTGATGCGCGACGTACACGACCGGACCTGGGTGGCCGAGTTCGAGGAGCTGTGGATGGAGGTGCTCGGCGTCGACACGGTCGACGACGACGACGACTTCTTCGACCTCGGCGGCCACTCGCTCAGCGCGCTGCGGCTGAGCACGCTGATCCGTCAGGAGCTCAACCTCGCGGTGATGTTCGGCCACGTCCTGGAGAACCCCCGCCTCGCCGACCTGCGTGCCGTCGCGAGCCAGGTGTCGCCGGACAGGCCCGTGGCGGAGAGCGTGTGATGGCCGCCCCCGACCTCACCACCTGGACGCCGCTCGCCGCGCGGGTGCTCGGCTTCACGCCCGAGCACCTGCGCGACGCGGCCGGCACGGAGTCGTTCGTCGCCCTCGGCGGCACCTCGCTACAGGCCATCGCGTTGGTCTCGCTGGGTCAGCGTGAGCTGCGGGCGCACGTGGACAGCGCCCGGCTGCTGTCGGCGCTGCCGCTGGCGCGGGCGCTGGCCGGCGCGGTGGACTACGTGGACACCGCGCCGCCGGTGGCCGCGCGGCGGCCCGCCGAGCTGGAACTGCTGCCCGGCCAGCGGTCCATGCTGGCCGCGCACCTGCTCGACCAGGACGCGCCCTATCACCTGATGTTCACGCTGGAGGCGGACGGGCCGCTCGACGAGGCCCGGACCCGCTCGGCGCTGCGCGAGCTGGCGACCCGCCACGAGGCGCTGCGCACCCGGTTCGTCCGCGATCCGCGCCAGGCCAGGATCGTGCTGCCCGCGCCGTACGAGCCGAGGCTGCTGCACCAGACGCTGCCCGACGACGACGCGGTACGCGCCGTGCACGAGCTCTACGGCCGGTCGGCCGCGCGGTTGCTGCGCCCCTTCGAACAGCCGCCGGTCGTCTTCGTGCTGACCCGCGCCGGGCAGCGCGACCTGCTGACCATGCTGGTGCACCACACGATCGCCGACGGCTGGAGCATCGGCGTGTTGTGGCGCGAGTTCGCCGAGTTCTATGCCGGTGCCGGTGCTGGTGCCGGTCCGGCGGGCGCGGCGCCGTCGCCCGACTGGGTCGGCTCGCGGCTGGCCGCGCAGGAGGCGTCCGGGGCGCTGGACGGCGCGCTGGCCCGGATCGCGGCCCGGCTGGAGGGCGCGCCGTGGACGGTGGCGCTGCCCACCGACCTGCCGCCGGTCGTCGAGGCTGACGGCCGGGGCGCACGCCTGCACTTCCACCTCGACGCGGCGGCGACGCGGGCCGCGACCGAGCTGGCCCGGCACTGCCGGGTGACGGTGACGTCGGTGGCCATGGCGGCGTGGGCACTGGCCGTGTCCCGCCGCGCGGGCCTGACCGACCTGGTGCTCGGGGTGCCGGCGGCGGGCCGGTTCGAGGCGGGCATGGCCGCCATCGTGGGCCTGTGCACCCGGGCCGTCCCGGTGCGCTGCGTCTCGGCCGACGACGTCGACGTGCGGGACTACGTACGCGGTGTGGCGGCGGCGCTGGCCGAGGCGGCCGCCGACGCTGACGTGCCGTTCGAGCGGGTCGTCTCCGGGCTCGGCGTCGACACCGACCCGGGCCGCAACCCGCTGGCGCAGTTCGGCTTCGCCGCCCACCACGAGCTGGTGCCCGACGAGCTGGCCGCCGGTGGCCGCACCTGGCGGGTGCACGAGGGCCACTGCCACGGCGCGGTGTTCGACGCGCTGCTCTACCTCCAGTCGTGGTCGGGCCGTCCCCGGTTCGCCCTGGAGTACGCGACGTCGGCGCTCACCGCCGCCGACGCCGGGGAACTGGCCGAGTCGTTCCGGGCGGCGCTGCTGGAGCTGGCCGCCGCGCCGGACCTGGCCCTGCGCGACGTCACGGCCCTGTCGGCGGGGCAGCACGCCCGGCTGCGGAAGCTGGGCGCGGGCGGGTCATACGACACCTCCGGCGACGTGTGGTGCCGGTTCGCGGCACACGCGGCGTCCGCGGGCGAGCGGATCGCGCTGGTCGACGCGCACGCCGGGCTCACGCTGACCTACCGCGAGCTGTACGACCACGCCGTCGAGCAGTCGCGGCTGCTGCACGCGCACGGTGTGCGCGCCGGTGACGCGGTGATCCTGGAGCTGCCGCGCTCGGCCGCCGAGGCCGTCGCGGTGCTGGGTGTGCTGCGGCTGGGCGCGTACTACGTCGCGGTCGACCAGCACGCCACCGGCGAGTGGCGGGCACACGTCGCCGCCGCCGTCGCGCCCCGGGCCCGACTCGGCGCGGACGCGCCCGACCCGGCGTGGTCGGGCGTCGCCGAATGCGCCCTGGCCTGCCCGGCGACGCCGCCGCGCGCCGGGGCCGGCTACGTCGCCCGCCCCGGCGACGGGCAGATCGAGGCGGCCCCGACCGACCCGGCGCGGACCGCGTACGTCTCCTTCACGTCGGGCTCCACCGGGGTGCCCAAGGGCGTGGTCGTGCCGCACCGGGCGGTGCTGCGGCTGGCCGACGATCCCCACCTGTTCGCCGACCCGGCGGGCATGCGGATCACGCGGCTGTCCCCGCTGGCGTTCGACGCGTCCACGTTGGAGCTGCTGGTGCCGCTGGCCAGCGGCGACACGGTGGTGGTGTTCCCGCCCGGGGAGCCGACGCCGAGCGGGCTGGCCGAGTTCCTGCGCACCGCCGGGATCACCCACGTCTGGCTCACCTCGGGCGTGTTCCACCTGGTCGCCGACCACCGCCCGGACGCGTTCGCGGGGCTGCGGCAGCTGTTCACCGGCGGCGGCGTGGTCTCACCGGCGCACGTACGCCGGGTGTTGCAGGCCTGCCCGGGGCTGCGCGTCACCAACGCCTACGGCCCCACCGAGAACACCACGTTCACCACGACGTACCCGGTCGACCACGCCGACGCGACGCCGGACCCGCTGCCGATCGGCACGCCGGTGCACGGCACCGACCTGTACGTCGTCGACCCGTCGGGGCGCCTCGTCGCGCCGGGTGCGGTCGGCGAGCTGTGCACGGCGGGCACCGGGCTCGCCGACGGCTACCTCAACGACCCCGTACGCACCGACGCGTCCTTCGTCCGGCACGGCGACCCCGGCGTGCGCCTGTACCGCACCGGGGATCTGGTGCGCTGGGGCGCGGACGGGCAGCTGCGCTTCCTGGGCCGCAACGACCGCCAGGTGAAGATCGCCGGGCACCGGGTGGAGCTGGTCGACGTCGAGCGCAGGCTGCGGGCGCGGCCCGGGGTGCGCGACGCGGTGGTGTTCACCACCGGCGACCCGGTGACGGGCATCCGCCTGTGCGCCGCGCTCAAGCCGGGGCCCGACGGCGTGGACGTGGCCGGCGTGCGCCGGGCGGTGGAGGCCGAACTGGCCCCCTACGCCCGGCCGCAGCAGTGGGTGACGGTGGCCGAGTTCCCGCTCGACCGCAACGGCAAGGTCGACCTGCGGGCCCTGGGCGCGCTGGCCGGCGTGCCGCAGCCGGCCGACACGACCCGGGCCGACCCGGCGGTGGCCGACCCGGCGGTGGGGCGACCGGCGTCGATCCCCGCCCGGGGCTCGGTGTCGCTGGCCGAGTTCGAGGAACTGGTGACGGTGGCCTGGGTGGAGGCGCTGGGCACCGACGACTTCGACGTCGACGAGGCGTTCTTCGACGTCGGCGGGGAGTCGCTGCGGCTGGCGATCGTGCGCCGGCTGCTGCAGGAGCGGCTGGCCGGGCGGGTGATCCCGCTGACCGACCTCTACCGCTTCCCGACCGTCCAGACGCTGGCCAGGCATCTGCACGCACAGACCGAAGGGGCAGGCGCATCCTCATGAACGGCGACATCGCGATCGTAGGCATGGCGGGCCGGTTCCCCGGCGCTGCCGACGTCTGGGAGTACTGGTCCAACGTGGTCGCCGGGACGATCACGATCAGCGAGCTGACCCGCGGCGAGCTGCTGGCCGCGGGCGTGTCCGCCGACCGGCTCGACGACCCGGCGTACGTGCCGGCGCGGGGCGTGCTGGCCGACCCGGACCTGTTCGACGCCGCCTTCTTCGGCATCACGCCACGGGAGGCGGAGACCATGGATCCGCAGCACCGGCTGCTGATGCAGACGGCGTGGGCCGCGTTGGAGTCCGCCGGGCTGGCCGGCCAGCAACCGTTCGGGCGGGTCGGCGTGTTCGCCGGGGCCGGCTTCAACTACTACGCGCTGCACCACGTGTTCACGCAGCCCGGCCTGGTCGAGACCCAGGGGCTGCTGTCGATCGTGCTGGGCAACGAGAAGGACCACCTGGCCGCCAAGATCGCGTACCGGCTGGACCTGGGCGGTCCGGCGGTCACCGTGCAGACCGCCTGCTCGACGTCGCTGGTGGCGGTGCACCTGGCGTGCCAGAGCCTGCGCGCCGGCGACTCGGATGTCGCGCTCGCCGGCGGAGTGTGTGTGGCCGTGCCGCAGCAGGCCGGCTACCTCTACGAGACGAAGGGCATCATGTCGCCCGACGGCACGTGCCGGCCCTTCGACGCCTCGGCCGACGGGACCGTCCCCGGCAACGGCGTCGCCATGGTGACGCTCAAACGCGCCGAGGACGCCCGCCGCGACGGGGACACCGTGTACGCCCTGATCAAGGGGTCGGCGGTGAACAACGACGGGGGCCTGAAGGTCGGCTACACCGCGCCCGGTGTCGCCGGGCAGATCGACGTCCTGACGCGCGCGTACGCCGCCGCCGGCGTCGACCCCGCGAGCGTCGGTTACCTTGAGGCGCACGGCACCGCCACCGAGGTCGGCGACGCGATCGAGCTGGCGGCGTTGACCGAGGTGTTCCGTCGGGGCGAGCGGCCGTGCTCGATCGGCTCGGTCAAGGCCAACGTCGGCCACCTCGACGCGGCGGCCGGTGTCGCGGGCCTCATCAAGGCCACGCTGGCGCTGCACTTCCGGCAGATCCCGCCGCTGGCCGGCCTCAAGCAGGCCCGGCCCGAGCTGCTCGACGGGTCGACCCCGTTCACCGTGGACAGCGTGGCCCGACAGTGGGACACCGCCGGCGGGCCGCGTCGGGCGGCGGTCAGCTCCTTCGGCCTGGGCGGCACCAACGCCCACGTGGTGCTGGAGGAGGCCGACGGGCCGGCCGTGCCCGGTTCCGCCACGGCCGACGGTGACGTCGAGCTGATCGTGCTGTCCGGGCGCAGCCCGGAGGCGGTCCGTGCGGGCGCCGAGCAGCTGAGCGAACACCTGCGGCAGCGCCCCGACCTGGCCGTCGGCGATGTCGCGCTGACGTCGCAGACGTACCGCAGGCACTTCCCGCACCGGCTCGCGGTCGCCGCGCGGGACGTTCCGGCGGCGCTGACCCGGCTGCGCAGGGCGCCGGTCCGCGAGGCGGCCCGCCGGCCCAGCGTGGTGTTCCTGTTCCCGGGCCAGGGCGCGGAGTTCCCCGCCATGTCGCGGGGCCTCTACGACCGTTACCCGTCCTTCCGCGCCGACCTCGACCACGGGGCGGGGCTGCTGGCCCCGGACCTGGGGCTGGACCTGCGCGACGTGCTGGTCGACGTCGACCCGCACGGCGTCGTGCACCGCACCGACGTCACCCAGCCCGCGCTGGCGCTGCACGAGCTCGCGCTCGGCCGGCTGCTGGTGTCGTGGGGGGTACGCCCGGCGGCGCTGATCGGCCACTCGATCGGCGAGTTCGCGGCTGCGGCGCTGGCCGGCGAGATGGCCGCCGAGGACATGCTGCGCCTGGTCGTGACCCGTGGCAGGCTGATGCAGGACGCGCCCGAGGGCGGCATGCTGGCCGTGCTCGCGCCGGTGCCCGCCCTTCAGGAGCACCTGGCGGGCCTGGACGACCTCGACGTGGCCGCGCGCAACGGTCCCGAGGTCACTGTGGTGGCCGGGCCGGTGGCGCAGCTCGCCACGTTCCGGGAGCGCCTGGAGGCGGCCGAGATCCGCTGCCGGACGTTGCCCGCGCAGCGCGCCTTCCACTCGCGGATGATGGCCGGGGCGGCTCGGCTGCTCGGCATCGAGGCGGATCGCATCGCCCAGCGACCCCGCACCATCCCGGTGGTCAGCAGCATCGACGGCGGGTTGCTCGGCAAGGGGCTGCCGCGCGCCGAGGGCTACTGGGCCGCGCAACTGCGCAGCCCGGTGCGCTACCACGACGCGCTGCTGACCGGGCTGGGCCTGCCCGATCCGGTCCTGGTCGAGGTCGGGCCGGGCACCGCGCTGACCGGCGCGGCCCGGGACACGCCGCAGGACGGGCGGCGGGTGCCCGGGTTCGCCCTACAGCCCCGGCAGACGCAGCGGGCCGACGCCGGTGACGTGCTCGCCGGACTCGGCGGGCTGTGGACCGCCGGAGTGGCCGTGGACTGGGCAGCGGTGCGTGGCGACAGCAGGGCGCGGCGGGTCGCGCTGCCCACGTACCCGTTCGCCCGTACCCGGCACTGGCTCGACGCCGCACCGGCGCGACCGGCCGAGGACCCACCGCAACCGGCGGCGGACCCCGCCGGTGCCGGCGGGGACGAGGTGCTGAAGGAGATCATTGAGCTGTGGGGCCGGATGCTCGGCTCTCCCGAGATCGGGCCGGACGCGAACTTCTTCACGCTCGGCGGTGAGTCGCTGCTGTTCATCCGCATGATCAGCCAGGTGCAGCGCAGGTTCGGGGTGCGCGTGCAGACGGAGGCGCTGTCCGCCGATCCCACGCCGCGCGTGCTGGCCGGGCTGGTGACGGCATGACCGGCCGCGCCGATCCGACCCTGGCCGCGGCGGTGGCGGCCGTGCTCTGCCACCGACTGTCGTCCGCGACCTCGGTCGCCGTGCACGGCCCGTGGGGCGACAGTCTGGTGCGGGTCCTTCCGGACAGCACCCTGACCCAGGTACGCGAGCAGACGCGCGGCCCGCAGCCGGGTTCCGCCGTCGTGGTCCCCGCGTCGGACGAGTCCTCGGCGTCCGTCGCGGTGGGCGTCGGGCCGGCGGCGCCCACGACGGGCGGCACCGGGGCGTCGGCGGTGCTGGGCGGAACACCGGTGTGGTTCGCCAGCGACCACGGCGATCCCGCACACCTACAGGAGCGCCTGGACACCCTGCACGCCTGGCTCGCCGCCCACCCGGACCGGCCGGTGCGGGAAGCCGCGCTTCTCGGCCCGGGGGAGCGCAGGACGTTGCTCGGCTTCAACGCCGCGCCGACCCCCGCGCCGCGGACGCCCGTGCACGAGACGATCTGCCGCCAGGCGCAGCTCACCCCCGACGCCGTCGCGCTGCGCGGCGGCGGACGCGACCGCACCTATCGCGAGTTCCTGGACGAGGCGGCGGCGCTGGCGGGGCGGCTGCGCGCCGAGGGCGTGGGGCCCGGGTCGGTGGTCGGCCTGTGCACCGAGCGAAGCCCCGAGATGGTGGTCGCGGTGCTCGGCGTCCTGCTGGCCGGCGGGGCGTACCTGCCGCTGGACCCGTCCCACCCGCGTCCCCGGCTGGACCTCATGCTCCGCACGGCCGACGCGGTGCTGGTGCTGGCCGACGACGAGGGGCGGGCCGCGCTGGGCTCCGGCGGGGAGCCGTCCGTGCCCGTACGGCCGCTGGCCGGCGGTGACCTGCCCGCCGCGCCGGTCGACTGGCGCGGCTACCGGGCGCCGGAGGAGGTGGTGCGGGGGCTGTCGTACGTCATCTTCACCTCCGGCTCCACGGGAGCGCCCAAGGGCGTGCAGATGACGCACCTGTCACTGGCCAACCGGCTGGTGTGGATGCGGGACGAGTACCGCATCGGCCCGGGCGACCGGGTGCTGCAGAAGACGCCGTACACCTTCGACGTGTCGGTGTGGGAGCTGTTGTGGGCGTTCATGACCGGCGCGACCCTGGTCACGGCCGAGGCACAGGCGCACCGTGACCCGCAGGAGATGGTCGAGGTCGTCGCCCGCGAGTCGGTGACCACGGTGCACTTCGTGCCGTCCATGCTCGCCCTGTTCGTCGAGGAGCGCGGGCTGGGCCGGTGCACCGGCCTGCGCCGGGTGATCTGCAGCGGGGAGGCGCTGCCGCCGAAGCTGGTCAACAAGCTCACCACCGCTCTGCCGCAGGTCGAGGTGCACAACCTGTACGGGCCGACCGAGGCGGCGATCGACGTCACCGCCTGGCCGTGCCGGCGGCCCGAACCGGGCGACACGGTCCCCATCGGCCGGCCGATCACGAACGTCGCCGCGTACGTCCTCGACGAGCGCGGCGAACTCGCGCCGCTGGGTGTGCCCGGGGAACTGGTCCTCGGCGGGGACTGCCTGGCCCGGGGGTACGCCGGGCGGCCCGACCTGACCGCGGAGCGGTTCGTCGAGGTCGACGTCGCCGGGTGGCCGCAGCGGGTGTACCGCACCGGCGACCTGGCCTGGTGGTCGCCGAGCGGGCACCTCAACTACGGCGGGCGCATCGACACGCAGGTGAAGATCCGCGGGCAGCGGGTGGAACTCGGCGAGATCGAGTCGGTGCTCAACCGGCACCCGCTCGTCGCCAACAGTGTCGTGCTGCTCCGCGACGACCTGGGCGTCGCGGCGACCCTGGTGGCGTACCTGGTGGCCGAGCGCGACGCCGACCCGCGGCGCCTGGCCGAACCCGCGCTGCGCGCCCTCATGGCGCAGCAGTTGCCCGACTACATGGTGCCCCTGCGGTACGTGGTCCTCCCGGAGCTGCCGGCGACCGCGAACGGCAAGGTCGACCGGGGCGCCCTGCCCGCCCCGCCGGCCCGGGTTCGCCGGCCGGTCGTGACCGCCGACGCCGCTGTCGGCCTGTCGGACGCAGGGCGTCGATGACCGGACTGTGCAGGCGGCGCGGCCCGCCGCCGCGCTGCCGCCCCCGTCGGGGCGGATGGCGGGCGGTGCCCGGAAGCCGATCAGCGCGGCGCACTCGTCGGCGTGGCACGGCTGGCGCGGAACGTGTGGCGGTAGGTCGTCGGCGACACGCCGATCGTGGCGGTCAGGTGCTGGCGTAGCGAGGCGGCGGTTCCGAACCCCGCCTCGCCGGCGACGCGGTCCACCGGGAGATCGGTCGACTCCAGCAGGCGGCGCGCGTGTGCGACGCGTTGCTGGGTCAACCACTGGCCGGGGGTCGTCCCGACCTCGTCGCGGAAGCGCCGGGAGAACGTTCGCACGCTCATCCGCGCGTGGCCGGCCAGCTCGGACAGGGTCAATGGTCGATGGAGCCGGTCGAGCGCCCAGTCGCGGGTCATGGACGTGGTGGACGTGGAAGGCTCGGGCACCGGACGTTCGATGAACTGCGCCTGGCCGCCGTCGCGCCAGGGCGGCACGACGCACAGCCGCGCCACCCGGTTGGCGACCTCGCTGCCGTGGTCGCGGCGAAGGAGGTGCATGCACAGGTCGACCCCGGCGGCGACCCCCGCCGCCGTGAGCACGTCTCCGTCGTCGACGAACAGCACCCCGGGATCGACCTTGATCCGGGGGAACATCCGTTGGAAACGGTCGGCCTCGTTCCAGTGCGTGGTCGCCACGCGGCCGTCCAGGAGGCCGGCGGCGGCGAGGACGTACGACGCGGTGCAGATCGACACGATGCGGGCACCCGGCCGGAGGTGGGTGAGTGCCTCGGCCAACTCGTCAGGAAGCAGGTTCCGGTCCTCCGGGGGACCGCACACGAACGGGGGGATCACCAGGGTGTCCGCCGTCTCGAAGACCTCGACCCCGTGCCGCACCGCGACGACGAAGTCCGCGCTCGTCGCGACCGGAGCGCCGTCGAGGCTACAGGTGACCACCTCGTAGAGCGGGTCGCCGTCCTCGCCCGTCGCGCTGCCGAAGATCCGCACCGGGATGCTCAGCTCGAACGGATAGACACCCTCAAGAGCCAGGACGACGACGCGATGCATGGCCAGATCCTTTCACATGTTGGCGATCTGGCCACTCGAAGCACGTACCCGCCTCCCGCAGTGTTGGCCGTACGCCGATCGGCGATTCGTGCGGGAGCAAAGGAAAGATCATGCGTGCTGTCAGTCAGGACTCGCTCGGAGGGCCCGAGGTGTTGAAGGTGGTCGAGGTGGACCGCCCGGAGCCGGGGATCTCGGAGGTGCTCGTCCGGGTCCACGCGGCCGGCGTCAACCCGACCGACTGGTGGCACCGGGCCACCGGGGGGCTGCTGGGCGAGACGCCGGTCAGGCTGGGGTGGGACGTATCCGGCGTGATCGAGGCGGTCGGGCTCGGTGTGACGATGTTCAGGCCCGGCGACGAGGTGTTCGGCATGCCGCGCCTTCCGCAACCGGCGGGCACGTACGCGGAGTACGTGACCTCCCCGGCTCGGCACCTCACCCGCAAGCCGGCCGCGCTCTCCCACGTGGAGGCCGCCGCGCTCCCGGTGGCGGCGCTCACCGCGTTCCAGTCGTTGGTCGACACCGCCGAGGTGCGCCCGGGTCAGCGGGTACTGGTCCATGCCGCGGCGGGTGGCGTCGGCCACCTCGCCGTCCAGATCGCCAAGGCACACGGCGCGTACGTCATCGGCACCGCCCGCTCGGCCAAGCACGCCTTCGTGTACGGCCTCGGTGCCGACGAGGTCATCGACTACACGCGGGTCGACTTCGCGTCGGCGGTGAGCGACGTCGACATCGTGATCGACACCATCGGGGGCGACTACGGGCCGCGTTCCCTCCAGACGTTGCGCGACGGCGGCATCGTGGTGTCGCTCGCTGCGCCGGCGGAGGCCGATCTGGCGTCGAAGGCGCGCGAGCGCGGCGTACGGGCCGGCTTCACGATCGTCGAACCCGACCACGCGGGGATGAGGGCGATCGCCTCGCTCGTCGAGACGGGGCGGCTGCGCCCCGAGATCGAGGTGGTCCTGCCGCTTGAGCAGGTGGCCAGGGCGCACGAGATCGGCGAGACCGGCCGCACGACTGGCAAGATCGTCCTTGCCGTCATCGACTGATCGAGGTCGGGGCCGGGGCGTCCTCGCCCCGGCCCTCGGCGTCCTCCGCTCACCCGCATCGGATCTTCGCCGCATCGGATCTCCGCTCCGCCTCGGACGACTGCGCGAACCGGGGGTCGGTGACCAAGGCTGCCGCCCCGGGGCCGGCCATGGGCGCCTGAAGCGATCGGGGACGTGCGACACAGATCCAGCCGACCATCTGGTCGGTAGTGCTAGGTTCGATGGATGGTAGAAGCGACCGAGCTTCCTCGGGCCGCCGGCCGGCGGGAGTGGGCCGCCCTCGGTGTCCTGACCCTCGCGGTGGTGCTGCTCGCCGTGGACGGGACCGTGCTGGCCCTTGCCGTGCCGGCGTTGACGGCGGATCTGAACCCGTCCGCGACGCAGTTGCTCTGGATCGGCGACATCTACTCGTTCGCGCTGGCCGGCCTGCTGGTGACGATGGGCAACCTGGCCGACCGGATCGGCCGGAAACGGTTGCTGCTGATCGGCAGCGTCGGGTTCGGGCTGGCATCCGTCCTCGCCGCGTTCGCGCCGTCGGCCGAGTTGCTCATCGCGGCCCGGGTCCTGCTGGGCGTGAGCGGTGCCACTCTGATGCCCTCGACCTTGTCGATCATCCGCAACATGTTCGAGGTCCCGGCCCAGCGCACGCGGGCGATCGCGATCTGGTCCGCGGGCGCCACCGGTGGCGCGGCGCTCGGACCGTTGGTGGGCGGGGCACTACTGGAACAGTTCTGGTGGGGCTCGGTCTTCCTCATCAACGTCCCGGTGATGGTCGTTCTGCTGATCGCCGGAGCACTCCTGCTGCCGGAGTCGCGCAACCCCGACTCGGGGCCGATCGACCTGCTGTCGGCCGCGCTGTCCGTGGCGGCGATCCTGCCGGTCGTGTACGCGGTCAAGCACACGGTGTCCGCCGGCTTCGATCCCCAGGGTGTTGGGGTCGCACTGATCGGCCTGGCCGCAGGGGTCTGGTTCGTCCGGCGTCAGCGTCGACTCACGTACCCGCTCGTCGACGTCTCGCTGTTCCGAACGCCCGCCTTCGCCGGCGCGGTGAGCGCGAACACGATCTCGATCTTCGCCTTCAGCGGACTCCTGTTCTTCTTCTCCCAGTACCTGCAACTGGTCCGTGGCTTCAGCCCGCTGCGGGCAGGCATCGCCGAGCTGCCGTCGACGATCGCCGCGATCGGGGTGATCTTCTTCGTCGGCGCGATGATCACACGGCTCGGCCGTGGACCCGCGATCGGAGCCGGACTTCTGGTCGCCGCCATGGGGCTCGTCCTGCTCGCGGTGGCGGAGGGCCTGCCGACCTATCTGTGGATCGCCGTCGCCATCGCCGTCATCGGACTGGGCGTGGGTGTCTCGATGACCCTGGCAACCGACGCCGTCATCGACGCCGTGCCCCGTGAACGTGCCGGCGCGGCCTCGTCGATCTCCGAGACCGGCTACGAGTTGGGCATCGCCCTCGGCATCGCCGTTCTCGGTTCCATCCAGACGCTCTTCTACCGGCTCCGGCTCACGGTTCCCGCCGACGTGTCACAGCAGGACCGTGAGGCGGTGACCGAGTCACTCGCCTCCGCGACCCGCGTCCTCGCGGACCGTGGCCCCGAAGCCATGGCGCTGCTCGAACAGGCACGGCACGCCTTCACCGGCGGCATGCAGGTCACCGCCGTCATAGCGGCGGCGCTCACGCTCCTCGCCGGCATCATCGCCTGGCGCGTGATACCTCCTGCAGGAAAGCGTCCCGTCCAGCCAGCCGATCCACAGAAGCGAAACTAGGACAGCAGATGCCAGGCGATCCGACACCGCACACGCGGAACACCGAACGAACCCGCCGTGCCGTCCTCGACGCCACAGCCCGCGCGCTCGCCACCCATGGGGGCGGCGTCACGCTGGTCAGCATCGCGGAAGAAGCAGGCGTGTCCAAGGGCGGACTGCTGCACCACTACCCCACGCGCAACGTGCTCCTGCTCGCGGTCGCAACCGACGTGCTGGAACGATTCCGAGCGGAGGTCATGAGGTTCCTCGATCTCTCCGAGAACCACCCCGGCAAGGTCCTACGCGCCTACGTCCGGGCGCTGTGCGGCGGCAGCGCCGAGGCGATGAACTTCTTCGCCTACTCCGGGCTGTGGAACAGCGTGCACATGGTGCCCGGCGTGACCGAAGCCGCCCAGGCCGACGCCGAACAGTGGGCCGACGCCTTCGCGCAGGACGGCCTGCACCCCGACTGCGTCCTCATCGTCCAGTACGCAGCCGAAGGCATGGCGGCAGCCGCGCACTACGACCCGTCGATCACCGCCGACCGGCTCGCGCACGCCCGCGAACTCCTCATCGCCCTCACCAATCGCAACGCTCCGTGACAAGATGCCGGGCCGCTGGCGGGCGTACGCTGCCGCGATGAGCGCACCATCTCGCATCCTGATCTACGGGGTGTACGGCGCGGGCAAGTCCACCCTCGCGGCGCGCCTGGCCGAGCGCCTCGGGGTGCCGTGGTACCCGGTCGACGACCTGCTCTGGCAGCCCGGCTGGGTCGAGGTGCCGGTCGCGCAGCAGCGCAGCCGGATCGAGGAGATCTGCCGACGGGACCGCTGGATTCTCGACGGGGCGTACCACGGGTGGCGGGATGTGCCACTGGCTCGCGCCGACCTGGTGGTCTGCCTGGACTACCCGCGTCGGTTCTCCGCGTGGCGGCTGCTGCGCCGTACCGTGCGTCGGCTGGTGACGGGGGAGGAGATCTGCAACGGCAACCGCGAGTCGCTGGGCAGTGTGCTGTCCCGGGACTCGATCCTGGTGTGGCACGTCACCGCGTTCGGCCGGGCTCGCCGGCGGATGCGGGCCTGGCAGACGGATCCGTCCGGGCCGCCGGTGTTGTTGTTTCGCTCCCCGGCAGCCCTGGACCGCTGGGTGACCGGTCTACCTGGCCGCTGAGAGGTTCGCCGGCGATGCCATCGGCCGGTGGCGGCGGTGACCGTGTCGTGGGTCCGTCGTTCGGCCTGGTCGAAGCGCATGGGTAGCAGTGGTGCGGTCTGGTCGAGGGCCTGGATCTGGGATTTCTCGTCGACGCAGACCACCACGGCCTTGTCCGGGGGGTCGAGGTAGAGCCCGACCACGTTGCGATCTTGGCTTCCAACTGCGAGTCGGTAGAGAACTTGAACGTCTCGGCCCGGTGGGGTTGCAGGCCCCAGTCCCGCCAGATCCGGGCGACCTCGGCGAAGCTGACCGGCGTGCCCGCCCTGGTCAACTGGTCGGCCAGGGTTCTGGCCGACCAGTGCGTGATCCCCAGGCCCTGCGGTGGTGGATTCAACGTCGCGCTCACCACGGCGGCCTCTATCGATGACCGGCGGGCGCCCAGTGCGCGGCAGGTCCGCCAAGGCGTCGATCCCGCCGGTGACGTACCGGGCCCGCCACCCGATGACGGTCTGGCGGGTCGTCCCGCCCCGCCGCGCGATCTCCGCGTTGGGCAGCCCTTCCGCCGCCAGCAACACCATCCGCGCCCGCTGCACATGCCCGGCCGGCGCGGTAGACGAACGGGTCAACTCACGAAGACGAACACCATCACCCAGACGGAGAACCAACGGCGCAGCTACAGAAACGCCTCACTCTTCCGCAACCCAACCGTAAAGCCACTTCAGACACGCGACACTAGGGCTATCTCGTGGATTTTGGTGGAGCGAGGCTGAGTCCGGGCGACGATCCGGCAAGGCGGAGGTTCGTCCGGATACCGGTGTCGTATCCGGACGAATCGTTTGGCGAACAGGGCGAGGTCATGGGCCGGGCCGATCGCAGCCGACAGTTCAGGCTGGGCCGGGCGCGACGAAGGAAAATTGCCGATCTCCGCGTTCGTACGCCGGCCGCCAACTGGTGCGGCACTTCCAGTTCGCGCGAGCTGAGCGGCTCGGCGGGCTTGTGCTGCACCGCGGCTCGCTCCCTGACGATGCACTAGAACCGCTGTGCTATTTTTCGCACCACAACGTTGGCATAATAGACCTGCAGGCGAGGCCCAGCGGGTGGCGTGGAGATGTCATGCAGACACTGCACATTGATCCGGTCCGGAGCAGTAAGGGTGACCAGGGCGGTGATGCTGGTGCTTTCATAGGAGCTGGCGAAAACCGAAACGGCATCCCCTCTCAGCAACCCGCCGGCCCCATTGAAGAGGCCACATCTCAGGGTGTCCGTCTGCGTAGTGGAATTGATGAGCATGGTCCCCATGGTGACGTCGTAGTGGCCGGCCGGCAGTACCGGTCCTGGCAGGACCGTGGTGAGACCGCCAGCGCCCTGTGCCAGGAAAACCGGCGCGGACGTCTGGTACTGCGTCGCCGCGGTGCCTGCCGACGGCCAACTCAACGGTCGCTCGGTGGAGTCGCACGCCTGGCCAGCCTCACTGTCAATCACGCGGAGCGCACCAGAGCCGATCGTGTAGCAGGCGCTGATCTGGCCGGAGCCGGAGTGGGGAATCGCCGCCGAGGCAATCGTGGGCATGATCGCCAGAGTTATCGCCAACAGCACCGCACCTGTCAGTAGACGCCTCGTTCTGCGGGGTCGGGGGGGCTGAAAGGTCATCATCTACTCCTTCGTGGTTCTCGAGGGATTCCGACTCGTTCTACATTGACTCACGGCGACAGGGGGCCGTCAGGGCACGTCCTGAGGTAATGACCTGTAGCGCAACTCGACGACTCCTGAAAGGTATCCCACATCTCGCGCGACCCGGTCAACAGCAAGATGTTCGTATTTACGTCTGTCGATAAAGACGCGCTCTGGATCGATGGCTTCGATCTCGGGCATGCTGAAGCCGATCACTGGCTCGCCGTCCGGACCGTTACCCTTTTACGGGATTTCTCCGCTAGTGTCGCGTGTCTGAAGTGGCTTTACGGTTGGGTTGCGGGAGAGTGAGGCGTTTCTGTAGCTGCGCCGTTGGTTCTCCGTCTGGGTGATGGTGTTCGTCTTCGTGAGTTGACCCGTTCGTCTACCGCGCCGGCCGGGCATGTGCAGCGGGCGCGGATGGTGTTGCTGGCGGCGGAAGGGCTGCCCAACGCGGAGATCGCGCGGCGGGGCGGGACGACCCGCCAGGCCGTCATCGGGTGGCGGGCCCGGTACGTCACCGGCGGGATCGACGCCTTGGCGGACCTGCCGCGCACTGGGCGCCCGCCGGTCATCGAGGCACCTTCACCAGCGCGCCGGACCTGATCAACGCGATCCGCACCTTCATCGACGCCTACAACGAACGCTGCCAACCGTTCGTCTGGACCAAGACCGCCGACCAGATCCTCACCAAGACCAACCGTCAAAGAACTGAGACACGCGACACTGGCAGCCCTCGCCCAGTCCTGCGCTCGGGGCTGGGTGACAATCTGGGTGACGACGGCGTAAAGGCGGCGGTGGACGTCCACGGACCACGGTGGATGGCTGTGCCAGCCGGGGCCGGATGCTGCGGCAGGCAACCACCCGGACGTCAAAGCTAGAAGGCAACCACGTACTGGATGAAACCGCGGTTTTCGGCGACCTGGTCGTACAGCCGCCGGGCCGTGTGGTTGTCCTGCTTTGTAGTCCAGTACAGCCGATCACAGCCTTGCTGGCGAGCCCACGCCTCGGTGGCCCTGATCAGCGCCCGGGCGACTCCCTTGCCGCGCGCGTCGACAGCTGTGAACAGGTCTTGCAGATAACACACGTCGGGCGACGTCGTGCTGGCGTGGACCAAGAAATGGGCAATACCGACCAGTCGACCATCCAGCCGTGCCCCAAGCGCGTGCACTCGGGCGCCGCGCCGGAATTCCTGCCAGGCATGGTCATACCGCTCCGCGGGCCACGTGCGTCCATAGAAGGCGTTGTAGCCGCAAAACAGCTGCTCCCACACCGGACGGTCATCTGACTGGAGCCTGGTGACGCTGATCATCGGTCCCTTCCTCATCCAGTGAACAGGGGTGTGATCCCGTGAGCTCATGGCCACTCCGAGCGTCATCGTCCGGGACGAAGCACCACCCGTGTGGCAACCGGACCCTACAGTTCCCACGTTCAGCGTCAAAACATTGCAGGCGCAGACACTAGGCTTATGGCTCATTCGACTTCGATCTCCGCGCGTTGAAGTCAAGTCCGCATCCGAAGCATTTCTGTAAGACTCATGAGCGCAATGATTGCAGTGGCTTCCAATGCGGCCACAATGAGGCAGGCTGTAGACGATAGAGGTTAGTTCCTGACGGGACTGCGCGGAGATCCGGTCACGGTCGAGGATGGCGACGGCACGGTTGGCGAGGGCTTGTCCGGTGGTGGGGTGATCGTGGACGAGTCCGCGTCGGGCGGTGAGCAGTGCCCACAGGTTGTGGATGTTGAGGTCGATGAACGGTGGCTGGCATCGAGGCGTTCGACCAAGTGGCGCAGGAGTCTGGTGCCGCGCCATGCGGTGCTGGTGGTGGGCATGAAGGAGTCGTCGGATTGGTGGTAGGGGATTTCGCCGACCAGTAGGCCGAGTAGTTGAGGCCGCGCGTTGGCAGGCGTCGTCGGGGTGCGCGCGGGCGATGAAATCCCGGAGTGGTTCGGGGGGCGCTGTTGCGTTGGCGGATCGGTGGGCACGCCGGTGATACCTGCCCGACACCGCGCTCGACCAGCAGTTCCTCCACATCCCGGTAGGAGAGGTTGAACCGCAGATACCAACGGACCACCAGCACGATCACCTCAGGCGGAAAACCGGAATCGACGAACGCTGACGGCGGCGGGGACCAGGACCGGGCGCGGGACGACGACCACACCGGCCAAGCACGCCACACCGGGCAAGCCGAATTGGATCATGCTTTCGCCCAACGCAACAGACCCCCCGGGGCCGGTCGCCTATCGAATTCACCACCGTAAATGCACGAACAAAAGTAACGACAGTTCGGATGCCAGTGGCAGATATTGACAAGCCTAGGACTGGTGGGCACACTCGTCAATGCTCGGTGCGCTCGGATGGCGGCGCTCGCCGCGCCGCGCCGTCGGGCCCCAGCGGTCTTCGCCGTCCCTCTCCCGGAGGACTCACATGCCCCTGCCCAGGTTCCGGCGACCGCTGCTGGCCGCCGTCGCGGCGGTCGCGCTCGCCGCCGTCGGCGCCGTCGCCGCCCCCGCCTCGGCCGCCACCCCGCAGCCCGTCTACGCCCCGGCCGGCGGCATCGCCGACCCCGGGGTGGTGCGGCACAACGACAACTTCTTCGTGTTCGCCACCGGCGG
Source organism: Micromonospora sp. NPDC001898 (assembly GCF_042891255.1). Classification (NCBI taxonomy): domain Bacteria; kingdom Bacillati; phylum Actinomycetota; class Actinomycetes; order Micromonosporales; family Micromonosporaceae; genus Micromonospora; species Micromonospora sp. NPDC001898. The sequence goes on along the minus strand of NZ_JBIATC010000009.1, from coordinate 48,699 downwards.
TCGGGCCCCGGTGTACCGCGGTGGCACCGCTTCGGGGCCGTGGACCAGCCTCGGCACGGTGCTCGGGTCGGTTCCCGGATGGGCCGAGAGTGGCGCGGTGTGGGCACCGGATGCGGTGCACACACCGGCCGGCTGGGTGCTGTACTACTCGGCCCCGGCCAAGGGCAAGAACGGGCAGCGGTGCATCGGCGTCGCGACCTCCGACACCGTCGGCGGGACGTACCAGCCGGTCGGCGACGCCCCGCTGATCTGCCCGGGTGGCACGCATGGTGCCGACGACGCCGCGCCGGGCCGGCCGGTGGCCGCCGCCGGCGTCATCGACCCGGCACCGTTCGAGGACACCGAGGGCCGCCGGTTCGTGCTGTACAAGACGCAGCAGACGCCGTCGTCGATCCGGATGCTGCGGGTCAACGACAACGGCACCCGCTGGATCGGCAACCCCAGCGCCGAACTGGTCCGCAGCGCCGGCATCATCGAGAACCCGGTGCTGCGCCAGCGGGGCTCCACGTTCGTGCTGTTCGCCTCCCGGTACGGCTACAACAACTGCAGCTACGCCACGGTGTACCTCACCTCCACGGACCGGTGGAACTTCCACGGCCAGGCGGAGCACCCGCTGCTCACCACTGGCAACACCGGCATCTGCGGCCCGGGCGGCGCGGACCTCGTCCCGGCCCTAGTCGAGGACGAGCAGCGGATCTTCCTGCACGGCTGGGTCTGCTCCGGCACCACCCCGTGCCGGCAAGGGGCCGACGGCTCGCTGCCCGCCGGGGCCCGCCGCGCCCTGTACGCCGCGATCCTGCGCTGGGACGGCGCGACGCCCCGCGTCGGCGCGTTCCTGTGACCCACCACCGAGCAAGAAAGGACGACATGCGCATCAGAGCACGCATCGCCGGCCTGCTGGCCGCCGTGCTGGCCGCCGGGGCACTCACCATCGTGACGTTCGCGGGGCCGGCGTCGGCCGCCGCCATGGAGCTGCGGGTGGTGACCGCCAACCTGGCGTTCCGCCAGGCCCCCGGCGTCCGGCAGGACTGGACGAAGATCGGCCCGTACGCCGACATCGTCTTCTTCCAGGAGGCGAAGAACGTCCGGCTCGCCGACGTCCTCGGCGACGGGTGGATCGTCCGGCAGGACACCTCCGCGGAGGACCGGCAGGGCAGCGCGGTGGCGATCCGCCGCGCGCTGGCCGCCGAGATCGTCGACTTCGAGCTGGTCAAGGGCACCGACGGCGCGTCCTGCGGCGGCGAGCCCATCATGACCCGGTGGATCACCAAGCTGCGTCTGCGGCTCACCAACGGCCGACCGGTGCGGCTCGCGTCGCTGCACATGCCGCCGCCGCGCTGCCAGTCCGGGCCCGGCAGCCCGTATGCCGTGATGGCCGACAACGTGGTCGAGTTCGCCAACCGGTCCGACGTGCTGACGATCCTCGGCGCAGACTGGAACAAGATCGTCGACCAGGACCCCAACGAGATCGGCGCGCGCACCGGCCTCAAGCCGCGCGGCCCGAACAGCGGCCTACGCATCGACGGCTTTTACGTCTCGCCTGCCATCACCACCCGGGACGTGCGCCACCTCGAACAGACCGGCAGCGACCACCGGCCGGTCCAGATGCACGTCGGGATCCCGACGGCGTAGTACCCGCCGGCCGGCGCGGCAGCCGTGGCGGCGCCGCCGCCGGTCAGGGGGCGGATGGCCCGAGACCACGACGCATGACCAGAACGGCTAACGAATCAACTCGAACGAGGCCATCCCGGAGGTCAACGTCGATTCGTCTGGGTCAGTGCGTCCGGCCAGGTAGGTGCCGAGCATGGTGTACACGCTGCGCAGACCGGCTGGCGAGTGGTCCGGGGCCTCGGTCACCACGGCGATCTGGCGCGGACCGCCTGGGGCGAAGCCGTCAGCGCCTCGCCGCCCTGGATCGCCGTCACCCGCGAGCGCCTTGCGGCCGGGGACATTGACCCCGTGGACGCCGTCGCCGAAGCCCTCTGGCATCACCGCCATGCCCGTAGGGCGGGACGGTGACCGATGGGAGCCATCTACACCTCGGCGGCCTTCCGCGAGTACGTCAGGGCGCAGGTGGCCTACGCGGACATCCTGCTGACCAAGCACTCCGAGTCGGCCCCTGAGCCTGTGCCGCTGCGGCCGACTCCATCCCTGCGACGATCGCCGACACTGGCTGGAGATGCGAACCCACTTCAGGCAGTTCCTCGTCGGGGAGCAGTACAGCAGCGAAGTACAGCAACCCAGCCCACCGAACCCGCCCCACCGAACCCAACCCGAAGCGACCCCAGCACGCCGGCCAACCTCGAATGACACCCGATCCGACCGGCCTGCCGAGAGTTCGGGACGAAGAGGTCGTCGGTTCGAATCCGGCCACCCCCGACAGAGGTCAGAGGAAAATTTCCTCGATGAATGTGCCCTCCGGTGCTGCTATGCAGCAGACGGCACGGCGGACATGACACAGGTCGAGGCCCGGACGGATTGACGGCGAGCTGCGAGGCCCACGCGGTCTAGGGTGCGCGACGGCTGAAGCCACGCGCGCTGGTAGCGTGACGCGTCTCGCGCGAGAGGTGGAGTTTGCCCGGTGCTCAGGATGGCGCTGCGTAGGTCAGTCGCGGTGGTGGCCGTCTGCATGGTGACCGCGTGCGGTTCTTCAACGGTTCATACGGCGGATCGATCACGGGGCGAAACGATCCCCTCCACGGCGCAGGCGACGGGCTCGGCCACAGCCACGAAGCCAGCCTCCCCAGCAGTTCCGGCGACCGGCGGGTCCGGCTACTCCGCGACGCTTTCCGCACGCTTGCTGACCACGGACTCACTGCCGCCCGGATTCACTGTGGAGATCGCGACAGTCATGGCGTCGGATGCTGGAAATCAACGCTCAGGCGTCGACGTGTCCTGTTCGGAGAGCATGATCCCGCTGCTGTCGGCCACGCGCCTAACCGGGACTCCGTCCGCGATGGCCGCAGCCACCCTCAGCCATGACGCGGATCCCGATGACCCCTGGGTGGGAACCGAAGTCCTCAGGACCTACGCCGACGACGGCGCACGACGAGCAATGACCGACCTGCGAACCCTCATCAGCCGTTGCCCCAGCGTCGCGTCGTCCCGCTTCGGCGACAACTACCGCTACGCAACGGCACCAGGGCCGCGGCTGGGCGATGACAGTATTCACGTCAGCTGCAGCATGACGTCCGGTTCTGGCACGCTGGAATCCGGCAGCATACTCGTCCGGATCGGAACCACTTTGGTGGCCGTCCAGGAGGCGGGCAACTTAGCCGGCGACCGCAAATTCCTCACCCAGCTCGTTGAAGCTGCGCTCCGCAGATACCAGACGACCGAATCCTGAACGGCCTTACGTGCCCCGGACGACGGGGGCTGTTTGTGCAGGTGAGTGCCTGTGGCACTGCTGGTCAAGATCGCTCGTTGGTTGCTTGGCGGTCAAGGCGTTTAGCCGTGAGACAGTGGTCGAGTGGGTCGCATCTATCCGGAGTTCCAGTTCGACGCACCCGGCGAGCACCGGGAGTGCTTCCATGACATCGCGCTTGCGATGGTGTCACGGCATGGGGTGACGTACGAGGAGGCGGTACGCGTGATCAGTCGTCTCTGGGGGGAGCAGGACCACTTCGGCGAGTACAACTGGCTGATCTTCCATGAGGACCCCGAATACTGGGCGGATCACCTGCACAGACTCCGCATCGATTGGTGATGGCGAAGGACGCCCGGCGGTCTGGGGCAGGCAGGGGCACACAAGACACCGTGAAACGTCGTCAACCGGCGAGCAGGCCATGGCAGCCCGCGACGCCATGTGAGCAGGTGTCGGACAACATCGCCGCCACGACACGCCGCGCTCGTGCAGGATCCGCCGCACGGTCTCGACGCTGACCTCCGCGACGTGGCCGGCGGCGACCAGATAGTCGCGCGGCTTGGTCAGGGACCAGCAGGAGAAGGATCGGCCGAGGAAGTGGGGGTCGCACCGGGCGATGACGCAGATCCAGTCTCAGGTCTGCGTCATCGATCCGTCCCGGTGCGCCCCGCTCCACTGTGGGTTCAGCGCGTCGAACCCCGATCGTTGAAGGCGTGGATCACGTACCGGACCTCTGGCCGTCTACCCAGCGGCCACCATCCCCCACGCGAGTCGCAGGGAACAGCCTGCGACACGTCCTCAGAACCGACGGATTACACGGTAAACGTTCGAAGACGCGGCACTAGATGCTGGCGTTCCACCGCGTGAAGATGGGGTACGGGGCGCTGCCGCCACCGCAGACCTCCTGGTGCGCCTTCGACTTGTACACCAAGGCGTACACGGCTGCGCACCCGCCGCTGTGCATGGCCATCAGGTATCCGCTGGACGAGTCGTAGAGCCACTGCTGGTTCGGCACGTTCATGCAGATGTACTGCTGGACGACCGCGCCGGCGGCACTGCTCGTGTCGCGGACGTCCAGGCACTTCTGGCTGGCGACGTTGCGTAGCTGGCCGTAACCGGGGGTCGCGCCCGGGATGTACTCCCACTGCTGGTTGGTGCCACCGTTGCAGTTGTACTGCTGGACCTGCAACTGGTTCGAGGTGGAACCGCCGGGGACGTCCAGGCACATCGGATTGCCCACCACGATCGTCGCGCGGTTGACGATTGTCGTGGTGGAGAACATCGGCCCGGTCGTGGACGCCGGCGCCGCGGACGTCGGCGCAGATCCGGCGACCACGCCGGTGGCCGCGGCGAGGACGGCCATAAGGGCGGCGGACAGGCTCCGTCTGAAGTTGAACATGATGCTCCTCTACAGGCATGTCGAAGCTGTGGCGCGAGGCCACTGACGAACAGGATTGGTTGCGTTTCCCGGATGTTTCGCGGCCCGGTCAGCATTCGGGCCGCAGGGTGCGGTGGAGTCGATGGACCCTTCCGGCGAGGTGGCGGCCGAGAGGAACGGCGGCAATAGCAACCCGGCCGTGCCGGATTGGATATGCGCAGCCCGGAGCAGGTAGCCCCAGGTGCAGGATCCTCGGTCGACACCTACCTTTTCTGCCAGGCTCGCTGGGCGCGCACCCGCCGCTGGCAGTGCCTTTCGTCGCGGACGTCGAGGCATTCATGGCTGTGTCTGGCGAGGTGGTTCCGCCGAACGCGTCTTGGCGTATCCCGCCCACCAGGTTGGCGATGGAGGTGTGCGCCGTCGAGGCTGAAGCGGTGGCGGCGCTGGGCGGGGTGCTCGCGGTGGCGGCGGGCCGGAGCGGGGGAGCAGCCGCGAACACTGTTTTTGTTCACCTCGGTCTCATAAGATCCTTTCGGAGGTTCGAGACGTCTTTGCCTACCGATCGATAATCACCAACTCCTCGGCAGGCGAAAAAGTAACATGACCGTTACGCTCGCCGCAAGTATTCGTCATATCCACTCTGCGTCAGGTTGATCGTGTCTGAGTGGTGTGGCCAGTGAATCCATGCGCTGTGGTGCGGTCATTGATCGACTACTCCGGACCATGGCTGGAGCCTTGCCGCAGCCACTCGTCGCACTTGTCCTGGTCCGCACATTTACCGACAAGGAGCGGTGCGCGCCGGTGTGGGCGCGCAAGCGGTAGACCAAGTTCTCTTGCCATGCTATTTGCCGTCGACCCGCCCATTTAGGATGCGGCCCGGCGTGATCTTCAACCCCGCTTGTCGTGGTCTCGGGCTATTCGAGGTCTTCGTTCTCTCGGTGCAGTTGTTCGGCTGGTGGCCGGTGGCGGCGTCGCCGCTGTCCCCCAGCAGCGGGTTGAACAGATCGAGCTGGCGATGGCGTAGAAGGTGGTTGAGGTGAGGCCGTCGAGTCGCACCCGGCCCGGGGTGTTCCGCAAGACCGGGGTCACCTCGGGCGGGTCTGGTCACCCGGTTCGCGGCACAGACCGGTGCGGTTCCCCGGCGCGGGGAGCGGTGAGGCCGACACCCTCGGCAGGGGGCGTCAGCGCGGCGTCTCCCCGGTGTTCGGCGTGCGCCGCGTCGCGCCGCTGTGGCCGACGCTGTCGACGGTGGCGGCGATCAGGCACATCCCGGAGCTGCCCAGTCGCGGTGCGGAGGGCGTGAAGCCGGCCCGGGTGAGCAGTGCGTGGTACTCGTCGGGCGTGCGGTCCTGGCCGGCGAAGAGCACCATCATCGTCAGATCCCGTAGCGCCGCCTGCGGATCGGCGCTGTCGTGGGCCTTCTCGACCAGGAGCAGTTGGCTGCCGGCCGGCATGACGTCCCGGACGGTGCGCAGAATGTCCACGGCGGCAGCATCCGGCCAGTTGTGGATGACCGACTTGAGGATGTAGACGTCACCACCGCTCGGCACCGCCCGGCGGATGTCGCCGGTCTGCACGGCACACCGCTCGTCCAGGCCGGCCTCCCGCACGGTCGCTGCGGCGTGTGCCGCCATCGAACCCTGTTCGACGGCGAGCCCCCGGGCCTTCGGGTAGCGGGCCAGGACACCACACAGCAACGTGGCGTCGCCCGCCCCCAGGTCCACCACGAGCCGCGCGGCGGTGAAGTCGTAGAGCGCGAGGATCTCGGACAGGGCCCGGGCGGAGTTCCAGCGCATGGTACGGGCGAAACCGGCGGCGAGGTCCGGCTTCCCCGCCGCCATCTCCCACAGCCCGCGTCCGTGTCGGGCGTGGAACGCTGACTCGCCGGTGAGCAGGCAGTGGTCCAGTTCCTGCCAGGCGCCGTAGTACTCGTCGCCGGACATCAGGGCCTGACCGTGCAGCGAACCGGTGTCGCGCCGCAGCAGCCGCCCGAGCGGCGTGACGCGGTACGTGCCGTCGGGCTCGCACCGGACGATTCCGAGCCCCTCCAGGGCCGGCAGGTACCGGTTCAGCGCGGGCGCCGGTATTCCGGTCCGCGCGCTGATGCCGGCGACCGGAAGGGCGTCCTCGGCCAACAGGTCGGGTATCCGGAAGCGAGCCGCCGAGGCGAGCAGTTGCGTGACGGCGTGTCCTTGAAGCAGCGTGGCGAGACGTTCGACCTGGGCAGGATCGGGCGGTACTTCCACTGTCGGACCCCTTCTCGCGTACGGAATCGGTGCCGCCCGCCCTCCGTGGACGCGTTGCCGGCCGGTGCTGCTCCGCTCAGCCCCGGACAGGCGGGTACGCGGCCTGCCGGCCCGGCCCCGCAGCGGTCGCCGCCCGGACGTCCCGGACGTCCTCGGCCAGCCGCCCGAGCACCCACGCCACGGCGGGAACGTTGGCGTCCAGGGCCTCCCGGTTGAGGGTGTCGAGCCGGTCGCAGCGCTGGTGGTAGCAGTGGTCGAACATCTGCCCGGCCAGGCCCCCGAAGCGGGCCTGCTGCGCCGGCGTCTTGACCTGTAGGTTGCCGCCGTCGATCCCGCCGGTCGGGATGCCCACGGCCTCGAACGCCAGGTGGTCGGACCCGACGGACTCCGGGCCGGTGCGCTCGTAGGGCAGCCCCCGCCGGTCGAAGTACCCGGCGAACAGGTCGGCGAGCACGTGTCCGCCGCCGGTCCCCGGGTCCCAGACGAAGCGACCGAAGTTGGGCGAGGCGATCAGCTCCCCGTTGAGCACGGCCGCGACGCGCCGCCGCTCGTCGCCGGAAAGCGCGGCCACGTAGTGCCCGGAGCCGACGTTGACCATCTCCTCCGCGCCCCACCAGGCGAACCGCACCTTGTTGGTCACGGCGTGCTGACGGTTGGCCAGCGCCAGGGCCACCTGTAGGACCGTGGCGGCCATCGCCGCGTTGTCGTTCATCCCGGGTGCCTCGGGGACGCTGTCGAGGTGGGCGCCGAGCAGCACGACGTTGTCCGGGTCGCCGCCGGCGGTCTCGGCGAGCACGTTCACGGTGGTCCGGGCGACGGCCCCGGCCCGCAGCGTCAGGTGCACGCGGGCGCCGTCGCCGCGCGCGGCGCGTGCCAGCGCCTCCCCGTCCCGCTGGGCGACCGAGGCGGTCGGGATCGTGAACGCCTCCGGGGTGAAGGCGTGGAACCGGTAGCTGTTCTCCGGGGACGGGGTGACGTAGTACAGCAGCACCCCCCGTGCGCCCAGGCCGGCGGCGACCTGCTGCTGACGGGTGTAGCCGCAGGCGGCCCGCGCGAGCACCACGACCGCCCCGGCGGCGTCGACGCCGGCGTAGTCGGCCGGGTCGCAGCCGGTGCGCCCGTCGATCGGCGCCGCCACGGGCGCCTCGATGCCCTCGGCCGGCGTCGACGGGGTGAACCGGGTCATCAGCACCGGCACGTCACCGCCGCCGGCCCCGTCGACCCGTAGCCGCTCGGTGGTGATGTCGAAGTCGGTGTAGGGGACGGTCTGCTCCACGACCTGGTACCCCGCGGCCCGCAGCACGGTGCTGACGTACCGGGCCGAGCGGGCGAACCCGACGCGGTTGTAGCCGCGGTCGCCGCCGCTGGCGTCGGCGATGTGCTGGAGCGCCGTCAGGTGACGGTGGACCCCGGCGCCGGTGACGGTCGCGGCCAGCCGGTCGGCCAGGGACCCCGGCGCGGCCCGGGCGGCGCCGCCCGGGGGCAGGGCGACACCGGCCAGCAACAACGCGCCGACCAGCCCGGCCAGTCTGTGGTACACCCTCACGCTACGCACGACACCTCCGGTTGTTGTCGGGCACGGTCAGTCGGCCCGGTGCGACTGGCGCACCGATACGGGAAGCTCGGCCAGCCCGCGCAGGGTGGCCGTGGGTTCGTACGCAGCCGGGCCGGCCGGTGTGAGCCGCAGCCCGCCCGCGCGCAGCGCCCCCAGCACCTCGCGCAGTTGGTGGGTCGCCAGGCCGGCGCCCAGGCAGGCGTGCGCGCCCCGCCCGAAGGCCAGGTGCAGGCCCCTGCGCCGGGTCAGGCGCACGGCGTCGGGGTCGGGGAAGACCGCCGGGTCGCGGTTCGCCGCCGCGATGAACAGCACCAGCACGTCGCCCCGCCGCACCGCCTGCCCGCCGACGGCGTGGTCGCGTACGCACACCCGCGCGTCGGCCTGCACCGGGCCGTCCAACCGGATCAGCTCGTCGATGAGGGCCTCGTCGGTGTCCCGGGTCGCCGGGCCGGCCAGCAGCTCCGGGTGCCGGACGAGCCGGGCGAGGACGCCGCCCAGGAGCCGGCTGACCGACTCGTAACCGGCGTGCAGCACCGCGCGCAACGAGTTGGCCAGCACCGCGGCCGGCACGTCCTGAGCCCGTGCGGCGCGCCGGGCCGCCCCGACGAATCCCCGCTCGTCGGCGTCGGCCAGCCACTGCGTGACGAGCCGGCTCAGCTCAGCCCGCGCCTGGTTGCCCGGCTCCGCCCGGGCGGGTTCGATGCCGGCGTCCATGCTCCGCACGATCGCGTTGGACCACTGCTCGAACTCGGCGCCGTCGGGCGGCGGCACGCCCAGGAAGGCGGTGATCGTCCGCAGCGCGACGGGGCGCGCGAACCGGCTCACCAGGTCGACGGCCCCGGGCTGCCCGGACAGTTCGGAGAGTTGCCGCGCGGCGATCGTCGCGAACTGCTGTCGCACGGTGGTCAGCGGCTGCTCGTGCAATGCCGAAACGAGCAGGTGCCGAATGGCGCCGTGCTCGGGAGGATCGAGTGACTGCACGCTCAACTGGGTGTCCGGGATTTCGACACCGATCCGCCGGAAGTCGGAGCCGAAGTTCGTGGTGTCGCCGAGCACCTGTCGGCACTCCGCATACCCCGTGACGACCCAGGAATCCAGGAACTCGTGCCAGTGGACCGTATCCGTTTCCCGGAGTTCCCGGTAGAACGGGTACGGGTCCGCGATCACGGAAGGGGCCAGTGGATCGTAGATCGGGTCACGCACCGCAGCAGTGGCCTCGTCCGCCACAGGAGACGTCCCTTCCGAGGTGGTGGGCTGTTCGCGGGCACATGGCGCCGCGGCCGTCCGGACGCGCCGGACGGCCGCGGCAGCGCGACGTGTCAGTGGATGTAACGCATTTTGGTCCCCCTTCCGCTCGGCTTTCGGATCGTCGGTGAAGCTGACGGCGATCCGGCAGTAATCCGTGATACGGGTAGGACGAGGCCAGGAGTGCCACACCCCGAAACGGCGAAACGCCGAGATTAAGTTTCAGAGGGTGGGCGCCCCCGTGCCATTCGTCAACCTGCCACAGGAGCTTCGGGGTGTCAACGTTCGACGTCGAACAATGCGCCGACCTTCATATGGTGAACCTTGTGCGGTAAGTCCGACGTATAGCCGGGCCTCTTTTGCTAACCGTCGATCCTGCTGATGTTGCGGATCTTGTTGGACGCGTCCAGGGCGGCCACCTTGTACGCCTCGGCCAGGGTCGGATAGTTGAAGACCATGTCGACCAGGTAGTCGACCGTGCCGCCGCAGCCCATGACCGCCTGCCCGATGTGGACGATCTCGGTGGCACCGGTCCCGAACACGTGCACGCCGAGCAGGCGGCCGTCCGGCGAGACGAGCAGTTTCAGCATGCCGTACGAGTCGCCGACGATCTGGCCGCGGGCCAGCTCGCGGTAGCGCGCGACGCCGACCTCGAACGGCGTCGAGCTGTCGGTGAGCTGCTCCTCGGTCTTCCCGACGAAGCTGATCTCGGGAATCGTGTAGATGCCGATCGGCTGCAACTCGTGCAGCTCGCGGACCGGCTCGCCGCAGGCGTGCTGCGCCGCCAGCCGGCCCTGCTCCATCGACGTGGACGCCAGCGCGGGGAAGCCGATCACGTCACCGACCGCGTAGATGTGGTCCACCGCGGTGCGGTAGTTCGCGTCGACCGCGATCCGGCCGCGACGGTCTGCCGCCAGCCCGGCCGCCTCCAGCGCCAGGTCGTCGGTCTGGCCCTGCCGGCCGGCCGAGTACATGACGGTGTCCGCGACGATCTTCTTGCCGCTCTTCAGGACGCACAGCGCCGCGGTCTGGTGCTTCTCCACGGCGGCGACCTCCTCGCCGAAGCGGAACGTCACGGACAGGTCGCGCAGGTGGTACTTGAGCGACTCGACGACCTCCTCGTCGCAGAACTCGAGCATCCGGTCGCGGCGTTCCACCACGGTCACCTTGGTGCCGAGCGCGGCGAACATGGACGCGTACTCCATGCCGATCACGCCCGCGCCGACCACGACCATGCTGCGGGGCACGGCCTCGAGGTTGATGACGCCGTCGGAGTCGACGATCGTGCGGTCGTCGAAGTCGACGCTGTCCGGGCGGGCCGGACGGGTGCCCGCGGCGATGACGGCCCGGTCGAAGGTGATCCGGGACTCGTACCCGGAGCCGCCGTCCACCCAGATCGCGTGCGGGTCGGCGAACCGCCCGGTGCCGGTGATCAGCGCGACCCGGTTGCGGGCCAACTGGTTGCGGATGACGTCGGTCTGCCGGCTGATCACATGTTGGGTCCGGGCGGCCAGGTCGCTGACCGTGATGTCCTCCTTGACCCGGTAGCTGCTGCCGTACAGGTCCCGCTGGCTCATGCCGCTCAGGTAGAGCACGGCCTCGCGCAGCGTCTTGGAGGGGACGGTGCCGGTGTTGATGCACACCCCACCGATCATGTCGCGGCGGTCCACGATGGCGACCCGCCTGCCGAGCTTGGCGGCGGCGATCGCGGCCTTCTGACCGCTGGGCCCGGAGCCCAGCACCAACAGATCGTAGTCATACACGGCGTAAGCCTCGCAAGCTCACGCAACCCCCGCCAGTGAGGTCGGCAGCCGCTCATTCTGCACCGGGACGCCGCCGCCCGAACGGGCCGGGGGCCCGCTGCCCGTACGGCCGAGCGGCGGGTGTCCCGACCACCCGGGACACCCGTCTCTGGTGGACGGGCGCGACCGCCGGACAGACTGCCGTGCGCCGCTACCGCAGCGGCCGTGGCGCGTTCACCGTGCCGCGAATCAGCGGCCGCCGGCAGCGACGGGTGAGACTCCCCGCCGGCCCGCGCGGTGCACCGACCCACACGGCCGGATCCGGCTCGTGGAACTGCGAAAGGAACCTCGACGATGGACGCTCCGGGCGGACCACCCCACGTTGTCTGTGGGCCGATCGTGCGCCGGGTCGACCCGGGCAGCGTGGCGGTCTTCGTCGCCGTCCGGTCCGCCTGCACCGTCGCCCTCACCGTGTTCGAGGTGGGCCCCGGTCCGGACTTCACCCCGGGTGCCACGGTGGCCACGGGCAGCCGGGCCGCGGTCCGGCTCGGCGGCAACCTGTACGTGGCCACCGTCCAGGCCGTCGGTGGCCTCCAACAGGGCCGGCTCTACGGCTACGACCTGTCCTTCCCGGGCTCCGCCGGCGGCTGGCCGAGCCTGCTGGCCGCAGGGGCGGTGGCCGCCGACAGGACCGCCGCCCGAACGCTGCTCAGCTACGCCGGTGACCCGCTGACCAAGGGGGGCGCGCCCGAGTACCCCAGTTTCGTGACGCCCCCGGCGGACCCCGGACAGCTCCGGATCTTCCACGGGTCGTGCCGCAAGCCGCACGGCGAGGGCCACGACGCGCTGGCCGTGCTGGACCCGATCATCGCGGCGGCCGGCGGGAACCCGAGGCTCCGCCCGCACCAGCTGGTGCTCGGCGGTGACCAGATCTACGCCGACGACGTCGCCGACGTCCTGCTGGCCATGGTGCACGGGCACGACGCGGTCCCTGCCCGCGACGGGCTGCCGGCCGTACCGGCGTCGCCCGGCATCGGGGCCGCCCTGGGCCTGCCGCCGGAGCTGCTCCCCGACGGCTCCGCCAGCCCGCCCGCCGACCGGCTGTTCACCCCCGGCAACCGGGCAGTGACCCTGGCCCGGGACGCGAAGTTCACCTCCGGCGAGGCCGACAGCCACCTGATGTCGCTGCGCGAGTACGCCTGCATGTACCTGCTGACCTGGTCGGACCAGCTCTGGCCGGCGACGTACCCGAGGTTCGAGCACGTCTTCCCGGCCGACACCCGGATCCTGCGCGACCCGCAGAGCGGCGGACCCGGCGACACCGTCTACGACCGGCTGCTGGCCGGTCGCGCCTACGACGCCAGCAGCCAGCAGCAGAAGATCATCCACCGCTACCTGCGGTGGCGGGAACAGAGCCTGCGGCTGATGAACTTCCAGCGCGGGCTGGTGGCCGTGCGCCGGCTGCTGGCCAACGTGCCCACCTACATGGTCGCCGACGACCACGAGGTCACCGACGACTGGAACATGACCCGGGAGTTCGTCACCGGTGCCGTGATCACCTCCGAGCTGGGCCGGCGCGTCGTGCGCAACGCGATGGCCGCGTACGCGGTCTTCCAGGCCTGGGGTAACACGCCGGACCGGTTCGCCGAGCAGGGGGCGGCCGGCGAGCCGGGCCGGGACCTGCTGGCCGCGCTGAGCGGCTGGCTGGCCGCCCCGGGGGCGGTGGACGACCTGCGGCTGCGGGAACGCCTCGGCCTGCCCACCGCGGTCGGAACCGACGGTCGGCCGGTCCGCCCGGCCGGCGCGCTCACCTACCACTTCACGGTCACCTGGCCGCGCTACCAGCTCGTCGCCCTGGACACCCGCACCTGGCGGGAGTTCCCGGCCGGGGCCGAGCACCCCGGCGGGCTGCTGCTCGCCGACCACCCCCTCAACGAGATGATCAGCGGCGGCGGGGTGCTGGACGACGAGTCGGTCACCGTGCTGGCGCAGCCGGTCGCCGTGTTCGGCATGCCGTTGCTCGAACAGGTGGCCCAGCCCGCCATGAAGGCCCTCGCCGGCCGGTACGAGGCCGACGCCGAGGACGCGTGGATCACCAGCGACGCGGCCACCCACAAGTTCCTCGGCCGGCTGCTCTCCGCCGCCCCGCCCGGCCCCGACGGGGTCCGGCGTCGGCGGATCGTCATGCTCGGCGGCGACATCCACTTCGGCTCGGCCGAGCGGATCCGCTACTCCGCGACGCTGCCGTACGCCTGCGGCCCCGACCCGGCCCACCCCTTCCAGGGGGTCAACCGCACCGAGGGTGTGATCGCCGGCTTCGTCTCCAGCGCGTTGCGCAACGAGGTGTTCCTGACCCGCATGCTGCACGACGTCGGCTACGTGCCGCTGCTGGACAGCCTCGGCCGGATCGACCTGGTCGGCTGGGCCAACGAGGACGAGCAGCGGCAGGGCCGGCGCTTCCAGGCAGGGGTCCAGGCCACCGTGGCCGGCGACGCCGTCTCCGGATGGTGGGTCTCCGGTCGGCCAGCGATCAGCGAGTACGACCGGCTGAAGCTGCTCAGCCGCCCGCCGGAGTGGAGCATCCAGGTGCAGTTCGCCCACCACGACGAGGCCGACCCGACGGTCCGGCGGGACGGGGCACCGGAAGGCGTCCTGGACCCGACCGGGTTGCCCCGCGACCAGGCGCTGGCGCAGTACCTGGCCGCTGCCCGCAACCTCGACGGGTACCTCGGCAGGTGGGGCAACGGCAAGGAGATCGTCGGCCACAACAACCTCGGCGAGATCACCTTCGACTGGCCGGCGGGCGAGGGCAAGACGGCCACCCAGCGCCTCTGGTGGCACCTGCCCTCGGAGACCCGGGCCGCCGCGCTGACCAGTTACACCATCGACCTGTCGTACGGCTGCTCGCTGCTGGCCGACCCGCCGTACGGCTACGTGCTGCGCCCCGACGACCACGACGCCCGCTCCGGGGCCAAGGCGCACTACGACGGCGCCGACCGGCCGCCCGCCCTGGTCACCGACCGGTGGGTTACCCGGTTGCAGGCCGACCTGGCCACGCTGGGGTTCGGCCCGGCGCGCAACCCCGGCGAGTTCGACTCGACGACCTACTGGGCGGTGCGCGAGTTCCAGACGTACGCCCGCGCGGCCCGGGTCGCCCACGAACCCGCCGGGGCGACCGCCGCCCGGTACTCCGACCGGTTGGCGCCCGTCGACGTGCCGGAGGCCGAGCGCTATCCCGGACCGGTCAGCGGGGTGGCCGACCTGGCCACCCAGCTCGCCGTCCGGCACTGGCTGGACAAGCGCTGGCGCTGTCCGGTGGTGGTGGAGGCGTGGCAGGTCGCCGGCGGCAGCCCACAACAACTCGCCGCCGGAAACGTCTGGCACGCCGACACCGCCCACCCGGCCGACCAGCGGCTCTACTCGCGGGTGGTGACCGGCCGCCCGGCCGACGCCGGGCCCGCGCCGGCCAACCACCCCGAGCTGATCCCGCTGGGCGGCTGGAGCAGCCGGCCCGCCGCACCGCAGTGGGCCGGCCCGCTGGTCGAGCCGGTGGTCGAACTGCTCCCCGAGGCGCTGATCCCGCCAAGGGAGGGGGAGGCCGGCGTGCTGTCGCTCGCCGCGCTGGTCGCCGCCGCTGGCAGCGCCGACCCCGTGGTGGCCGACCCGGCCCGCCGCCGGCTGTCCACCTTCAAGGTGCTGCGGGCGGTCGCCGAGAACACCCGGCCCGGCTCCGCCGGCGGCTGGTTCGACGTGCTGGACGGCACCGACGCGGGGGTGCTGCGGATCGGCCCGTTCGGCTGGCCGGCGGACGGGCCCCGTGCGACGCCGGTGACCCTGCCGCCCCGGCCGGACTGGCGCACCGAACCCGGCCAGCTCTGGGCCTGGCTGGCCGCGTTGCGCGCCACCGACCGCGACGCGTACGAGGCCATGGGCGGGCTGGCCGGGTTGTCCGCGACGCCCGGCTGGGGCATCGACGGCAGCGCCCTGCTCCACCCCGAGCTGCGGGTCGGTCGGGCCCGACCCGCGATGAGCGACCACACCGGCGGCGCGGGCCAGCCGATCGAGAACGTCGTCGAGCTGCTCGACCTGCGCGGCTGGCACTGGGTGCACCGCTTCACGACGGGCCTGCGAACCCAGCCGGGAGTCCGGCACAGCATCTGGCGCTTCGCCCGCCAGGGCCTGCACGACCTGCTCAGCACCGCGTGGGATCCGCCCGGCGCGGCCCCGGTGACGGTGCCGGACGTGCCCGGCCCGGACGGCAATCCCCGCCGGGTCCGGGTCGGTGACCTGTTCACCTCGGAACGGGCGGTGGCCCAGCTCGCCTGCTGGCAGGCGTACCGCGCCGGACACCTCGTCGCCCTCGGGCCGCCGGTCGCCGGCGAGCCGCCCGAGCAGCGGACCGTGCCCCGCGCCGCCACCGAGCTGCGCACCGTGCTGACCGTGGCCCGGACCCTCGGGCCGGACTTCAGCGGCCCGCCCACCGGCTGGACCGACGCCCACGAGGCCGCCCTGATCACCGCGATCGGCCAGGTCGCCGGGGCCACGGCCGACGCCGAACTGCCCGCCGCGCTGGCCGCGGTGCGGGCCTGGCCGGCGTGGCCGGGCGGCACCACGTACCAGCTTCCGGTCGCCGCGCTGCCGGCGGCCGACCGGACGCTGTCGCCGCGGCGTGGCTCGCTGCGGCTGGACACCGGCGAACTGTCCCGGGTGACCGGATGAGTCCCCGCCGTTCCCGACGCGACGACGACCACCACCGCAGTGAAGGAGACCCGGACGCATGAGCGACGACGTCGAGCGGAACCGTAACGTCCTCGCCCTGCTCTGGGGCGAGCTCCGCACCCTGGCCGAGCCCGTGCTCGGCTCGTACGACCCGTGGCGGCGGGCCCGGCTGATGCGGGCGCTGGGCTGGGACCTGGAGGCGATCAGCGGGGTCGACGCGCACACGTTCGAGACGTGGGTCGGCACCGTCGGGACGGCGGTCGACACCCTGGACGCGGCGATCGCCGACGGCCTGCCCGACTCGCTGGCCGAGCTCAAGAAGATCGCCACCGCGGCCGGCACCGCGTTCGGGCAGGTCGGCACGCTGCCCCCGACGGTGCGCGGGAAGCTGCCCCCGGTGGACGGCCTGCCCGAGGCGCTGGTCGACGACCTGGTCGACCACCTGATCCTGACCTACCTGCTGCGCCGGGCACCCTGGACGGTGCCGCTGCTGACCCTGCTCGGCCTGGTCACCCCCGGCGTCGAGTTGCCGCCGAGCCCGCCGATGCCGGCCGGTGACGCGCCGATCCGGCTGCCCCGCCACCGTGACGAGCTGCACCTGGAGCGGCTCGTTGAGCTGGTCGCCGACCCCGGCGGGTACCTCAAGGACCTCTATGCGCCCGCCGGCTGGGACACCCCGGAAGCCGTCGAGGAACTGGCCGCGCGGCTGCTGCCCCGGCTGGCCGCGACGCTGCGCGCGTTCGGGGTGGACGCCGCGCACGGGGTGCGGCCGGGCATCGGCCCCGACCAGGGCGAGGCCGGGCTGCGGCTGGCCGACGGGCTGCTCCGGGTCCGGTTCGCCGTCGCCGGGCCGCCCGGCGGCGGGGAGCCGGCCGCGCTCACCGGACAGCCGGGACCGCACCCGCTGGCCGGCCCGGCGGACGCCGACGCCGACGCGGACGCGGACGCCCAGCTCCACCTCGGCGTCACCCTCGCCCTGGCCTGCTGGGACGGCCTGCTCACCGGGATCGTCGCCCCCACCGGCGAGGCGCACCTCGAAGGCGCGCTCGGTCGGTGGAACGTCGCCGTCGACCTGGCCGGGGCCGGCCCGGCCATCGCGATCAACTCGGCCGGCGTGACGGTCGCCGGCGGCGGACCGGCGGTGAAGTTCTCCGCCGAGGTCGCCCGGATCGCGCCCAAGGACGAGCCCGGCTGGGTCATCGGCGCGCCCGACGGCACCCACCTGGCCATCGGGCAGCTCGTGCTGCGCGGCCGGGCGGCGCTCGGCACCGGCCGCGACGACATCGAGCTGATGCTCGCCGCCGGCCGCGCCGAACTGGTGGTCAAGGCCGGTGACGGCGACGGCCTGCTGGCCCGGCTCCTGCCGGCCGACGGCCTGCGGTTCGGCTTCGACCTCGGCCTCGGCTGGTCGCTGCGGACCGGCCTGCACCTGTCCGGGGCCGCCGCGCTGACCGCCGAGTACCCGATGCACCTCTCGCTGCGCGGCGTACACCTGGAGGGGCTGCGGGTCGCGCTCGCGGCCAGCACGCACACCGCCAGCGTCGGCCTGACCGTCACCACCACCGTCCGGGCCGAGATCGGTCCGCTGCACGCGGTCGTGGAGAACATCGGCATCCGCGCCGACCTGACCTTCCCGCCCGCGTTGCCGGCCGGCACCGGCAACCTCGGCGGCGCCGACCTGGTGCCCCGCTTCAAGGCCCCGGACGGGGTGGGGCTGCGGATCGACAACGGCTTCGTCAACGGCGGCGGCTACCTGTTCATCGACGAGCCACGCGGCATGTACGCCGGGGCGCTCCAGTTGGGCATCGCCGCCAAGGACGGGCTGTCGCCGATGCGGGGCTTCCTGCTCCAGGCCACCGCGATCCTCAACACCCGCAACCCGGACGGCAGCCGACTGGCCGAGGCCGACGGCGAGCACACCTTCTCGATGCTCGTCGTCGGCACCTTCCAGTGGTACCCGGGGCTGATGCTGTTCTGGGGCATCTCGATCACCGGCCTGGGCCTGGTGGTCGGGCACAACCGGCGCAGCAACCCCGAGGAGGTCCGCAACGCCGCCCGCGCCGGAACCCTGGACTCGCTGCTGTTCCCCGAGGACGCGGTGGGCCGCGCCCCGGCGGTGATCGCCACGCTGAGCCGGATCTTCCCGGTGGACCCCACGGGCACCGTGCTCGGCGCGATGGTCCGGCTGAACTTCCTCTCCGGGCAGATCGTCGCGGACCTGGCCGTGCTGGTCGAGTTCCCCGACCCGGTCCGGGTACTGCTGCTCGGCAGGCTGGTCATCGACTTCCGGCCGGCCGGTCGGCTCCGGCTGGACTCGGTCGGCATCGTCGACGTGGCCCGCAAGGAGATCAGCCTCGACGCGGCCCTGATCGACTCCAACCTGTTCGGCCAGCCGGTCTCCGGCGAGATGGCCCTGCGGGCCCGGTGGGGCGGGGACAAGTCGTTCGCCCTGTCGATCGGCGGGTTCCACCCGAGGTTCTGCCCGCCGGCCGGCTTCCCGGCGCTCAAGCGGTTCGAGATCAAGCTGCTGAAGCTGGGCAAGGGGATCAAGCTCAACGCGTACCTTGCGGTCACCAGCAACACCGCCCAGTTCGGCGCCGAACTGCTGATGCGCTTCGAGGCGGCCGGGTTCGTCCTCGACGGCCGGGCCTGGCTGGACGTGCTGTTCCAGTTCAAGCCGTTCTGGTTCACCGCCGAGATCGGCGCGTACGTCGCCCTGACCTACGACGGCACCGAGCTGCTGGTCATCCGGCTGTTCATCGGGGTGAGCGGCCCCGGCCCCTGGCGGGCCTGGGGCGAGGCGCGCATCAAGTTCCTGTGGTGGGAGGTGTCGGCCAAGCTCGACTGGACCGACGGGAAGAAGTACGACCAGCCCGAACCCACCTACCTGGAAGCCGCGGACCTGCTCCAGCCGGCCCTGTCCACCCCGGACGCCTGGGAGATCCGGGCCGCCGCCGTCGGGGCCGAACCGGTGGCCCTACGGGCGGTCGAGGACACCGGGGGAGCGCTGCTGCTCTCCCCGGGGGCCGCCCTCGGCGTACGCCAGAACGTCCTTCCCCTCGGCGTCGAGTTGCAGCGGATCGGCACCTCCCGCCTGCGTGGCCCGAACCGGTTCACCCTCACCGAGGTCAGCGCCGGCACCGGCGACGCCACGGTACGCGGCACCCTCGGCGCGCCGATCCTCGACGACTTCGCCCCCGGCCAGTTCCGCGACCTGACCCCCGAGCAACGGGTGCTCACCCCGGGCTTCGAACGGCTGGAGGCCGGCCGCGGGGTGGCCCTGCCGGACGGCACCGCCCTGCCGGTGGACGGCAGCACCGTGTTCGCCGGGCTCGACGGCGACGGCGCCTACGACCGGGTGATCATCGACGACCCCGACGACGCCGGCCGGGAGATGCCGGCGGCGGCGCACCCGCTGTCGGCCGCCGACGCCGTACCGGGCGGGCTGCTGGCCCTGTTCGCCGCCACCGGCCCGGCCGCCAACGCCCGCGCCCGCACCAGCGGGGCGGCCCGGTTCACCGGCGCCGGCCTCGGCCTGCGCGACGCCGGACCGTCCTGGCTGGCCGGCCGGGGCACCCCGTACCCCGCCGCCCGGCGGGCCCGTCAGGCCCCCGCCCGGGTCCGCCCACCGGTGACCACCCTGCCCACCGCGACCCAGGCCACCGAGGTGGCCCCCGGGGGCGACCGCGGTCGGCTGATTCGCCGGGCCGGCGTCCACGTGCCCGAACCGACCATCGTCCTGCCCGAACCCGAGAAGGTGTCCTGACATGGGTGGCCTCCGCTTCCTGCCCTGGGTACGCGACGGCGTCGCCCGGCTCGTCTCCGAACCCGACCCGCTCACCGGTCCGCTGCCGGCCACCCGGTCCGAGGTGACGCTCTCGGTGACCGCGCGCGGCACCGGCCCCGCCGGGGTCGACCCGGTGGACGTCGTCGGCACCACCACCGCGCTGCTGCACGGACCTGGTGACGTGACCGGCCTCGACGGCCAGCAGATCATCCGCAGCCACCCGGCGGCGGGCGCGGACAACGTCGACGGGACGCTGTTCGCGGCGGTCGAGTTCGACCGGCCCGACCTGCCCTGGCTGTACACCCCGGCGAAGCCCGACCCGCAGGGCCGGCTGCGGCCCTGGCTGGTCCTCGTCGTCGTCCCGGTGGGCCCGCAGGGCCGGCTGGAGACGGCGGCGGGGCAACCGCTGGCCCGGCTGGGCACCATCGTCGGGCAGCTGCCCGACCTCGCCGAGTCCTGGGCCTGGGCGCACGCCCAGGTGCTGGTCGTCACGGAGAACGAGGACGTCGCCGACGTCATCGCCGACGCACCGGAGCGCACCCTGTCCCGGCTGGTCTGCCCCCGGCGGCTGGACCCGGACACCGACTACCTGGCCGCCGTCGTGCCGGCCTTCGACGCCGGCGTGCGCGCCGGACTGGGCCTGTCGCTCGACGACGGCCCGCTGGTGCCGGCCTGGGGCCCCGGCTCCCCGGCGGCCGATCCGCAGGCCCCGATCGTCCTGCCGGTCTACCACCACTGGACCTTCCGCACCGGCCCGGACGGCGACTTCGAGTCGCTGGCCCGGCGGCTGCGTGGCCGGGCCCTGCCGGCGGACGTCGGCCGGCAGCCGGTGGACGTCGGCGCCGCCGGCGGCGGGCTGCCGGACCTTGAGCCGGCCGGCGTGGAGGGCCGCTCCGTGCTGGCCTTCGAGGGCGCGCTCGCCTCGCCCGCGATGACCCCCACCGTCTGGCAGCCGGCCGCCGCCGGGCCCTGGCAGGCCCGCATGACCGAGCTGCTGGCGCACGTCGAGGACTGGCTCACCCCACCGCTGTACGGCGAGATCCACAGCAGGCAGGGGCAGGTGCCACCGCCGGGGAGCGAGCCGCGGTGGCTGGCCGGGCTGAACCTCGACCCGCGCTACCGGGCGGCGGCGGCGCTGGGCACCCGGGTGATCCAGAAACACCAGGAGGACCTGGCCGCCGCCGCCTGGCAGCGGGCCGCCGAGCTGCGCGAGGTCAACGAGCAACTGCTGCGCGGGCAGGCCGCCCGGGACAGCGCCGCCGCCCTGTTCGCCAAGCGGGTGGACCCGGCCGCGCCGGGGAACGCCCTCGGTGACGACCAGCTCGTCGCGCTGGCCCGGCCGGTGCACGACCTGGTCGCGGCCCCGGCCGCGACCGGGCTGGCCGGCTCCGGCGCGGCCCCGGTCGAGTCGCTGGACGAGCTGCTCGACGGCAACGCCGGCGCCCGGGCGGCCACCAGCGCGCCGTTCCGCCGGTTGGCCCGCCCGCGCGGTCCGCTGGCCCGCCGGCTGCGCCCCGCCGCGCCGTCGTCGTCGGCGCTGCTGCGGCTGGCCGGCGGGGCGAGCCCGGTGCCACCGGCCCGGATCCCGGCCGGCGGCATCGTCTTCGACACCCTGGTCCCGCCCGGGCAGGGCATCGCCCGGCTGACCCGGGCCGCCATCGAGGCTGCCGGCCGGAACCCGTGGTGGCACACCGCCGCCACCTGGGCCCCGGCGGCCTGGGCCCCGGCCGCGACGGACGATCCGGTCACCACGCTGGCCAGCAACGGTGGCGACCTGCTAGGCCCGGACCGGTTCTTCGTCGCCGCCGCCGACGGCCGGTTGTTCGAACGCCGCCGGCTCGACGGCGTCTGGACCTGGCGGGACCACGGCGCCCCGGCCGGTACCCAGGTCGTCACCTCCGGCGCCACCGTGGCCCCCGACCGGGTGTACGTGCGTACCCGCGACAGCCGGCTCTACGAGCGCCGCTACGACGGCGACCGCTGGGTGTGGACGGACTGCGGCAGCCCACCCGGCGGCACGGCAAGCCGGCCCACCGCCCGGGGCATCGACGTCTTCATGCTCGGCCCGAGCGGTGACCTGTACCGCTTCGGCACCGTGGCCCGGACCTGGGCGTCACTGGGCCGCCCACAGCTCGCCACCGGAGAGCGGTTGTGGGGCTCGCCGCGCCCGACCCCGGCCGGCGTGTTCGTGGCCACCACCGCCCAGCGGCTGTTCGTCCACGACGGGCAGTGGAGCCTGGTCGCCGACGGCCCCGGCCAACCGCCGCCGATCTGGGGCTCCCCGGCGGCGTACCACACCTTCAGCCATCCCCGGGCCGACGGCTTCGGCTACCTCACCCCGACCGGCGAGCTGGTCACCCGGGTGCCCGGCTGGGGTGGGTTCCTCAACCACGGCCGGGTCTCCTTCCGCGCGCCGCTGCCGCAGAACCTGCGGATCGTTTCGCTGGGCCAGCAGACCGTGGCCAGCGGCCACGACGAGGAGCCGGAGCTGCTCGTCCTGGCCCACCCCGAGGCCGACCCGGCCGACCTGCGGCTGTACGGCCGTTACCAGTGGCGCAACGACGAGACCGGGGTCTACTCCTGGTCCTGGGAGGAGATCGGCCGGCCGGCCAACGGGATCGCGGCGCACCGGCCCGGCCCGGTCACCGGTGACGACCGCGACGGGGAGGTCTTCGTCCGGACCGCCGATGGGCGGCTGGCCGCGTACTCCTGGGGCAACCGGGGCGGCGGGTGGGTCGACCACGGCACCCCGGCCGATCCCCGGGGCGCCGGCCCGGACGCCGCCCCGGCCCCGGCCCACGTCCGTTTCGCGCCCCGGGTCGGCCTGCTCTCCTCGCTGCTGGTGTCGTACACGGTCGACGAGGGGGCCGGCAGCCGGATCCGCTCGCAGGCCGCCCACCACCTGGGCGAGGACGGCGTGCTGCGGGAGAACACCCTCACCGCGGCGGCGGCCGGACCGTTCACCGGCGTGCCGGCGGTGGCCACCGCGGTGACCGCCGCGCCGCTCACCGGGGGCCGGCCGTCGCAGCTGTTCGCGGTGGCGGTCCTGGCCGGCAACGTGCCCGGCACCCGCCGACTGGCCTACTGGGTGGGCAGCGGGATCGGCGCCGACGGTGCCGCCACCGGCGGCTGGGCCGGCCCGTACGACCTGCCCGACCCGGTCGGCGGGTACGCCGGCGCGCTCGACGTCACCGTCGCCGACCTGGACGGCGACGGGTCACCCGAACTCGTCGTCGGCTACGCCATCGACGGCCCCGACGCCGCCGCGAACCGGGTGTACTACCGGGTCGGCTGGGGGCTGGACACGGCCGGCCGGGTCACCCGGGGCTGGACCGACTCGCTGCCCACCCCGTACACCTTCAAGGCGATCCGCTCGGTCAGCGTCGACGTGGTCGACATGACCGGGGACCAGGTGCCGGACCTGCTGGTCTTCGTGGCCGGCGAGAACACCGCCGGGCAGAAGGTGGCCCGGTACTTCACCGGCCGGGGCGTCAACCGGCGCGGCCGGATCGCCGACGCCGGGTGGACCAGCCCGCTGCCGGTCGGCGGCGAGGCGGAGGTGGCGGCGGGCGTCGCCGCAGGCGTCGCGGTCGTCGACGTCAGCGGTACCCGTCGGCCCGACCTGGTGGTGGCGCACCGCTCCCGGGTGGGTGTGCTCACCACCAGGGTCGGCTTCGACCTGGACCCGGCCGGCGTGCCGGTGGTCTGGAGCCCGCCGCAGGACATCCCCGGGGCGGCGGACGCGGCGGCCGGGCGCGGGTGCGGCCTGCTCGTCGCCGACCTGCGTACCGACCTGGTGACCGCCCGCGCCACGATGGGCGACCGGTTCATGGCCGCCGCCGCGAACCACCAGGACCGGCTGGCCCCGGCCCAGGCGTTGGCCGTCGACCCGAAGCCGCCGACGGTGCCGCTCGGCCCGGCGGCCGGCGCGGTACGTGCCACGCTCCGCCCGGAGACCGCGGTCGCCGGTGAGGTGCTGGCCGGCCTGAGTGTCGGCGGTGAACTCCTGGCTGACGCGCTGCCGGACACCGGGGACCCGCTGCGCCGGCTGCTCGCCGGGATCACCTTCGATGTGCCCAGCTACGAACTGCTGCGCGGGCTGTCCCAGGAGCACGTGGTGCCGAACCTGCCGGCGGTGGCGCCGGAGACGATGACCGCGCTGGCCGCCAACCCCAGGTTCATCGAGGCGTTCCTGGTCGGGCTCAACCACGAGATGAGCCGGGAGATGCTGTGGCGTGGCTTCCCCGCCGACCCCCGGCAGACCTGGTTCCGGCAGTTCTGGGACGTCCGCGGCGCGGTGTCGGCCGGTGCGCCGTTGACCGACATACCGCCGTTGACCGACGCGGCCTGGCTCACCGGCCCGCTCGGCAGCCACCTGACCGCGGTCGGCGCCCCCGGCGAGCAGTCCCTGGTCCTGGTCATCCGGGGCGAGGTGCTGCGCCGCTTCCCGTCCACCGTGGTCACCATGCGCCGCGCCCGCTGGACCGGGCCGCAGCGGCGGGAACCGACCGGGGTGGACCTGCCGCCGATCTTCAACGCCTGGCTCTCCCCGGACCTGCTGCTGTTCGGCTTCCCGTACACCGCCGACGAGGCCCGTGGCGCGACCGACCAGGCGCTCGGCGATCCCGGCTACTTCTTCGTCCTGCGGGAGCAGCCCACCGCGCCCCGGTTCGGCCTGGACGCCGAGCCGGACGACTGGCCGGAGTCGGACCCGCCCGACATCCCCGCCTGGGCCGGCGAGCACTGGGACGACCTGCACTGGGGCCACCTGCCCGGTGGAGCGCTGTTCCTCTCCCCGTACGCGCCGGGCTTCCCGGGCACGGCGGTGGACGGTGCGGTGTTCGGCCGCAACGCCGCCGACATGGCCCGGGTGGCGCTGCAACGGCCCGTCATGCTCGCCCGCCACGCCAGTGACCTGCTGCTCACGCCGGAGACCCAACCATGACCGTCACCCCCCGCCGCTCAGTCGGCACCACCTCCGCCGCCCCGGCCGCCCCGCCGCCGCTGTCCGACGCGCTCACCGGCACCCCGTGGACGCTGTCCACCGGGTACCCGGTGGCGCTGCTGCCGGTCCGGCTGGAGACCCGGTTCGCCGGCGCCACCCTGCGGATCAGGGTCTACCCCGACCAGATCCACATCGACGGCCACGAGCCCCGGCTGACCGACGACGAGGTGGCGGCCGGCCGGGCGTACTGGCTCGGCCCGACCGCCGACGGCGACCCGGCGTCGCCCGGCGTCGACGGTCCGGTCGACGGTCCGGTCGACGGTCCGGTCGACGGTCCGGTCGACGGTCCGCTGCGGGCCCCGCCCGGCGCGGAGGCCTGGACCGAGCTGGTCCGGCGGTTCGGGGCGACCCGGGCCGGCTGGATCGCCCGGGTGATGGAGCCCGACCCGGCCACCGGCGAACTGCCCGATCCGCTGCGCCGGCCGGCGCCGTGGTGCGAACCGGCCCGGGTCCGGCTGCTGCCGACCCGCTGGTACGCGGTGGGCCGCACGACCGGCAACACACTGTTCACCGGTGTCTCCGGGCCGGTCACCCGCGACCTGGCCGCCGGGCCGACCCCGGTGCCGCCCGGTGGCCCGGCGTCCGGGCCCCCGATCGGGACGGGCACGGCCGAGTCGCCCCCGGTCGACGAGGGCATGCGCTGGATGGTCGACTACCCGGCCGCGGTGGCCGCCGGAATGGCCTTCGCCGTCGACGTACCCACCGACGGTGCCGGCCGGCCCCAACCGGTGGACCGCCTGCTGGTCTTCGGCGTCGACGCCGACACCGCGCCGGACATCTCCGCAGCGCGGCTGGACCGGCTGCTGGAGGCCCACGCCGCCACCGACGGGCTGGCCTTCCTGCCACCGGGCACCCCGACCAACAACACCGAGACGGTCACCGTGGCCGAGCGCTCCCCGGTCGCCCCGGTCACCGGCACGGACGCGGTACCCGGCGGCACCGGGCCGCAGGTCGAGAACGCCGCCGCCCTGGCCGGCCGGGCCCTGGCCGTACCGCTCAGCGCCGGGCCGGCCGAGTCGACCCCGACCGCGGGCGCACCGCCCCAGCCGGACGCCGAGGACCTGGCGACCGTCCGCCGCCGGGCGGTACGCCCCGACGCGCCGACCGCGCTGGCCCGTGCCGCCGCAGCCGACCGGGACGAACGCCGGCTGGCCCGACTGGTCCGCCGGGCCCTCTGGCCGGCCGGACCGGGCAGCATGCTGCGGCACCTGCTGCCGGTGGCCACCCCGGCCGAGCAGCGCAAGTTGCGCGCCCACTTCGTCGAGCACCTGCACCCGGAGGGGCCGTTGCCCACCCTGCGGATCGGCGCGCAGCCCTACGGACTGCTGCCGGTGGCGGCGCTGCGCGGCTGGCAGCCGGCCAGCCCCGCCGAGGCACGCGCGGTCACCGTGCTGCGCAACCTCTGGCAGCAGGTCTGGCTGGCCGCCCCGGCGCCCCGGATCCGGCCCGGGCTGGCCGACCCCGAGCAGACCATGGTGGAGATCCTGGCCACCGACGCCCGGGTGCTGGAGGTCCGTGCCCGCAGCGTGCTCGGCAACGAGTACGTGAGCTGGCTGTGGCGCTTCGCCCGGCTCGACCTCGGCCCGGGCTGGCGGCAGCAGGTCGTCGAACCCGGCCGCGCGCTGCTGGCCGCACTCGGCCTGGGCGGACCGGTCGACCCCCGGTTGTCCCTGGCGGTCTTCGCCAAGGGCGCCTTCGCGCTGGGCACCCCGCTGGTGGCCGCACCCGGTCAGGACCGGGCCGGCCGGATCCGCGCCTACCTCGCCGCGCTCGCCGCCGTGGGCCTGCGCGGCGACCAGATCCCGGCGGCACCCGCCTCGGCGGGGCCGGTGCCGCTGTTCCACCGGCTGCTGCGGGCGGCGCTGATCGCCGAACACTCGGCCGCCGCGGACCTGCTCGCCGAGGCCGCCGGGCTGCCGGCCGCCGCCGAGATCCCCGAGCCGGAACTGATCGACATCCGGCCGGGCGAGGTAACCCCGACGCTGCGCCGACGGCTGGCGGTCACCGTGCCCGGCACCGGCGGCAGGAGCGTGGGCGAGTACCTCGCCGCCGCAGCCGGGGACGACGACACCCGGCACCGGCTGGCAACCGCCGACCTGCGCGGACTACGCGACGCGCTGGACGATCTGGCGACCGGGCTGGCCCCCACCGGGGGTGACCCGGCGGCCCTGGACCCGGACGACCTGGACCGGTACGTCGCCGGGGCGCTCGGGCTCACCGCACACCGACTGGACGCCTGGATCACCTCGCTGGCCAGCACCCGGCTGGACCGGCTGGTCGCCACCCGGCCGGCCGGGACGCCCGACGGGGTGCACGTCGGCGCGTACGGCTGGCTCACCGACCTGCACCCGGCGCCGCCGCCCACGCTGGTCGACCGGCCCGCACACGTACCGGACACCGCCGCGCCCCCACAGCTCGTGGCGGCCCCGGCCGGCGCCGGCCACGTACACGCCCCGTCGCCGGCACAGGCGGTCACCGCCGCGGTGCTGCGCAGCGCGTGGCGCTCGCACGGCGGCGGCGACGACAACCCCGTCGCGGTCGACCTCTCCTCGCGCCGGGTCCGGCTGGCCGGGCAGCTCCTCGCCGGCATGCGCGACGGGCAGGCGCTGGGCGAACTGCTCGGCTACCGCTTCGAACGCGGCCTGCACGATCACCCGGGCGGCCCGCTCGACCAGTACATCCCGCTGTTCCGCCGGCTGGCCCCGGTCCGCGCGCACCGGGTCGACCCGAACGGGGACGGCCCGCCGGACATCGTCGGCACCGTCGCGTCCACCGCCGTCGCCGACGGGTTGGAACTGCACCGGCTGCACCGGGCCGGCGCGCTCGCCACCGAGCTGGCGAAGCTGCCCGGCAGCGCCCGGATCGCCGTCGGTGAGGTGCTCACCGAGCTGGCCGACCACGCCGACGCGGTGGCCGACGCCCTGCTCGCCGAGGGCGTGCACCAGCTCGCCGTGGGCGACATGGACCGCGCCGCCGCGGCGGTGGACGTCGCCTCCGGCGCGGCCACCACCCCGCCCGAGCTGCACTTCACCCGCACCCCGGCCAGCGGGGTGAGCGTCACCCACCGGGTCGCCGTGCTGTTCAACCTCGACGGCCGGTTCGCCAACCGACGCGCGGACTGGCCGGCCGGCCAGTCCACGCAGCCCCGGATCATCGCCGCCGCGGTCGACGCGCTGACCGCCGCGCTGCTGCCGCCCGCCAACCGGGTGTGTTGGCGGGCGCGCTGGCACGCGCCGGACGGCGTCGTCGTCACCGACCACGTCGTGGGCAGCCTGGACCGCCTCCAGGCGGCGGCGGTGGACCACCTCGCCGCACCGCCGCATCCGGGGGCCCCGGCCGGCACCGACCTGGACCGACGGATCGAAATGGTCTCCTGGAGCCGCCTCGCGCCGTCCCAGGTGACCCCCGAGTGGCGGTTGGAGCTGGACTACGGCCGGGGACCCGGCTGGCCGGCCTCCCGGGTCAGCCTGGCCGAGTTCCTCGCCGCGGTCGCGGCCCTGCGCGACCTGTTCGGCCGGGGCCGGCAACTGCTCGCTGCCGACCTGGGCACCGACTCCGACGCGCCCGCGCAGGTCGACGACGCCACCCGGCACCAGGCCACCGAGCTGTGGCAGCGCGCCCTCGACACCGCCACCGGGCTGCGTGCCGCCGGCAGCCCGGACGACCCGGGCTGGAACGAGACCACCGTGCACACCCTGCTGCGGACGGCCGCCGGCTTCGGGATCGTCGGGGTGCTCCCGCCGTTGCCGGGGACCGGCGCCGCCACCGCGGCGGAGGCCGCCCGGTCCGCCGGGGACGAGCTGGCCCGCCGGGTCGCCGCGCACTGCCGGCTGGTGGCTGAGGCGCGCCGACGCACCCCGTGCCCGGTGGGCGGCTGCGTCTGCGACCCGGAGACCGACTTCGACACCCCGACCGCGCCGCCGGCGGACCGGCGCGAGCTGCACGTCGCCCGGATCCGGGCGCTGCTCGGCGCCGACATGCCGGTGCTGTCGGCCAGCCGGGCCCCGGACCCGGCCGCGCTGACCACCGCGCTCGCCGCCAGCGACGCCCTCCAGGGCGGCTCGCCCCACCCGGTACGGCGCTGGCTGGCCCGCTACGGCCGGGTCCGCCCGGCGGTGGGCCGGTTGCAGGAGGTGCTGACCTACGCCGACGCGCTCGGCGCGGGCGGGGTGGTGCGGGTGCCGGCGCGGGTCCGGGTCGCCCAGCTGCCGTACCAGGCCGGCGACCGGTGGGTGGGTGAGGCCGCGCCGCGGCCGGACAGCCAGCCGACCTCGCTGGTCCTGGTCAGCCTCGGCGACCTCGACCTCACCCAGCCGGTGCACGGCCTGCTCGTCGACGAGTGGACCGAGGTGGTGCCGGCGGCCACGACGCGGACCGGGCTGACCTTCGAGTACGACGCGCCGGCCGCCGCCGCCGGCCAGGCGGTGCTGCTGGCGGTCAGCGCCGACGGCGCCGCGACCTGGCAGCCGGCGGGGCTCGCCCAGGCCGTCGAGGAGACCCTCGACCTGGCCGTCGCCCGGGTCACCGACCTCGACTCGCTCGGTGCCGGCGGGCAGTACCTGCCCGCGTTCTACCTGCCGACCAACGTCGCCGAGGCGGCGACCACCACCGACTTCGTACCGGACGCGGCACCCGTCGCGCCGGGTGAGCAGGAGGGCCGATGAGCCACCTCGTGCACGACAACCAGGTGGCGCCGGACGCCGGGCCGCCGGCCGCCGGCCCGGACACGCCGCAGGACCCGCCGGGGTCGGTGACCACCTGGACCCGGCTGGAGCCGCGTACCCGGCGCGGCGACCTGAGCCCGGCGCTGGAGGCGCGCATCGCCGACCCGCTGTGGCTGCTCGCCCGGCAGTGGCAGCTGGGCGAGTTCACCGGCGAGGACGCCGGCTCGCCGGTGGTCGCCCGGGTGCACGCCGAGGTGACCCCGTTCACCCGGTACCGCCCGGGAGTCGCCTCGGGCAGCACCATCGGGCTGCCGTCCGGCATCCCGCTGGAGGCGCTCGTCGAGCGGGAGGGCGCGGCCACCGCCGACGACCTGCGCCTCTCGGCGGAGACCGGCCAGCAGTTCCTGCGGCTGCTGGCCGAGGCCGGCGCCGGCGAACTGGGCCCGGCGGTCGCCGACCGCTACCGGATCCCCGCGGCGCCCCCGGACGCCCCGTCGGCGGCCGACGCGGGCACGGTCGGCTACCTGCGGGTGGTCGCCGGCCGGGTGCCGCACGGCGACCTGCTGCTGCGCGCCTGTGCGGCCGGGACGGTCGAGGACGACCTGCCGGTGCCGCCGGCGCTGGCCGGCGCGCTGCGTACCGCGATCACCGGCTGGCTGGCCTGGCTCGGGGTGCCGCCCCGCCCGCCCGGCCCGCCCGGGGGGTACCTGTTGCAGCTACCGGCGGTCATCGCGCCGGGGGTCGACCCCCGGCCGGACACGCCACCGTGGCCACCGGCCGACTTCCACCCGCTGATCAGCGTGGCGGGGCTGGAGGGCACCGCCTGGCAGCGGGAGCGGATGGAGTACGAGTTTTCCGTCGGCGCCGCCGGATCGGCCGGTGAGCTGGTGCTCGCCGCCCGGGAGTACGACGGTGACCGGCTGGACTGGTACCACTTCGACCACGCGCCGGTCGACACCCTGCAGGCGCAACCGGCCAGCCAGCAACTGGTCCGGATCACCCTGCCCACCCCGGTCGGCTACGCCGGGATGCCGGCCACCCGGTTCTGGGAGATGGAGGACTCCCGGATCAACCTGGGCCAGGTCGGCGCGGGCGCCGGTGACCTGGCCCGGATGTTCCTGCTCGAGTACGGCCTGGTCTACGCCAACGACCACTTCATCGTCCCGCTGGAGTTGCCGGTCGGCTCGGCCACCCGGATCCGGTCGCTGATCGTCACGGACACGTTCGGCACCCGGACCCTGGTGCCGGCGGCCCCCGGCGGGCGGGGCTGGGCGTTGTTCCGGCCGTCCGGCGCCGTCACCGACGGGCCCGCCGACGTGCTCGTCCTGCCCGCGACGGCCGCCGCCACCCTGGACTCCGAGCCGGTCGAGGAGGTCCGGTTCGGCCGGGACGAGATGGCGAACCTGGCCTGGGCGATCGAGCGTACGGTGACCGGCGCGACCGGCCGGGCGATCGACCGCAGCGCGCAGGTCGCCCGGCCCGCTGTGCCGGCCCGCCCGCCGGTGCCCGACCCGCCGCCGGTCGACCCGGCGACCGGCCGCCCCGTGGTCGTGCCCGAGCTGTCCTACGCCTTCGCCACCACCGTGCCGGAGAACTGGGTGCCGCTCGTGCCCACCCCGCTGGCCGGCGACCCGACCGCGGTGCGGCTGCGGCGGGTGCCGATCCAGCAGCCGACCCGCGACGGGCCGCCGGTCCCGGTGCTCGGGCACAGCCGGGTGCTCGACTGGCGGCCGGGCCCCGGCGGTGCCGGGGTGGTCGAACTGGCCGTGCCCGAGGAGGAGATCGGCCGCGCCGGGGTCCGGGTGCTGCGCCGGTGGCAGTTGGCCCGTGGCGTGGACGGCTCGGTGCACCTGTGGCTCGGCCGCTCCCGGCACGCCACCGGCGGCGACGTCTCCAGCGGCCTGCGCTACGACGCCGTGGAACCCCGATGAGCCCTGCCGCCCCGCCCGTATCCACCGATCTCGACACCGCGCGGAGAAACCGATGACGATCAACTGGAAGAACGACGTGCCGCTGCCGATGGCCCGGCCCCGGTACTACGACCACCAGTACCTGCGGGCCGCCGACCTGGCCCAGGCGGTGGACTACCTGCTGTCCCGCCAGCACCTCACCGCCCGGCTGCGGCAGCCGGTCGGGGTGGTCAGCGGGCTGGAGCTCACCGCGACCGGGGGCGACGTCACGGTCGCCGAGGGCGCGGCGGTCGACGCCGACGGGCTGCTCATCGTGGTGCCCGCCAGCCGCCGGGTGAGCCCGCCCGGCGACGGCACTTTCCACGTCACCCTGCGTTACCTGGAGACGCTGACCGACCGGCGCGACGAGGGCGGGGTGGCCGCCGAGACCCGGTGGACCGAGGAGGGCCGGGTGGAGCTGACCAGCGCCCCGCCGGTCGACCCGGGGCGTGCGATCGTGCTCGGCCGGGTGGTCCGCAGCCAGGGCGTGGTGACCGTGCAGGCCACCGGCCGGCTGGTCGCCGGCCTGCGGGTGCCGGCCGGGGCGATCGTGCCGTCCGTCGGCAACTCGCCGCAGGCCGGCATCCAGTTCCCCGCCAACGCCGGGGGCGGGGTGGGCGATGAGGCGTTCATCCGCTACTGGGCGGTGGCCGGCGAGAACACCGTCCTGCGGATCGGCAACAACAACGACCCCGACGACGCGATCACCTTCCACCAGGCCGGCGCGGACCGGCTGCGGATCAGCCAGAGCATGCTGCACCTGGGCAGCCTCGACGGCACCGCCGTGCAGGCCGACCAGGTGGTCGGCGGCCTCGGCTTCTGGGGGCCCGGCGTCCAGCACGGGCAGCTCTCCTTCCGGGCCGGCCGCGGCTTCGAACTGGTCAACCGCAGCAGCGACACCCCCTCGTTGGGCTACCCGCTGCACAGCCGCCCGTACGCGGACCTGGAGGTGCAGGAGTTGCGGGCCGCCCGGGTCCGCGGACGCGGCGGGCTGAACCTGCTCAGCGACGGCCAGGTGGCGGTCCGGGCCGGTGCCGGGCTTTTCGTGGTCAAGGAGGCCGGCGCCAGCGGGGACCTGACCGTGCAGGGGGCGCTCGGGGTGGGCGGGAACGTCCACCTCCCGGCCTCGGGATATCTCCTCGGGGCCGGCCGGCTGCACCTGACCGGCCCGGAGCGGCTGTACCTGCTCAACACCCAGGGCGTGTACGTCGGGCACGGCGGCAGCTCCGAGCCGGACGCGGGCTGCCTGTGGGTGGAGAAGCGGGGCCTGATCGGCGGCGACCTGCAGGTCAACGGCCGGCTCGGGGTGAAGACGAGCCCGAACTCGATTCCCGACTGGAGCGGCGGGGGCGTCAGCACCTTCGACCTGTTCGTGTCCGGGGCGATGTACGCCGGGCCGGCCGGCGGCCCGTACCCGATCTCGTTGGAGGCCGCCTCCGGCAAGATCGTGGGCCGGACCAAGCAGTTCGTCATCGACCACCCGCTCGACGACCCGGCCGACCCGGACCGCCGGCTGCTGGTGCACGCCGCGTTGGAGGGCCCCGAGAACGGCGTCTACTACCGGGGCGAGGGGCGGCTCGTCGACGGGGTCGCCACCGTCGACCTGCCCGAGTACTTCGAGGCGCTGACCCGGCTGGAGGGCCGCACCGTCCAGCTCACCCCGGTCTTCGACGACGACGAGCCGGTGTCGCCGCTGGCGGCGTCCCGGGTCACCGCCGGCGAGTTCCGGGTCCGCACCGTCGACGGGTCGAAGGCGTCGCACGCCTTCTACTGGCAGGTCTCGGCGATCCGCGCGGACCTCGACCCGTTGGTGGCCGAGGTGCCCGCCGCCGCGCCGCACACCGTCCGGCCCGCCCCGGCCGGCACCGATCCGACGCCCGAGCAGGCGTCGGCGACCCCCACCGCCGCGTGACGACCCCACCGGCGATCAGCAGAGAGGAGCACGAGGTGGACGCGGTGATCGAACAGGTCGACGTCGACCGGACCCCGGAGGACGACGATCCGGGCAGCCGCATCGGGGAGGCGGTCGAGTACGACCTCTTCGCATCCGAGGAGGAGCCGTCGCCGGAGCCAGCCGGGCTCGTGGCGTACCACCTGGCGCCGACGCTGCGGCTGTTGCGCGACGAGATCGACCGGCGCTGGCCGCACCGGGACCGTGCCTCGGACGGCTGGATCGGCGACGCCGCCCACCAGGCCGGCACCTCCGACCACAACCCCGACGCGGACGACCGCTCGGTCAACGCGCTCGACGTCGACCGGGACGGCATCGACCCGCCGCTGGTGATCCGCAAGTGCATCGCGCACCCGTCCACCCAGTACGTGATCTTCAACCGGACGATCTGGAGCCGGACGCGGGGCTTCACCCCGGCCCGGTACACCGGCAGCAACCCGCACGACAAGCACCTGCACGTCAGCGTCAGCCACACCCCGTCGGCGGAGCGGAGCGACCGGAGCTGGGGGATCGTCACCGCGCCCGTGCCGAAGCTCGGTGACCGGGTGCTGCGGCGCGGCAGCCGGGGCAGCGACGTGCGCGAGTTGCAGACCGTCGCCGGCCGGCTGGGCGCCAGGCTGGCCGTCGACGGGGACTTCGGGGTCGCCACCGAGGCGTGGGTGCGTACCTTCCAGCAGGCCCGGAAGCTGGCGGTGGACGGCGTCGTCGGCCCGTGGACGGTCGCCGCCCTGCGCGAGGCCACCACGCCGCCCGCGCCGACGCCGGCCGGGCGGACGCCCGGCTCGCGCACCCTGCGTCGGGGGACGAACGGCGACGACGTGGCCTTCGTCCAGCGGTTCGTGGGGGAGCGGCGGTGCGGCCGGGCGACCGGCGCCTTCGACGCTCGGACGGAGGCCGGCGTGCGCTGGTACCAGGGGATGCGCGGGATCACGGTCGACGGGGTCGTCGGTCCGCAGACCTGGCGGCAGATGCAGGTCAAGGTCGGCTACTGACCCTCGGAACGGGTACGGCGGTCACCCGGGACCGCCGTACCCGTTCCCGCCGTCCCGGGAACGGTCACTTCGCCGCGATGTCCTCGTTTGCCAGAACGGCAAATTTACTTGTCGGATCGGCGGGGCCCGCGGAACGGTTGGCCCAGACGAGCGGAGGGACGCACATGACGGACGAGACGTACGACGTGGTGGTGGTCGGTGGGGGCGCAGCCGGGCTGAGTGGGGCCCTGGCGCTGGCGCGGGCGCGACGGTCGGTGCTGGTGGTGGACGCCGGACAGCCGCGCAACGCGCCGGCCGGGCACGTGCACAACTACCTGGCCCGGGAAGGCACGCCGCCGGCCGATCTGGTGGCCGCCGGGCGTGCCGAGGTGACCCGGTACGGCGGCGAGGTCGTCGCCGGGCGGGTCGAGACCGCGTCGCGGGAGGGTGACGGGTTCGTCGTGACGCTGGACGGCGGGCGCGGCGTGCGGGCGCGGCGGCTGCTGGTGACGACCGGGCTCGTCGACGAACTGCCCGACGTTCCGGGGGTGGCCGAGCGGTGGGGGCGTGACGTGCTGCACTGCCCCTACTGCCACGGGTGGGAGGTCCGGGACCGGCGCCTCGGCGTCCTGGCCACCGGCCCGACGGCCGCGCACCAGGCGGACCTGTGGCGGCAGTGGAGCCCGCACGTGATGCTGCTGCTGCACGGCACGACGCCCGGCGCCGAGGAGACCGAGCGGCTCGCGGCGCGTGGGATCACCGTCGTGGACGGCCCGGTCGCGGGGCTGGAGGTGGCCGGCGACACGCTGACCGGGGTACGGCTGGCCTCGGGCGAGGTGGTCGCGCTCGACGCGCTGGTCGTCGCGCCGCGGTTCACCGCCCGCGCGGGCGTGCTGGAGTCACTCGGTCTGAAGCCGGTTGACATCGAGTTCGGCGGGCAGGTGATCGGCAGCCAGGTCTCCGCCGACCCGACCGGGGCCACCACCGTGCCCGGCGTCTGGGTGGCGGGCAACGTGGCCGACGTACGCGCCCAGGTGATCACGGCCGCCGCGGCGGGTCTGGCCGCCGGCGCGGCGATCAACGCCGACCTCGTCGCCGAGGAGACCCGCGACGCCGTGGCCGCCTACCGGCACCAGGCAGCCACGATGTTCGAGGAGGCCGCCTGGGAGGAGCGTTACCGGGCCCGAGCGGCGGTGTGGAGCGGACGCCCGAACCCGCAACTCGTCGCGGACGCCACCGGGCTGGCCCCGGGCCGGGCGCTCGACGTCGGCTGCGGCGAGGGCGCCGACGCCGTCTGGCTGGCCGAACGGGGCTGGCGGGTCACGGCGGTCGACATCTCCACCACCGCCCTGGAGCGGGCCGCCGCCCACGCCGCGACCCTTGGTCCACAGGTCGCCGGCCGCATCGAGTGGAGGCACGCGGACCTGCGTGACCAGCCGCCCGCCGAGGGCGCGTACGACCTGGTGTCGTCGCAGTTCATGCACCTGCCGGGCGAGGCGCGGCGGGAGCTGTTCGCCCGGCTGGCCGCCGCCGTGGCCCCCGGCGGAACCCTGCTGATCGTCGGGCACCACCCGCTCGACCTGCGAACCACCGCCCGCCGGATGCACTTCCCGGAGATGATGTTCACCGGCGAGGAGGTCGCGTCCTCGCTCGACCCGACCGCCTGGCAGGTGCTGGCCGCCGAGGCCCGGCCCCGCGTGGCGGTCGACCCCGAGGGACGCGAGGTCTCGATCCACGACGCCGTCCTGGTCGCGCGCCGCCGAGCCTGACCGGCCCCGACGGTCGCTGCCCGAGCCGGCGTGCCGGTCGGCGCCCGCAACCGCCTCCCGGCGCGGCGGGGTCTCCCACTTCGGGCGCGGGGAGGAGAGGGCTGCGGTCAGGCCGGTACACGTCACGGCGGGGCAACTCGTCGGACAGCAGCTCCTCGACCATGGGCGGTGCCTGAGATCGGGGCGCTGCGCCCGGTGGCTGGTCGGCGAACGGCCCTTCGGCCGATCCGCACGGGCGTTCCAGCCCGTCTTGACCGCCCGAAATAGCATCGAAGCTCGTCATGTCGCGAGGAGGGGTGTCGATGGGGCGAACGCTACGGGTGGGTATCCCGATTCTCCTGCTGGCCGCCGTCGGCTGGTACGCCTCGTACGTCACCACCATTCTCGTGTGGGAGGTGCGCAAACTGGTGCCCTGGCTGGTGGCGCCGGTCCTGGTGGCCCTGTTCGCCGGGGCGCCGCTCCTGGTGCGACTGCTCACCCACCGGTTCCGCCGACGGGGGACCACGCCCGCGGCGGCCGGCGGGATCGTGGTCCTCGGCTGGCTGGGCGCCGCCGTCGGGCTGGCCCTGGGGGCGTTCTGGCTGGCCTACGGCGAGTACCTCCAGGACCGGGCGTACGTGACCACCATGCGGGTCGTGACCGATCCGGTCCCGGAGCTGACAGCACGCGCGCCGTACGTGGTCGGCCAGGCACAGGCGGCGCCCAACCTGGGCGACGTCACCGGCGAGATCACCGACGTCAGCTACCTGCCCGACTCCGACCGGTTCGCCGTCCTGGTCGAGCGGCGGGGCTGGTTGACCGGTTACGAGGTCGGCCTGGTGCAGGAGGTGCCGCTCGGCGGCAACAGCCGGGCGCAGCAGCGGTGCCAGTTCGATGTGTCGACCGCCGACGCGCGGATCGGCGGCTGGTTCACCCACAACCTGGGCCGGAAGATCTCCGCCGAGCGGCGTGGGGTCCGGTTCTCCGCCGACGACGCGTACGTCCACTGCCGGGGCGACACCCCGGTCGTGGTGGTGCCGCTGAAGCGCCAGACCGGAGTCCTGGTGGTGACCGAGCGGCCGGCCGGCGTGGCGCTGTACGACGGCCGGACCGGGAAGGTCACCGTCACCGACGACACGACGAAGGTGCCCGGACCGTCCTATCCGATCAGCCTGGCCGCCGAGCAGCGGGAGGGCACCGCCGCCGTCGGCGGCTTCGCCGACTGGTGGTTCGAGCGCAGCGGCTGGGACGCCTCCGAGGACGGCGCGAACGAGGGCAACGAGTCGGAGTTCACCCTGCGCCACCGCGACGGCAGCGGAGGCAGCGCGTACGTCACCCCGCTCACCCCGCAGGGCGAGGCCAGTTCGGTGGTGGCGGTGTCGACGGTGCCGACCCGGCACTCCGGCGGCGGGCTCGCCCCGCTGACCGTGCACCGGCTCAGCCCGACCTGGTCGTCGCCCCAGGCGATCGTCGCCCTGATCAAGGCGGAGTACCGGGACGTCTGCTGCTGGAACGACGACCAGGTGTTCGAGGTGGTGCCGACCGGCGGCAGCACCTGGACCGCCACGCTGGGCAGTGCGCAGAGCATCCGGTACCGGGTGGAGGGGCGGGGTCAGGTCGACGGGCGGGAGGCGACCTGCCTGAAGAACGCCGACGGTGTCCTGGTCCGGTGCGCGTACGCCGCCCCCGGCTCGCCCGAGGAGCAGGAACTGCAACGCCGGGAGCGGCAGAAGCAGCAGGAGGAGGCGGCGAACGGCAGCCCCGACCTGAAGGGCCTGGCCACGTACACCGACGAGCGGTTGGCCGAGCTGAACCGGCGGATCTCCGAGGAGGTCAACCGCCGCCTGAAGCAGCGGTAGCGGTGGTTCCCGGCCCGACGGCACGGGACAGGGCATTGATATTCCCATGTGTGTACATGTAGGAATACCTCTGCCGTGGTTGATCAGCCACGCTCGCGAGAGGAAAGCACATGGGAGTCGCGAGGAGAAGTCTCATCCGTGGCGTGGCGGCCCTGTCCGGCCTGTCCGCCGGCGGGCTCCTGTTGCCCGGTCGGGCCTTCGCCGGCCCGGCGATCCACAACCCCTTCGCGGGCTACCCGATCACCAACGGGTGGCAGGATCACCTGAACCGGGGCTCCCGGGGCGGCATCGACTTCGGGATGCGCGTGGGCACACCCCTGCCCGCCTGTGGGGCGGGTACGGTCACCAACACGCCGTTCAACGGCGGTGGCGGACACACGGTCACCATCAGCCATTCCGAGGGCTACCGCAGTCAGTATCTCCACCTGTCCCAGTTCGCACTGGCCAACGGGACGTACGTTCCGGCCGGCGCGGTCGTCGGATTGTCCGGCGGCGCCGCGGGCGCGCCCGGATCGGGCAGCTCGACCGGGCCGCACCTGCACTGGCACATGATCAACCCCGCCGGGGCCTACCTCAATCCGCTGGCCTACATCGCGCAGAACCCGCCGGTGGACGCCGGCGGCCCGATGTTCCACCAGATCCGCGTCGCCAGCGGGGCCTGGACCGGATTCCAGCCGCTCAACGGTTACCAGACCCCCGCGCACGGCAGCGCCAAGGACCTGGCGGTGGCCGGCCTCCCCAACGGCACGGCGCAGATGCTGATCGTCGGCCTGGACGACGGCGTCTACCACCGCGTCCGCAACGCCAACGGCACCTGGAGCGAGTTCCAGCCGCTCAACGGCGTCGGCACCACCGGCACCGCGCGGGGGAAGCGGGTGGCCATCGCCGGCCTGCCCGACGGCTCGGCCCAGGTCGTGATCGTCGGCGCCGACGACACGGTCTACCACCGCATCCGCAACGCCGACGGGAACTGGACCGCATTCGGCAGGCTCAACGGTTTCGGCACCCCGAGCCCGGCCGGGGCCAGGGACGTCGCCATCTCGGGGCAGCCCGACGGCACCGCGCAGGTGGTCATCGTCGGCATGGACAACGGCATCTACCACCGGATCCGCAACACCAACGGCACCTGGAGCGAATTCCAGCCGCTCACCGGCACCGGCACCAGCACCACGGCGATCGGCAGCGCCGTGGCCGTCGCCGGCCTGCCCGACGGGTCGTCGCAGGTCGTCATCGCGGGCGTCAACGGCTACCTGCACCACCGCATCCGGTCCGCCAACGGCACCTGGAGCCAGTTCCAGCCGCTCAACGGCGTCGGCACCAGCAGCCCGGCGGTGGCCAAGGACGTCACCGTCGCCGGGCTGCCCGACGGCACCGCGCAGGTGGTCATCGTCGGCTCGGACGACGCCATCTACCACCGGGTGCGTGGCACCGGTGGTTCCTGGACAGCGTTCAACAGCCTGCCGGGCGTCGGAACCCCGACGCCGGCCAGGGGCAGCCGGGTCTCGCTCGCCGGCCTCCCCGACAACTCCACCCAGTTGGGGCTCGTGGGTCGGTGACCAGGGGTCCGGTGCCGGACGCGTTCGCCGGCGCCGGACAGCGGGCGGTTGGCGCCCGGCCACGTACGTCGTGCGGCGCACCGCCGACCGGGCCCGTGGTCAGCGACCCTTGCGCACGTGGCGGGTGATCTCGGCGCCCTCGGACAGGCTGAGCGGCCCGGTGCTCTCCAGCGGTGCGACGCCGAGCGCGACGGCCAGCGTGCGGCCGTGGACGTCGAGCACGGCCTCGCTGAGATCGGCGAGGCCGGCCACGGCTGCCCTGGCCCGGACCCAACCGGTCAACCCCACCGCCAGCGCGATCAGCAGCGCCGGCCACCACACGATTCCCAGCACGAGGTACGGCAGCGCCCACGCGGTGGTGACCACCGTGGCGGCGAACTGGCCGTTGGCCGTGCCGAGATCGGCCCGTACGGTGTCGGGCAGCACGAGCCACAGGCGCGACCAGCCGAAACGCAGGTCCAGCCCGTACCGGTCGAGGGCGACCTGTTCCACCGTCGCGATCCGGTCACCCATCCAGGTCGGTCGCGTCGGTGCGGCCAGGGCGAGCCGATTGACCCGGGCTGCCGCGTCGTCGATCTCGGCCTGCTGAGCGGGTGTCCGGCTGGACACCGGATACCCGTTCTGAAGTTTCCACCGGTTCGCCACCAACCGGTGCCAGCGGCGGCTCCGCGCGCCGGC
The DNA here is from genome assembly GCF_042891255.1 of Micromonospora sp. NPDC001898. Classification (NCBI taxonomy): domain Bacteria; kingdom Bacillati; phylum Actinomycetota; class Actinomycetes; order Micromonosporales; family Micromonosporaceae; genus Micromonospora; species Micromonospora sp. NPDC001898. Next base: position 8,282 of record NZ_JBIATC010000009.1, on the reverse strand, counting down.
CAGCCGCTTCCGTGCCCAGTGCAGCCCGGGCGGCCACAGCCCCAGCAGCCAGGCCCGGACCGGCGCGGCAAGTGCCTGCACGGTCAGTCCGACACCGCTGGCGGCGAGGAGCAGCCCGATCGCGACCAGCGCCTGGGCCGGCCCGGGGGCCCTCCCCAGGGTGGATCCGAGTTCGGTCGCCCCCGACGCCAGCAGCGGCAGGTCGACGGCGTGCGACCAGCCGAGCTGGAGGCCGGCCCAGGCGGTGGCGACGAAGAGCAGACCGGGTACCGCGAGTAGACCGACCCAGCGCTCCGCGAGCTGCTTGGCCAGTTCCCCGAAGAAGTTGTTCACCGGTCATCGCCTGCTCATCGGCAGGCCGGTGAGCAGGCATCGCGGTGCCGGCCCGGCCGGCACGGCGGCGATCACCCGGTCGCACGCGTGGTCGGGGCAGCCGAACGACTCCTCGTCGGCCCGTCCGGGGCCGGAGCCCGGTAGGCCGGCGCCCAGGTTGCGCGAGGTTCCGGTGGCCCCCGCGCCCAGCAGCCGGGTGACCAGCCCGGCGACCGGTCGGCGTGCCCGGGCCTCGGTCTCGATGCTGGCGAGCAGCAGCCGTTGCTGCTCGGATCCTGCGGCGAAGTGCGCCCGTAGCGCCGGCAGGTCGTCACAGAGTCTGGCCAACGTGCACCGCTCGACCAGCCTGACCCGCTCGTCATCCACGGCCGGGAATGTATCGGTAGGCGGCGCACCGCGCCAAAACCGGTGCACGAGACGCAGGTGTGTCCCTTGTGGTCGGTTGTGCTGACGCGGCTAGCATCACGTGGGTGGCCAGTGATCCCATCGCGGAATTTCCCGTGGACGACACGCGCCGGGTCGCCGTCATGCAGTGGGCGGTCGACGAGCCGGCTGCGGTGAGTAGCACCGTGCACCTCCAGGTCGGGACCGTCGCGGGCGGCGGATGGTACGTCCGGCACCGGGGGTTCGGCCTTCGCGAGTTCGGCGACCGGCATGCGGCCTGGCGGGCCGTCCGTGGGCTGATGGGCCACCACGACGGGCAGTGGAAGCAGATCGACATCGATCATGCGCCCTTCTGGGCGGTGTGCCGGCCCGATGGTTCACGGGTGCTCTACGCCACCCACGAGGATTCGCTCTACGCGTGCTGGGGCCGGGGACGGGAGCGGATCTGGGGCAAGTTCCTCCGGGCGATCAACGAGGGCACCACGCTGCGCCGCACCGAGACGCATGCGCTTCTCGACGGCGCCATCGAGCTGGTGAGGTACCGGGACCCCTACCACGGGCGGGACCGCTATGCCGCGTCGGCGGCCCGCGAGTCGGGGGTGGACTGGCTGGTGGTCGACCACGCCGATCAGGCGATGGCGGACGCCGACTACGAGGAGTCGGTCCGCGACAACGCAGACGAGGACCTCCCGCACCGGTCCAGCGACGTGCCCGACGCACTGGTCAGCCGCAGGTCCAAGCCGCCGGCGGGGCTCCACGTCCTGGATGACGGCGTCATTCTCGCCGCGGACGACCTCGACGAGTACAACAGCCTCTACGGCCTGCCGTACCGGTCCCGGTGGCCGGTCACCACAGACCCCGCGCCGGTACCGCCGGGCGCGGTGGGCCCGATGACCGCCGAACCCCGGGACTGGGGCCCGACCTCGACCGATGTCCGGGAGGTCACCCCCGCCGCGTGGCGCAACGAGGACTGGCCGTCGTCCGTCAACGCCCTGGCCCTGGCTGTGCTCCCCGACGGCCGGCAACTCCTCGCCGCCGGCCACGACGACGGCGCGACGCTGTGGAACGTCCGCACCGGCCGGCGCGTCCTCGACGTCTCCGGCCACAGCGAGTGGGTGCTGTCGGTCGGGACGGCCGTGCTCTCCGACGGCACCTCGGTGCTGGCGACCGGAGGTAAGGACGGGCTGGCGCGGGCCTGGTCGACCAGGGACGGGACAGCCCTGGTGGAGATCGAGGCGCACCGGCGTCCCGTCAACGCGCTCTTCTGGGCCCTCCCGCAGGGGCGGGTGCCGCTGCTGGTCACCGGGGGCGACGACGCCACGATCCGGGTCTGGAACGTCGAGAACAGGGCGCTGCTGACGGAGCTGACGGTGGGGGAGCCGGGCGTCAACCTGGTGTGGTCGACAGCCGGCGCGCTGCTCGCCGACGGGCACCTGTGTGTGGTGGCGGGGGTGGACCCGCTTGGCGTCGCGCCGGCCCAGGTCTGGGACGCCACCACCGGGCGCCGGTTGCACGAGCTGACGATGGGTCAGGACGGTTTTGGCCAGCACCGGCCGGCGGTCGCGGTGGCGACGCTGGCCGACCGGTCGTTCCGGGTGGCGGCCGTCGCCGGTGCCGAGGTGCGGGTCTGGGACGGGCACACCGGCCGGGAGATACGGACGCTGACCATGCCCGAGCCCGGCATCGGTGACGTTGCCCTCGCGGTGCTGCCCGACCTGCGGGTGGTCGTCGTGGCCACCGTCGGCCGACACACCAGGACCTGGGAGGTCGAGTCGGGGGCACTGCTCGCCAGCCTGGACCACGGCGACACGAGGCCCCACCCGGCCGTCGACCTCGCCGTCGCGCCGGACGGTCGACTGCTGCTGGCGGTCGGCGGCGCGACCGTCCCGCCCCGCGTCGTCCAACTGGACGTGCGCTGGTGACGGCGTACGCGGCATAGGGCACCCACGTGCTCATCGACGAACTCACCTGGCTGGTGGCCGACCGGGTCACCGGCTACCACCAGGGCAGTGGCCCGGAGCCGCTCTTCTCCGTCACCGCGGAACGGGACGCGACAGCTTTGTGGCGGCTGCTGCGGACGTTCGACCCGGAGACCGCCTCCGCCGCCGTCGAGGCACGGGTCGCCACGGCGAGCCTCAGGCTGGGCTGGTTCCACTACCACCGCTGGCGTCATGCGCCGCAAGGCGGTGGTCACGTCGATCTGGCCCGGTCCCTGCTCTGCGTGGACGAGGTCGCGGACGACGTCCGGGCCGTCCCGGCGCAGTTGCGGCCGATGGTTGGCCGGTTCACCGAGCCCGGCGAGCAGGCGGACGCGGCGGTGACGTTGCTGGACGCGTCAGCCGTCGACCACGAACCGGCCCTGCTCGACGCGGCCATCCTCCTGCTGGAGCCCGCGGCCCGACGGATGCCACGGCGGGATCCGCGCCTCGCCGGCCTACTGGGCCGGCTCTGCCTGGCGCTGCGCCGCCGCCACGAGCGGGACGGCTCCGCGGGCGATCTCGACCAGGCCATCACCTGGGGCGAACAGGCGGCAGCGGTCGCACGCCGCGACGGTGGCCCACCCACCGGGCTGGAAGCCGATCTCGCCCGGGCCTACCGGTGCCGGCACCGGTTGCGGGCGGAACCTGCCGACCTGCGTCAGGTCATCGACCTGCTCACCGCGGCGACGGCCCGGGACGGCCGGGACGCCGCCCTGTTGACGGAGCTGAGCGCGGCCCACCGGCAACGCTACGGCCAGGACGACGAGCCGGCAGACATCGAACAGGCGGTGACCCTGGCGGAACGGGCCGCCGCGCTGTCGGGCGGTCGGGAGAGCACCACGGTTCTGGTGAATCTCGCCGAGGCGTTGCTGTGCCGCTACGAGCGGTCCGGGAACCGGGCGGACCTGTGGCGGGCGGCCGACCTGGCCGAGCAGGTCGTGACCCAGGTCCCGGACGACGATCCGCAGCGGGCCGTCCAGCTGGCGGACGCCGCCGCGATCCTGCTGAAGCGGTACGAGCGCAGTCACGAGCTGCTCGACCTGCGGCGGGCCGTGGAACTCAACGAGGACGCGCTGGCGCTGCTGGAGGATGAGGATCCCCGCCGGCCCGACGTGCTCCGCTGCCTCGCCGCCGCTCTGCACCAGCGCTACCGCCGTCTCGGCGCGGACACCGACCTGAACCGCGCCCTGACCCTCCTCGGGTGGGCCCTCGCCGCGATCCCGGCCGGCCGTCCCGGACGGGCGCAGGTCTCGATGGACCTCGTGGCCGTGCGGCTGACCCGTCACCTGGCGACGGGGGTGCTCGCCGAGTTGGCCGCGGCGATCGAGCTGGGGGAGCAGGTGACCGCCGGCGCGCCGGCCTGCCGGCCGGAATGGTCGTCCGTCCTGGGACAGGCGTACCAGGTACGCAGCCGCGTCAGCCACGAGCCGGCCGATCTGGACCGGGCGGTCGACCTCGGCGAGCGGTCGATCGCCGCCACCGGTGACGACGACTTCGCCCTCGCCGCCCGGCAGGCCCGGACCGCCGCCGCCTACCTGAGCCGGCACGTCCAGCGGCCGGGCCGGAAGGACCTGGACCGGGCGGTCGACCTCGGGGGCCGGGCCGTGGCCCGCACCCCGGACGACCACCTCGACCTGCCGGAGCGGCTGGCGGACCTCGCCGCGGCCCGGTTGACCCGCTACCGGTTCGCCCGGTCGCCGGCGGATGTCGAGGCCGCCGTCGTCCTCGCCGAGCGGGCGTTGGCGGTCACGCCGGGCGGCCACCCGGCCCGGTCCCGGTTGGTGGCCCTGCTCTGTGCCGCCGGGGAGGAGCGCGCCGGTGGCGAGGGTCGCGGCCTGGACAGGGCGCGGCTTCGGGAACTGGCGGGGGAGGTGCGCGAGGCGACATCGGCCGCACCGGTCGACCGGGTGGCGGCCCACCACGCGGTCGGTGCCCTCGCTCAGACCGTCGGCGATCCGCAGCTCGCCGTGCGGATGCTGGACGCGGCGGCGGCGTTCCTGCCGTCCGTCGCGCCCCGGGAGGCCGGGTGGGCGGACCAGCAGCACCGGCTCGGCGAACACTTCGGTCTGGTCGGGGCCGGGGTGGCCGCGCACTGCGTGATCGGCGACCCCGCCGGGGCGGTGGAGTTCGCCGAGCGCGGCCGGGGGGTCCTGCTGGCCGGTCAGGCGAGCACCCGCGTCGACCTCGACGGGCTCCGCCAGCAGGATCCACGGCTCGCCGCCAGGTTCCGGTGGGTGTGCGAGCGGCTCAACACTCCGGGCTTCCCCGCCGGGGAACGGAAGCGGTGGTGGTCGGACTACGACGGCCTGCTGGCCGAGATCGGTGCCCTGCCCGGGCTGGACGGATTCCTGGCCGCGCCACGGCTGGTCGACCTGCGGCCGGCTGTGCAGGGCGGGTACGGCGTACTGATCAACGCCAGCCGGCACCGCAGCGACGCCGTCATCGTGCCGGCGGACGCCGACCCGATCCTGGTGGAACTGCCCGACCTGCGGATGGTCGACGTGGTGGCCAGGGTCGACACGCTGCTGGCCGCCGTCACCGCCGCGCCGAGCCTGACGGCCTCGCTGCGCAGGCGTCAGGTCGTGAGCGACGTGCTGGGCTGGCTGTGGGACGTCGCCGTCGCCCCGGTGGTGCGGGCCCTGCCGGACCGGCCGGCCGGTGGGCATCGGGTGTGGTGGTTGCCGACCGGCCTGCTGGGGCTGCTGCCGCTACACGCCGCCGGGCGTCCCGGCCGGCCGGGCGCGCTCGACGCCCTCGTGTCGTCGTACGTGCCCTCCCTACGGACGTTGCGCGAGGCCCGCGAGCGTCCGCCCGCCGGGAACCGACGCCCCCTCACCGTCGCGATGCAGCAGACGCCCGGGCAGGCCGAGTTGCCCGGTGCCCTGGACGAGGCGACGGTGCTGGGTGGGCCGACGTTGCTCAATGAGGACGCCACCACCGACCGGGTCCTCGGCGCGATGACCGAGGCCACCTGGACGCACTTCGCCTGTCACGCTGTCGTCGAAGCGTCCTCCCAGGCCGACAGCGGACTGTTGCTGCACGATGCGACGCTCCGGCTTCCCGACATCGGCGCCCTGCGGTTGCCCCGGGCGGAGCTGGCCTACCTGTCCGCCTGCTCCACCGCGAACCATGGCAGCAGGTACGCCGACGAGGTGCTCCACCTCGCGTCCGCGTTCCACCTCGCCGGTTTCCGGCACGTGGTGGCGAGTCTGTGGCCGCTCGTCGACCAGGTGGCCGTCCAGGCGGCACGCTCGTTCTACCGCAGGTTGCCCGACACGCCGACTGCGGACGCCGCCGCGCACGCGCTGCGTCAGGTGACGCTCGAACTGCGCGACGAGCACCCGGACTCCCCGGAACTCTGGGCCCTGCTGGTGCACAGCGGCCCGTAGTGCCCCGGCGCGGGACGCCGACGCGTCCGGGCCAGCGCCAGCACGATCGGCGCGGCGGCCAGGGCCAGTAGGCCCCAGGGATAGCGGGCCGCCTCGACGGTGAAGGCGAGCGGCCGGTCGGGCGGTTCGATCCGGCCGTGCAGCTCGTGTCGGCCGACGGTGTCGACGTCCAGCGGGATCCGGATCCGGTACTGCCGGGTCTGTCCGGCCGCGATCGTGCCGAGCGCCGGGGCGTCGACCACCCCGTGGACCCGCCCGGGGCGGCCGAACAGCAACGTGAACGGGGGGTCGACCACGTCGACGGGGCCGGCGTTGCGCAGGGCGAGGTCCACGGTCAGGTCCCCGGGGAGGCCGAACCAACCGGCGATCCCGGAGCGGTCGGCGGCGCGCAGGCCGACGACGACCAGCTCCGGCGTGCCGGCCGTGGCCGGGGCGGGAGGCGCGGTCACGCCGGTCAGCGGCAGGGCGACGGTGGCGCGGGCGGAGCCGGTGGGTGTGCGGGCCCTCAGCACGCAGGGGCAGGCGACCGGCGGGGCGGCGAGCACCACCGGCAGGGTCGCCGTCCCCGAGGGCGGCACGTGCCCGTCGCTCGCGCGGTTGGCCGCGCAGTCGAGTGCGCCGCGCCGGCCGGCGTTGCCGCAGACCTCGATCTGCACGGTGCCGGCCGGCCAGCCGCGCAGGCCCACCAGGACCTGCTGACCGGCCCGGAGTGTGCCGGCCGGCGCGGCGATCCCCGGCACCGCCGAGGGCGTGCCGGCCGGCGCGGCGATCCCCGATACCGCCGAGGGCGTGCCGGCCGGAACGGGCGCGGGCACCGCGGCGGCCAGCGCCAGCAACGCGACGCCGATCGGCGTGAGCGGGGTCACGGCGTGCCGGTCGCGGGGCCGGTGGCGGGCCGGGGTGCTGATGGCGGGCCGCCGCCCGGCCGCCCCGGGTCCGCCCCCGTGGCCCCGGCCGGTCCGCCGGCGGAGGCGGCCCGCGTGGCGGCGACGCGGCGGCGCCAGCGGGCGGCGAGCCAGCCGGCCAGCACGGCCAGCCCGGCGAGCAGCAGCCACGGCGGCGCCCAGGTGGACGCGGTGCGCAGCACCGGCGGCAGCGCGGTGTCCACGGTGGTCGGTGCGAGGTCCACCTTTGCGGTCAGCCGCAGCGCCGGCGGCACGCCGGTGACCCGCTCGGTGACGGTGAAGACCGCGCCGGGCAGCAGCTCGGGCAGGTCGACCGGGTCGGTGCGGGCCAGGCTCCAGCCGAGCGGCCCGTCGAGGGTCACCGTGCCGGTACCGCCGAGGCGTACGTTGCCGGTGTTGCGCAGCCGGTAGCTGACGACGGCGTCGCCCCCGCCGGCCGGGTTGACGGGGTTGTCGTAGCTGACGCGTACCGACTCGATCGTGGCGGCGGGGCGGAGGTCGCCGGCGACCCGGAGGTAGACCCGCGCGGCCAGCCGCTGGTCCACCCGGACCTGCTGCCCGTCGGCGGTGGTGCCGGCCTGCGCGATGGCGGCGATCACCCCGCCCGCATGGTCGCCGGGGGTGGCGTTGGCGGGCACGTTCAGCCGGAACGGGAGGTCGGCCCGCCGGCCGGGCTGCACCGTCCAGCTGCGCCGGTCGAAGCTGATCCAGGAGCCGACGTCGGTGGCCGCCCGGTCCGCGGGCAGCAGGGCGAACGCGCCGTCGGCGGTGGTGTACGCGTCGGTGCCGTACACCTGGAAGGTCAGCGGCCGGTCACTGAGGTTGCTGACGCCGACGTGGTCGGTGAGGGTGCTGCCGGGGGCCAGGTCGTAGACGAAGTAGTTGCGTCCGGTCGGGCCCTTCGGCCCGGACGGCTGCACCGCCCACCGGGTGGCGGCGGGGCCGGGAGCCGGCGACGTCGGTCCGGCGCGGCCCGGCGCAGGCGGGGTGCCGACCGGCGACGGCGTGGACGCGGCGGCCGGCGTGGGGGCGGCGGCCGGCGGCGCGGCGGCGGCCGGCGGCGCGAGCGTCGCCGTGAGCAGCGCGGCGGCGAGGGCGGCGCCGGTCCGGGACAGGAGGGTGACGAGGGACATGCCGGGCTCCGGAGGGGTGGACGCGGTGGGCCGGACGGGGGGGGGGGGGGGGGGGGGGGGGGGCCCCCCCCCCCCCCCCCCCCGCGCCCCCCCCCCCCGGGGGGGGGGGGGGGGGGGGGGGGGGGGGGGCCCCGCCCCGCGCCCCGCCCCCCCCGGCCC
>NZ_JBIATC010000008.1:80863-264313 GCF_042891255.1 Micromonospora sp. NPDC001898 | reverse complement strand
CAACGCGATGGAGACCTCACCGGTTACGACCATCGCTCGCATTCACACACTGAGCCAAGCCCACAATGGGCAAAGGCTACCGAACCACCCTCTCAGAGCTGACGGCGAGTGGACGAACTCCCCGATCCCATCGATTTCCTCGCGATGGCCCATCGCCCGGCGGATCAGGTCATACAACACGTCCAGCGCCCCGGCTGACAGCGTCACCTCGGCGAGCCGATCAGCAACCGCGCGTAGCTCGGCGTACACCGCGTCGCGCTGCCGAGCCTCCGCTTCAGCCTCAGCAAGCGCCGCGTACTCGCCAAGCGGATTCTCAACGATGCGCGCTGCGCGGCCACGTGCCGCAGGCTCCGCCCGGCTCGATACCGACACCGGCACCGGCACCTTCGATCCGCGCCACCACGGCTCGGAAGGTGGAGTCTCATCGACGTCGGGTAGAACCAACCAGTGCCGCGCCGAGGACAGGCTGAAGGCGTGGGCAAACAGAGTATGGGCCTCCCACGGTGTCGCCGCATCGAAGCGGCCGGCAAGACGAATCAGTTCCGCACGGCGACCTGGCGCGATTCCACCGCCACCGGTCGACCGCTTGACGTTGGACAGCAGCGAGCTGATCGCCTTGGTCGTGGCTTCCCGCAGGGCCCAAACCTGGCTGGGCCGACCCGGCCTGTCCACAAACCAGTCCGTCAGGCCCCGCCAGTCCAACTCCGAGCGCCCGCGTGCGCGCTCGACAGCCTCGCCGAGATCAGCGGTCGGAGCCAGCAGCCGCAACAGTTCGCTTTGCACCCCGCCGAGCTGGTCAAGGTATTCGGCAATCGGTGGGGTGTGCCGCAGCACGTCCTCGACGACCAGCTGGATGTACTCCACCAGCAACCCTCGAAATCCGGCGATCTCGTCGGGATTGAGGTCATGGCGGGCGACGACCTGCCCGAGATGCGCGTAGAAATCACGCACCGTGTCGGACAACTCAGCATGTTGCAGGAACAATGTCGTGACCTGCTCGGCCAACTGCTCGCGCTGCCGCACGACGACCCCAGCGTCGGCGCCCTGCCTCTGTTCGGCCAGAACTGCCTCGCCAATCGTCGACATGATCTCGTTCAAGCCCCGGCGAATCGCGGGCAGCAGCTCCCGTGAGACCTCACGGGCGCCCTCGGGGATCGCCAACAGTTCCTCGGCTTCGCGGTGCACGCGGACGGCCAACTTGTCCACTTGATAGCGCCGACTGCCGTGCGCGAACTCCGTGATGGACCGGGCGTTGGTTTCTCGCCGCCCAGGCACCAGATTGCCCCATTTCCGCAGTTGTTTGAGTCGGACAACGACCTGCTCGATCGCTGACTCGCCAACGTCAATGCGGCCGTCATGCTCAAGTTGCGTCAGCGACGCCGCGACTTCACCAGCTGACAGATCCGCAAGCAAAGTCGAGGTGAACACCCGCATGATTGCAAAGTGGGTCCGCGCCTCTGGGACAGAAAGGTAGGTATACAGGCGAAGGCGACGTCCCGCCTCGGCATGATCCCATTTCGCGTCGGCCACGCCACGTACAGTAGCCGAGTGCTTCGATCTCCGTCTGTCACCGGCCTTGGTCCGCCACGCCCCATGGCCTTCATCGAGGCCGAGGGATGGTCACAGCCGTAGGCTTGGCCACCCCAGACGATCACCGACCACCGCGGCGTCGTGTTCGCGCAGGACGGCGTCGACCGGTGGCGGGTCTGCCCGAGGTGTTCCACTTCCACGGATGTGAAACGGGTTGTCTGCGGGCGATGCTGGCCTCGTAAGACTGCCGAAGGTGCGTGGCAAGGTCGCCGGCACGGGTAGCCTGCGGCGGTGAGCACACCATCCGGCGACTACACGGCGACGCTTCCACGAAAACGCATGGGCGCCGCAGTTCTGTTCACCGACGCTGCCAGGCGGGCTCTGCTGGTCGAGCCCACCTACAAGGACTACTGGGAGATCGTCGGCGGGTGTGTCGACGCCGACGAGTCCCCCCGGCAGGCGGCGGTCCGTGAGGTCAAGGAGGAGTTGGGCAAGTCGATCGTCCCCGGCCGGCTGCTGGTGACCGACTGGGTGCCGCCGCGGCCGGGACGCACCGAGGGTGTCATGTTCGTCTACGATGGTGGTGCCCTCGACGAGCTGGGCACAGCTGACATCCAGCTGCCGCCGGACGAGCTGCGCAGCTGGGCTTGGTGTGACCAGGAGCTGATCCGGGACCGGATGTCGGAGCTGCTGGCCCGCCGGGTGATCGCCGCGCTGTGCGCCAAGGCCGAGGGCACAATGTTCGACCTGGAGAACGGCTTTCACACCCACTGACATGCGCCGGCGGCGCGCACCTTCGTCAGGAGGGTGCGCGCCGTCTTGCTGTTCAGGCTGCCTTGTCGTAGCTGTCGGCGGCTGCGGTGCCGGGTCGGATGGGTGCCACCTCGGTGACCGGTTCGGTCAGGAGGGTGACGCCGCCGGAGCGGTAGAGGCTGTCGTGGATGCCGTCGGCGTACAGCAGCCCGGTCAGGTCGGCGCGGGCCTTGGCGATCGGGTGGGCCCGCTGGAACCCGGCCGCCCCGATCAGCGGTGCCAGGTCGGCGACGGCGCGGACGGCGGTGTCGACGCCGGCGGCCTTGCCGACCCTGGCGGCGAAGTCGGCGTGCGGATGTGAGTCAGCGGCCAGGCGGCTGGTCGTGAGCGCCGCCAGCAGCGCGGCGGTGATTTCGGCGTGGGTGCGGCCGAGGACGACCAGGGCGTTGTCGCGTACCCGGGGCAGCACGCCGACCCTGATTTTGGCGGCCAGGGCGCCGGTGACCAGGGTGTGTGCCCCGGCAGCAGCGCCCAGTGCCGTCGCGGTCACCAGAGGCCGGAACCGGGCGAAGTGGCGTCGGAACACCCCGAGACCATCTCCGGTCCGGCTGACCAGGTCAGTCGACGGATCGACGGGCAGGTCGTGCAGGCGCAAGACGCCCCAGGACCAGCCGCCCAGTCCGAACGGCTCGATCACCTCCCGCTCCAGCCGTGAGGAGTCGGCGTCGACGACCGTGGCACTGATACGGCCGTCGGGGTCACGGAAGAACACCACGAACCCGGCCGATTCCATCAGTCGCGACACCCAGCACTTCTCGCCGGTCAGCCGCCAGGTCCCGTCACGGCGGACGGTGGCCCTGGTGGTGATCTCCTGGATGCGGGAACCGCCGTGCCGCTCGGTCGCGGCGATCCCGACCAGTTCTCCGGCGGCCAGCCGAGCGGCCCAGCGGGTGGCTGCCTGCGGGGTGCCCTCAGCCAGGATCATCGCGCCGTGTCCGTCTCCGGTGGCGTCGCGCAGGTCCAGGTCGTGGAACCCGGCGGTGAACTGCGCGAGGGCCTGCCAGATCCGCGCGGCCCGCCCGGCCGGAGCGCGGTGGCCACGACGGGCGAGTTCGCGCCGCAAATTGAGCAGCCACCGCGACCGGGCGGGCGTGTCCTGCGGCGCCGGTGTGCTCGCGCACAGGCTGCCGAAGTCGCCGGCAAGACGGTGCAGCTCCTGCCAGCCGGTGTCGTCGATCTCGGGCACGCTGGTGCGCAGCGGGTCGAGCCAGGTCATCGCGCTGGTCACAGGATCGCCTCCCCGCGCTGGGTGGCGGGCACGCCGTAGACGATGGCGCGGGCCCGTACGTCCTTGGTGACGACCGAACCGGCGCCTACCAGGGCGTGCTCACCGACGTTGACGCCGGCGAGGATGACCGCGCCGGAGCCGACCTTGCAGCCGTAGGCGAAGCTCGGCGGCAGCAGCGGTGGCTCGTTGTCGGGGTCGCGCCAGATCAGCTCCTTGTCGTTGATGGTCCGCACGCCGGCGCCGATGAAGGCCCGGTCCTCCACGACGGTGTCGGCGGTCAGGTGGGACCCGGGCGAGCAGCGCACGCCGTCGCCGATGGCACAGCCGCGCTCGATGGTCAGGTTCGCCGCGAGCTGGCTGGCTGAGCCGACCTTGACGTTGGTGCGCAGCAGAGTGTTGTGGCCGATGGTGGTGTCGTTGCCGACGCTGGCTCCGGCGTAGACGGTGGCGCCGGCGCGCAGCACCACCCCGGATCCGATCGTGGTGGGCGCGCCCGCGCCCTGGTAGACGCGGCGCACGGCGTAGCCGTACTCCGGCTCACCCACCGTCGCCCGATGCCCGATGCGGGTGTCGCGGCCGATGCTGGTGCCGCCGTGCACGACCGTGAACGCGCCGACGGCGACCCGGTCGCCGAGCACGATCGGGCGGATCGTGCCGAGCATGTCGGCGGGCAGGAACACCGCCGATGGGTGGATCTGGCAGCCGTCGCCGAGCTCCAGCAGCCCGGCCCGGATCAGGTCGGTGACGGTGATCGGGATGTCCGGTTTGCTCAGGTGCATCATCGCGGGACTCCTTGTCTCGCCCTGGTGGATGCGTCCAGCACACCCGCCCGTCCGACCGGATCGAAGACGTCACCGGGCAGGCTGCAACCTGCTTGCACGAGCCGCAAACATCGGTCACGCTCAAAGTCCCGCCATCGTGGATGGAGGTGCCCGATGAACACCCGGCCCGCGTGGACCGCGATGCCGGCCGTCACGCAGGCGGCCAGCAACGGCGACTACGGCGCCGTGTTGCGCACCGCGCGGGTGGCGGCCGGGCTGAACCTGGAGGACGCCGCCGCGCTGGCTGGGTTCTCCGCCTCGACGCTGAGCCGGATGGAGACCAAACGCAACCGCCACTGGGACGTGCGCGAGCTGCGCCGCCTGGCCGAGGTGTTCGCTATCCCGGCGTACCTGTTCGGGCTGTCGCGATCGACCTTCGACATCGGCGCCGATAGCCTGAGCACAGGTGTCGATGAGGATGGTGACCCGATGCGCCGACGCGACCTGATCGCGACGACCACCGCCGCGGTGACCGGGGCGCTGGTCCTGCCCCTGGACCAGGCCGCAGCCGCGCACGGCATGGCCGACACCGTCGAGGACATGCTGTTCGGCAGGGTCAGCCTCGCGCCGATTCCCGGCAATCAGCTGGCCGCGCAGCTCGCCGCAGCCCGCGCCGACTTCCGCGCCGCCCGCTACACCCAGCTCGCCCGCCGCCTGCCCCGGCTACTCGCGCAGGCCATCGCCGGACATGACGCTGCCGCCATCGACGAGGTGCCGCTGGCGGCCGGCCGTCTGGCCCAGGCGTATAACGTGGCCACCCAACTGCTGATCAAGCTGCACGACAACGGCATGGCGTGGGCCACCGCCGACCGCGCCGTGCAAGCCGCCCGTGGCGGCGACGACCCGATGGTGCTGGCCGAAGCCCGACGTCTGGCCGCGACCGTGATGCGCCGCACCAAGCACCGCGACGGTGCGCAGAAACTCATGCTCGACGCCGCCCGATCGCTACAGGCCGACACCAGCCTGCCCGACGCCGCCCACAGCGCCCTCTACGGCCAACTGCTGGCGGCGGCCTCCTACACCGCGGCAGTACGCGACGACCGCGAGACCGCCTGGGCGCTGCTCGGTGAGGCCGAAGACGCCGCCCGTCGCGTCGGCAGCGCCAAGGCCGACCGGTTCAACATGCTCGAACTGGCCGTCTACAAGATCAGCGTGTCGCGGGTGCTCGGCGACTACGGCAGTGCCGTCGACTACGCCCGGCTGGTCGACCCCGCCCGCATCGTCTCCCCCGAGCGCCGCGCCCGGTACTGGCAGGACACCGCCCTGGCACTGCACGGCCGGGGTCGCCCGCAGGCGACTTTCCAAGCGCTGCTGGCCGCCGAACGCGACACCCCGCAGGAGGTCCGCTTCCGCCCGTGGGCGCAGCAGCTCACCACCGACCTGCTGACCCGCGGCCACAGCCTCCCGGGCGTCCGCGAGTTCGCCAGCCGCGTAGGCGTGGCCTGACCCGTCCCGGCGCTCGCGCCCTCCTTCGTACGCGACGCTTACCCGCGACCCGGATATGCGACAGCCGCTTGCCTACCCGTTGCCTCCTTCAGTCTGAATCCCGGTTCAAGATCGAATCCCGGCTCACGAACTGAACTGAAGTCTCTTACGTGTGCCGACCGGCTCGTAGTCGATGGAAATCGTGAACCAGTCTGCAAAAGCGATTTTCGCCCAATCTCCCTGGGTGAGGGTATGACCACCACCAACAAAGGGAGAAAAGGAATGAAGAGCCACGGTGCTGTCGTGAAACGGTGCGGCTGCCTGGACCCGGCCACCAGGCGGACGCTGGGCAGGAACTGCCCGAGGTTGCCGGAGCCTGACCATGGGAGCTGGTATTTCCACTGCTCCACCCGGAATCTGCTCGGCCAGGCCGAGCGGGTACGTCGCGGTGGGTACGCGTCGGAGGCGGCCGCGCGGAAGGCCCGCGACGAGTTCCTGATCCTGTCTCGCGAGCAGCAGGCCGGCCGGTCATGGACGGTCACCCGGTGGTTGCGGTACTGGCTGTCGACCAGGACCCGGATCCGGCCCACGACCAGGATGCACTACACGCGCGATGTCGAGCGTTTCCTCGTCCCCCACGTCGGACACCTGATCCTCGGCGACCTGACATCGCGGCAGCTCAACGCGGCGTTCACGCAGATCGCCGCCACCCGCAACCGTTCCGGCCAGCCGCAGACACCGTGCACGTTGCGGCACATCCACACCACCCTTCGGGCCTCGCTCAGCGCCGCCATCCGGGAGGGCCTCATCGCGGACAACCCCGCCCGACGAGTGGAGCTACCAGCCCAGGAACGCCCCCTCGCACGGCTGTGGACCGAGAACAGGATCGCCGAATGGGAAGCCACCGGCGAGCGGCCGTCCGTCGCCGTCTGGACACCGGTCCAGCTCGCCGCCTTCCTCGACTACGTCCGCGACGACAGCCTGTTCGCCCTGTGGTGGCTGATCGCCCTACGCGGCCTGCGCCGCGGCGAAGCCGCCGGCCTGCGCTGGACCGAGATCGACCTCCAGGCCCGCCAACTATCGATCGTGCGGCAACGCACTACCGCCGGCTACAACGTCCACGAAGGCCCACCCAAATCCGCCACCAGTCGCCGCACCGTCGCCCTCGACCGGCACACCGCACGGATCCTGCGCCGGCACGCCGAGCGGCAACGCCACCACCGCACCCGCCGAACCGACGGCGGGAAGGTCTGCCACGACAGCGGCTACGTGTTCACCAGCCCCGACGGGCTACCCGTGCACCCCGGGTACCTCACCCAACGCCTCCGCCTCCTCGTCGACCGGGCCGGGCTACCCCCGATCCGGCTGCACGACCTCCGCCACGGCGCCGCCACCCTCGCCCACACCGCCGGCGCAGACCTCAAGACCATCCAACATCAGCTCGGCCACGCCACGATCCGGATCACCGCCGACACCTACACCACCAGCCTCCCCGTCACCCAACACAAAGCCGCCGAAGCAACCGCCCGCCTCGTCCTCAACGCCGGCAAACCCGGCGCCGAGATGCGACCACCCGCCAGGCGTCGCGATCACGGGAAGCGACACCCGACAACGACCCCGAGGACGAAGCCCGTCTCGGAACGGGATCAGCAGATGCCGCAAAGGGCCGAGGACAACGCCGACATGCAGCTGGAACCCTCGGGCCGCCGAACACGCGGATCTCGCTGATCACCCCTCGTTCACCGGACGGCCTGCCCTGGGACAGGAACTCTTTTCCTGCTCCCGGGCAGGCCGCAATCCGAAGCGCCCCCGCCTCGAAGATCAGGCTTGGTAGGCCCCCGCCAGGGACGCCCTGACCCGCACATGCTGTAGGAGAAGCTCGGCCGACGCCCGTACCGCCTGCTTGGCCATCTGCTTGAACACGCAGATGTAGGTCTCGATGGTGGTCAGCGGGGTGTGGTGGCCCATGTCCTCCTGGATCTGCTTCAGGTCCACCCCGGCGGCCGAGGCGATCCCCGCGGCGCCGTGCCGCAGGTCATGCAGCCGGATCGGCGGCAAATCCACGTTCTTGACCAGCTTCGCGAAGCGGCGGGTCAGCCAGTCCGGACGTACCGGCCGCCCATCCTCGTGCACGAACACCCGCTGCTTCGGGTCGACCCGGCCGAACCGCCGGCGTTGCCGGTGCCACAGATCCGTCAGCAACCGCACACTGAACTCGTCCAAAGCCAAGGTCCGCACCCCGGCCGCCGACTTCGGCGGACCCAACCGCTCCACCCCACGCACGACGATCACCTGCTCCCGGATGGTCAACTCGCCATCGGTCAGGTTGATGTCCTCCCACCGCAACCCGGCGATCTCGCCCCGGCGCGGCCCCCGCAACGCCACCAGCCACCACAACGCGAACAGCGGATCGCTCTGCACGGACTCCAGGAACCGGCCGACCTGATGCAGCCCCCACACCGCCACCCGAGGCCGCACTCCCGTGTCGTTCCACGCCTTCTCCCGCTCCGCGTCCCACACCACCGCCCGTGGGCGCGCCCCGTTCGGCAGCCGCAGGCCCCTGCCGGGATTCCGGTCGATCACCCCCTGCCGCCGTGCCGCGGACAGCGCGCTGCGCAGCACCGCACGGATACCGTTCAGCGTGCCCGGAGAAATCAGCCGTCCGCCCCGGACGTGGCGGTGCGAGATCCGGTCCATCGCCCGCTGCGCATCCCGGGTACGCAACTTCCGCATCCGGACGTGACCCAGCTGCGGAACGAGGTAGTCGTTCACGAGGCCGCGGTAGTTGACCATGGTCGAGGGACGCAGCCGCCCCTCGTTCTCCGACAACCAGAACTCCAGCCAGCGCTTCAGCGTCCACATCCCCGCCGCCTCATGCCCCGGCACCTGCCGCAGCGCCCAGCAAGCCCGCTCGGCCTCAGCCCGGCTGGCGAAACCGCCGCGACGCACCCGAACACGCCGCTCATCAACACCGGTCAACTGCACGGCGAAGTACCAACGGCCGTGGTCGAACTCGGCGAGACGCTCGCACCGCACACCCAGCTGGCGACCGGTCAGCCCGCACCGACAACCGCACCGTCGGTACACCAGGCCCGCCTCGTTGGCCCTAGCCACCCATCCCCCAAGACACCCGGACAGGCTAGACAGCAGGCACATGATGATCATCAACTGATGGGATCGTCAGCGCAGACGAAAGGGGCGGATCCGCATCATCCGTCCGCGAATCCGCTGCGCGTCAACCCCGAAAGCCCAGGTCCACGCGGCCCCACCAGACCCGGCACGTGGGTCACAGACGTGACCCACGTGCGACCCACACCGACCCAAAAGCCAGCGGCAACAATGAATATTGCCTGGTAGAACTTGTGCGCCCGAAGGGATTCGAACCCCTAACCTTCTGATCCGTAGTCAGATGCTCTATCCATTGAGCTACGGGCGCTTGCTGCTCGACCAGTCTACACACCGGCTTTCGCGCGGAGACTCCGGGATTCGAACCCGGGAGGGGCTTTAAGACCCCAACCGCATTAGCAGTGCGGCGCCATAGACCAGACTAGGCGAAGTCTCCTCGGTGGCCCGCAGACCACCGCGCCCGAGAATACAGGCCCGCACCCGTCCGGAGCAAAGCGACTACCGGTGCCGGGGCGGAGGCACCTGGGGAGGACCGTCCGGACCTCGGTGGTCGATCCTTCCCATCCAGGCGTTTTCCTGCTGTGCGGTGCCCGGATCAGGGCTACGATCCATCGACATGGAGGAGCAGCCGCCAAGCGACCCGCCCCGCCCCGAGCCTGGTGAGGGCGCGCGTCGACGCCGTCCTCCGCGCGCGACCTTCACGCCGCCCGTCCCTCCCGATCCCGCTGTGGCCCCCGCAGACGCCCCGCCTCCTGACGTGACGAGGTCACCTCCGCCCCGGGCCCGGGCGGCGGCCCCCACCGTGCTCTTTCAACCGCCCGATCCCGACCGACCGGCTCCGCCGCCTCCGGCCCCCAGGTCCGCCGCGGACCGGCCGGTCCCGGCCACCGACGCGGTCCAACCGCCTCAGCCGCCGGCGGATACGGCCAGCCGAGGTGATCAGGCGCGCAGCGGCGCCGACGATTCACCGCCCCCGGCGGCCGAGCCGGAACCGGCCGCCCCGCGCAACGCACCTCCCAAGGCTCGTGAGACAGGCGTCACCGCCGTCGGCTCGGCCCTCGGGGCGCGGGCCACCCGGAAGGCCTCCGCTCGGAAGGCATCTGCGGCCCCGGAGTCCGCCAGGGCGACCCCGACCGAGGAGGGCGCGAACCCGACCACGGCCGGCAGGACCGCCGCGCCGAGGAAGACCGCCGCGCCGAGGAAGAGCACCGGCGTCGCCCAGCCGAAGAAGGCCGCCGCCAGGAGAAAGGCCACCACCCCAGCGAAGCCGGCCCGCCCGGAGGCTACGACCACCCCGGAGGCTGCGACCCCCGCGAGGATCACCCCCGAGATGGCCACCGCCGAGGTGGTTGCGCCCGCGATGGCTGGTCCGGAGACCGCAGGCGTCGAGGCCGGCACCGGGGCTGGTGGCCGGGCGCCGGGGGCGGCGTCGGCGCGTATCGAGGTGGGTGGCCTGCGGGCGGCGGCCGTGCGGGTGCTCGACCACCCGGGCTTCGCCCCGGAGCTGCTGGCCCTGGCGGCGGTCCGGGCGCTGGGGCCGGGGGCGCGCGACTGGGCGGCGTCGCTCCGGGACGTCTACCCCGACGCGACGCCGGACGGGCTGGCCCGGCTCGCGACCCGGCGGTTCGTCCGGCTGGCTGCGGCGGGCGGGGCGACGGCGGCGCTCGCTGGCCTGTTCGCGCCTGTCGCGGAGCTGGCGGCGGTGCTCTGGACGCAGTCCGGCCTGGTGCTGCATCTGGCGGCGGCGTACGGCCTGGATCCGGCCGACCCGGAACGGGCGGTGGAACTGCTGGTGCTGACCCGGGTGCATCCGGACGCGGAGAGCGCCCGGGTGGCGTTGGCGGCGGCGGAGGCGGCGACCGACCCGGTCGAGCAGCCGTGGCCCCGGGTGGCTGAGGCTGCCTGGCGGTTGGCCGCGCCGCTGGCCGTGCAGGCCGGGGGGTGGCTGGGGCTGCGGGTGGCGTCCCGGCTGGTGCCGGGCGCGGCAGTGCTGGCCGCCGCGGTGGGCGGCTCGGCCTCCGCCGAGCGGCTGGCCGCCCGGGCGGTCGACGCCTACCGGCCACCGCGCGCCCGCTGACGGCAGCCGCCCACCGGGGTGGGCGGGGCGGGGCGGAATCGACGCGTGGCGCGGCGTCGGCTTGCGGTACGGCCCGTCAGAGCCAGTCGAACCAGGATCTCGGCAGGACGGCGTAGCCGACGAAGGCGACCACGTCGAGCAGGGTGTGCGCGACGATCAGCGGCATAACCCGTTTGGTGCGCAGGTAGAAGAAGGAGAACACGACACCCATCACGGCGTTGCCGAGAAACGCGCCGAAGCCCTGGTACAGGTGGTAGGAGCCGCGCAGGACGGCGCTCGCGGCGATCACCGCGCCGAGCCGCCATCGGAGCTGGCGCAGCCGGGTGACCAGGTAGCCGACCACGATCACCTCCTCCAGCACGGCGTTCTGCACGGCGGCGAGGATCAGCACCGGGACCGCCCACCAGACCTCCGGCAGGCCGGCCGGGACGAGGGTGGCGTTGACGCCGAGCTGCGCGGCGGCCCAGAACAAGGCCAGGCCGGGCAGGCCGATGAGCGCCGCCAGGCCCGCGCCCCGGGCCAGGTCGGAACCGGGCCGGCGCAGGTCCACCCCGAGGGTACGGACGGGGTCGCCGGGGTCGCGCGCCAGCAGGTGTACGGCGAGCAGCACCGGCAGCAGCGCGAAGACGATGCCGAGGAGCTGGTACGTCAGGTCGAGCCAGGGGCGGGCCGACTGGGAGGTGTTCAGCGCGGCGGTCTGCTTCGACAGCGGCCCGTCGGCGGTCAGCTTCGCGATGATCGACACGAGCGCGTAGACCGCCGACTGCCCGAGCGAGAGCCCGAGCACCAGCAGCGTCTCCGTGCCGAGGACCCGGCGGGACGCCGGCCGGTTGAGCTCAACGGTCACCGCACCACTGTGCCCGACTCCGACGGCCGGCGGGACAACGGACCGAGGGGCGGCATGAGGAGATCGCACATTCTGTGCGACCGGTGCACACGCTCCGTGGACATTCTATGGGGGCCCGATCCGCCGGTCAGGAGGAGGAGCGTCTTGGACAACGTCGCGCAGCTGCTGAAGGAGAGCTGGACCCTGGTCGAGGAGGACCGGGGCCGGTTGAGCGGTCACTTCTACGCCCGGCTCTTCCTCCTCGACCCCGCGCTGCGCCCGCTCTTTCCGGCGGCGATGACCGGCCAGGGCGACCGCATCCTGGACGCGATAGTCACGGCGACCCAGGTGGTGGACGACCCGGAGAGCTTCGACGAGTACCTGCGCTCGCTGGGCCGGGACCACCGGAAGTACCACGTCGACTCGGCGCACTACGAGACCATGGGCATCGCCCTGCTGGACGCGCTGCGCAGCACCGCCGGGGACGGCTGGAACCTGGAGTACGACCAGGCGTGGCGGGACGCGTACGCGGCGATCGTCGAGAAGATGCTGGCCGGGGCGGCGGCGGACGAGAACCCGCCGTACTGGCACGCCGAGGTGCTGACCCACCAGCGGCACGGCCCGGACACGGCGGTCCTGACCGTCCGCGCCCTCCAGCATCCGCTGCCCTGGCGGGCCGGCCAGTACGTCAGCGTCGAGGCCCCCCGGCACCTGCCCCGGGTGTGGCGGACGTACTCGGTGGCGAACGCCCCGAACGACGACAACGTCCTGGAGTTCCACGTCCGGACGCCGTCGGGCGCGGGCTGGGTGTCCGGGGCGCTGGTGCGCCGTACGAGGCCGGGGGACCTGCTCCGCGTCGCCGCGCCGATGGGGTCGATGACCCTGGACCGCTCCTCGGAGCGGGACATCCTGTGCGTCGCCGGCGGGGTCGGGTTGGCCCCGGTCAAGGCGCTGGTCGAGGAGTTGACCGGCTGGAACCGGACCCGCTGGGTGCACGTCTTCTACGGCGCCCGGCACGCCGACGACCTGTACGCGCTGGACGGGCTGCGGGAGCTGGTGGCCACCCACCCCTGGCTCTCGGTCACCCCGGCGTGCAGCGCGGAGCCGGACTTCGACGGGGAGCGGGGCGACATCTCGGAGGTGGTGGCCCGGTACGGCCCGTGGACCGCCCACGACTGCTACGTCTCGGGCTCGGCCCGGATGGTCCGGGCGACCCTGCGGGCGCTCGCCGGGGACGACGTGCCGCCTCCGAACATCCGGTACGACACCTTCGGCGAGCTGTAGCGCGACGCCGTACGGCGTTCGGCGAACGCGTCGGGCCGGGCCGGGCCGAATACGCCGGCCGGCGAGCGCGTTCGGGACGCCCGGACGAAGACCTTCCTCCCCCCGAAGAGGACCGGGTCGCGTGCCTCCGCCCCCTGGGGCACGCGACCCGGTCCGCCCCCTCGCTCGTCTCTCAGTACCGCCAGGGGTTGCCGGTCTCGCGGTACTCCTCCACCGGCACCAGCGGCACGCCGGGCGTCATCCGGTCGACGTACAGCCGGCCCTCCAGGTGGTCGATCTCGTGCGCGACGAGCCGGGCCATGGCGAACTCGAACGAGGTGATCATCCGGCCGCCGTCGCACTGCGCGTGCTCCACGTCGATGCGCAGCGGCCGGGGCACCAGCCCCCGGTGGTCGAAGAAGGAGAGGCAGCCCTCGTACTGCTCGTCGGTGTCCGGGGACGAGTCGACCACCCGGGGGTTGAGCAGGATCACCGGATCGGCACCCCGGTCGGACGGGCGGACCACGGCGGCGGCCCAGGCGAGGCCGAGCTGGGGGGCGGCGATGCCGACGCCCTTGCTGAACGGGTGTAGCTCGTCGAGCCGGACCAGCGCCGAGCCGAGCCGGTCGACCACGGCGCGGGCGGTCGCCTCGTCGGCCGGCAGGCCGAACTGGCGGCTGGGCTGGCGCAGCAGGTCCGCGCCGCGCTGCACTATGCCCAGCCCTCGCATCCGGTCGCTGGCCCGGACCCGGCCGCCGCCGACCGGCCCGCCGGAGTCGGACTCGGGCGGGCGGCTGCGGAACCGCCACTGCAACCGGTACCGGGCGTTGAGCGGCGGGTCCTCGGTGGCCCAGTCGAAGATCGCCCGGCCGCCGCGCTCGTGCCGGCTGATCGGGCGGCGCAGCGGCCCTTCCTCGGACGAGAGCGAGGTCTCCACCCCCCATACCTGGGGAGCCAGGTCCGTGGGCAGGTCGAGCCGGACCGCCAGGTGCCGGGTCGGCAGGCGTACGGCGCGCTGGAACCAGGGGCCCCACTTCTCCCGGCTCACCCGGTACGCGTACTCGATGGTGACCCGCTCGCCGGGGTAGAGCGGGAAGCGGCCCTCGTCGTTCTCGAAGAGCAGCCAGATCTCCTTGAACGCGTCCCGGTCGTGCTTGGCCCGCCAGTGCATCGGCTCGGGCTCCCCGCCGTCGTGCCGGTACGACAGCAGTTGCAGCTCGGCGAAGGTGAGCGGGTGTTCCCGGTGGTGCCGGTTCGACCGGCCGGGATCGTTGGGGTACCGGTCGACGGCGACCCGGACCAGGTAGCGGGTCACCGGTTCGGTACCGGCGTTGTAGAGCTCCCGGCGGATGACGCACCGGTAGCCCTCGTCGGTGTGGGTGAGGGTGGCCAGTTCGCCCTCCACGATCAGCCCGGTGCCGGGGGGCATCCACTGGCCGGGGGCGGGGTGGTCCCGATGGGGCGGGGTGGGGCGGCCGTGCCGGAGCTCGTCGTACTCCCGGAAGCGCTGCCAGATCGCGCCGCTGGCCTCCAGGACGGCCTCGGCCCGGCGGGCGAAGTCCTCGGTCGGTCGGTGCCGGCGTCCCTCGACGTGGCTGATGTAGGACGGGTCGAAGCCCATCAGCGTGGCCAGTTGCTTCTTGGACAGCCCCCGCCCGGTCCGCTGCCGGGCGAGTTCGGCCGCGAACGAGTCGGCGGCCCGCTCGATGGGAGAGGTCGTCATCAGCTTCCTCAACGCCGGGGAGTACCAGTTTCACTTTCCGTACGTGAACGCGCACAGAATTGGCATCTTGTCGACACTCGGCTTGACAATTCACGCATGAACGTCAATGCCTACGGCGGCCCGATCTGCCCCGACCGACCGGCGTTTTCCCCGGTCCTGACCGGGTAGTGCCCCGGCGTGCCCCCGAGGCCGTGGAGCCCGCCAGGGTGACGACCGCCTCCCGGTCGCCGCAGACCGGGGCTTCCCCTATCCCGAGGCGTTGGTTAGGCTAGCCTTAGTTCGCAGCTCGGAACTTCGGTCGAGGGGAGATGCGGTGACAGCGGTGATGCCCACGCGGGAGACCGCGACGCCCCTCGCCCCCGTGACCGCGACCCTGCGTGCCATGTTCGGCACCGACGACCTGCCCGGGCTCGCGCCGGGCCTGCTGGTGACCGACGACCGGTTCGGCTGGGCCCCGGCCACCACCCTGGTCGACGGGACCCGGCTGCCCGAGCTGCTGCACGCCGCCGCCCTGCTCTGGGGCGGCACCCCGCACGCCTGCGCCGCGCTGGCCTGGAAGTCGTACAGCTACTGGGTCGCCCTGCCGGCCGTGCTCGGCTGGGCGGCGGCCCGCCGGGTGCCGCTGCTCGACCCGGCCGACGTGCTGATCCACTTCGAGGACCACCGCCCGCTGGTCACCCTCGGGCTTCGCCGGTCCACCACCGTCGCGGTGCTCCCCAACGACCCGCTGGCCCTGGCGGGGCTGCCGGAGGTCCGGGTCGTCGCCGACGAGGCCGAGCTGCTGGCCGTGCTCCGCGCCTCACTGCTCGACGCCCACCTCACCCCGCTGGTCACCGCCATCCAGGCGGAGGTCCGCATCGGCACCCGTACGCTGCTCGGCTCCGTCGCCTCCGGCATCGCGCACGGCGTGCTGCGGGCCGCCGACGCGCTGCCCGGCCCCGCCACCCGGCACGTCGAGACGCTGCTGCACGCCCTCGACCTGGCGGACCTGGTCGAGCTGGTGCCCGGCCCAGCCGGCGAGCCGACGGTCCAGCGCCGCACCTGCTGCCTGGCCTTCACCCTGCCCAGGCCGAAGGTCTGCCAGGGCTGCTGCCTCCGCTGACACGGACCGGTCCGCCGGCGGCGGGCTCAGTCCGTCAGCGGACGGACGTCCCAGACCCAGACCCCCCCGGTGTACGTGGGGCGAACTCCGGTCAGCTCGGTCATCCCCCGGCGTAGCGCGTCGGCGTGCTCGTGCGGGCCGAGCAGCACCACCCCGGCCCGCCAGTACCGCAGGTCCTCCAACGCGGACGCCCGGATCGGCGCAGTGACCGGCGGAACCTGGCCGGTGCGCCGGATAGTGATGAAGAAGCTGCTGGTGGGGCGGGGCGGGGCGGTGAACAGGGCGATCCGCCCCTCTGGTGCCCGCGGCCGGGTGTCCGGCCCGAGGAAGTAGCCCCGGGCCAGCGGCAGGTCCAGGCGGGTCGCCGCCGACCAGCGCAGCGGATCGGGGTAGTCGGTGTCCGGCAGCGGCAGCGTCACCACGCTGCGCCCGCCGGCCACGTACGGACGCCAGGCGCCGGAGGTGACGAACTCGGGCACCGGGTCGAGGCGTACCGAGGGCAACGGGGTGGGGAACGCGGGGAGCAGCGCCATGGTCAGCATGGTGGCGGTGGCGAAGCGGATCTGCGGGCGGGCAACCGGGTGCTCCCGGGCCAGCCGGCGGGCCCGTTCCGCGCCGAACGCGAGCAGCACCCCGACTATCGGGACGGTCGCCAGCGCCCACCGGGTGGGCACCACCGAGTGCAGAATCGGCAGGTTTTCCAGGGCCGCCCAGGGCCCGGCGATCCCGGTCGCCCGGCCCTCGAACTGGATCTCCCGGCCGAGGGAGAGCACCGCGAAGAGCAGGCCGACCGCGGCGAGGCCGAGGACCACGGGGCTGCGCCGCAGCCACCACACCAGGGCGCCGACCAGGATGACCAGCGGCCAGCCGAAGAAGCCGTTCTCCTCGGTGGGGTTCTTGACCAGCTTGAGGTTGGCCTGCGGGACGCCGGCGATCGACTCCCGGCCGAACGCGGTGAACGAGGCGAGGTCGGTGCGGTAGCCGCGGATCAGCTCGGACAGGCCCTCGTACGCGCCGGGGCCGAAGAACTGCACGTACAGCGGGTACGCCAACAGCACCGCGGCCAGGGCTGCGGCGACCGCCAGCCCGGCGAGGAACGGCCGGGCCCGCCGGCGCAGCTCGGGCCGGCCCAGGGCCAGTACGACAACCACCACGCCGAGCCCGATGGCGGTCATCAGCAGGATCTCCAGGTTGATGAAGGCCTGCCAGACGATCACCAGCGCGAGCAGCACGCCGTTGCGCAGCCACCGGCCGCCGTCGGGCAGCCGCAGGGTGCGCCAGACGATCAGGGGCACCACGAACTGGCTGACGATGTTGGGATGGGCGTTGGCGTGCGAGACCATCGCCGGGGCGAACGCGCAGAACCCGGCCCCGAGCCAGGCCGGCCCCCGGGAGCCGACCAGCACCCGGGAGAGGACGAAGTACCAGGCGGTCGCGGTGGCGATCATGCCGCCGGTGAGGAACACCAGAAAAGCGATACGCGGCCCGAGCAGGACGGTGACCGGCGTCATTGGCAGAGAAATGGATAATACGGACGTGTTTGCCATGAGATTGACGCTGTCCGGCACATTCATCCGGTCCGAGCCGAACGGATAGGCGAAATCGGTCAGCACGCGTGCGCCGTGCGCCATCATCCACTCGAAGAGCGCCTGGTCGGATCGGTTGTCCCGGACCCCGTGCGTCGGATTCACCCAGAGCCGGACGGTCACCCAGAAAGCGATCAGCGCGAAGCTGAGCACGGCGAGGACGTCCGTCCAGCGCCCCCGTCGGGACGGCGCGGCCCTGCCCACCCCCTCGTCTGACACGTCCGACACCGGGGGTTCGGCCTCGCCGCCCCCGGGCTCGCCTTCGGGGCGGTCCGATTGAGGAGTAGTCATGACAATTCATAGAGTAGTCAGGGTATGGCACTGACGTGACATGTTTCTGGGGACTGGCGTACTATGTGCCGGGTTCGCCGACCGCCGATCTCGTGCCCGCCCCCGACCGCAATTCGGCCACCACGATGCCCCGATTTCCCCACCGTCCGCTTCGGATGGTTCACTCTGTCGGTCCCGGGGCAGGTCGAGTCACACCGTGAGGAATCGACGCATGGCAGAAATCACTGGGGATCAGCGTGTCCAGTCCGAGGTGCTGGAAGGCCTCGCGACGGCGGTCAACCACCGCAGGTGGTTCGTCGAACTGGCCGTCCCACACCTCGGTGACAACCCGATCGAGATCGGCAGCGGGCTGGGTGACTACGCCCTGGCGTGGGCGGACCACTTCCCCCGGTTCACCGCCACCGAGGCCGACCCGGACCGGCTGGTCGCCCTGAAGGAGCGCCTCGCCGAGCAGCCGAACATCGAGGTCCGGCAGATGCTGCTGCCGCACTCCGAGCGCGGGGACTACAGCGCCGCCGTGTCGTACAACGTGCTGGAGCACATCGAGGACCACGTGAGCGCGCTGGCCAGCATGCGCGACCTGGTCCGGCCGGGCGGCACCGTGGTGATCATCGTGCCGGCGTTCCAGTTCGCGATGGGCCCCGCCGATATCGCCACCGGCCACGTCCGGCGGTACACGAAGAAGACCCTGTCCGCCGCGATGACCGAGGCCGGCCTGACCGTGGAGAAGATCCACTACGCGAACGCGCTCGGCCTGATCGGCTACTTCATGGCGACCAAGGTCTTCCGGCTGATGCCGAAGGAGGGCCCGATGGTGAAGGTCTACGACACCCTCGTCCTCCCCGCCACCAAGGCGGCGGAGCAACTGGTCCGCCCCCCGTTCGGCCAGTCCGTCTTCGCCGTGGCCCGCGTCCCCGCCTGACCCCCACCCCCGCCGGCCCCGCGATCTTGCACTTTGGGCCCGGGCAATCCGGGCATGTGCCGCGAGACGCGGGCCGCAAGTGCAAGATCGCGGGCGGGTGGCTCAGTCCTTGACCTGGTACGTGGGGCGGATGACCGCGCGGGCCAGGGTGTGGAAGGCGAGGTTGAAGCCGACGTACGCGGGGGTGGCGTCCGGGCCCACGCCGAGGCGCTCGACGTCGATGGCGTGCACGGCGAAGACGTACCGGTGCGGGCGGTCGCCGGCCGGCGGGGCGGCGCCGCCGAAACCGGTCACACCGTAGTCGTTGCGGATACTGGACGCGTCGCCCAGGGCGGCCTCGTCGACGCCCCGGGACAGTTCGGTCACCGAGGCGGGAAGGTCGACCAGCACCCAGTGCCAGAAGCCGCTGCCGGTCGGCGCGTCCGGGTCGAAGCAGGTGACCACGAAGCTCTTCGTCTCGGCGGGGAAGTCCGACCAGGCGAGCTGGGGCGAGACGTTCCCCCCGCCGACGCTGTCGTGGGCGTATCGGGCATCCATCGGCTCGCCGTTGTGCACGTCGTCACTGGTCAGGGTGAACGACGCAACGGTCGGCAGCAGCTCGTACGGGTCCGGGGCGATCGGTCGTTCCAGGGACATCGGGGACGGTCCTTCCGGTGAGCACGGTTTCCTGCCGCCCTTCTTACCCCGCCACGACCCGAAATCGACCGCCGGCACGTCGGATCGGCGCGAAGGGCCTACGGGTAGGGCCGGCCGGAAAACCGGCCCTACTGGGGAAGACGCCGACACTCGCCTGCTTCGACCGGCGTCGTCGTGGCCGATGCCGGCTCGCCGGCGACGTACAACGAGTAGTCGGACCCGGTGGAAAGACCGCGGGCCCGCATCTGCTCGGCGACGGCCACGTGGTCGTCCGTCGAGTCCTGAGGGTGCCCCGGCCGGTCATCGGCCGAGGTGGCGGTGTCATCCGACATGATCCCGGCTCTCGGATGCTCCGGCGTGACCATGCCCGCGGACACGAACGGCTCCATCAGCACGTGGTACTGCTCAGCCGTCAAACGGTCGCGCTTCAGCACGCCGCGCGCCGCGATCACCGTGCCGCTGATCGCGCTCGACATCAGCTCAGGCTGGTGGGCATCGAGTTCCTCCGTACGCGGCCGGAAGCTCGTGAGCACGGTCCTACGGATCTCAGAGTTCTGGGACGCGGAAACCTTGGCCGCTCTGCTGGCGTCGCGCCCGCCCTGTTGCCACAGATCGAGGGCACGATCGAATATCCGGGCCAACGTCTCAGGAGCAAGGCCGGCGACCTCGCGCATGAACCCCCGCGTCTCGTTGTCGAGCATGGTCACTCTCCTTAGGCCAGCATTCGTCGCGCCGAGCCTAGGTGGCGGCTGTGACGTCCCTGGCAAGCAGTGAGACTGACCCACCAGCAGACGATAGGCCCCTGGCCGGCGTTTTCGCTGTTCAGGGAACAGACTGCTGTTCGGGGGCGGAGGGCGCGAGATTCGAACCCAACCCACGAAGACTGGTTGCCGCTCATTCGCCGCCGACCGGGCGGCAGGGGCCGGTGGCCGTGGGCCGCCGCCGGTACAGTGCCGCAGCATGGGCGCACTCAAGCCGTGGCACATCGCCACGCTCTGCTGTCTCGTCACGTCGGCAGCGCTGCTCGCCGGTCTCGTCTGGTTCCTGGTGAGCCGGGCGAGCCGCCGTCGCTAGAGGCGGGGCTGCCCGTCCGGCGTCATGGGCGAGAACCAGTGGGACCGGGTCAATGCCACAGGCATGCCCCCTGTGGCATTTCTGCTGTTCGGGGAGCGGAGGGTGTGGGATTCGAACCCACGAAGACATCGCTGCCTTACCGGTTTTCAAGACCACGCAACTCACGGCGCTGACCTGCTGCTATGCGAGCCAACGCCCACCCTCCGACACGAATACGACGCATGGAGCATTCAGGTCGTGCCCTGACCCACCAACCCAGGCGGGCCGCAAGGACCGCGTCCTGACGCTGGCGGCTACCCGTCCGCTTCCTCGGGTTACTCGGGGGCGTGGTTGCTGTCACGCCACTATCTGTCGGTAGCACCGCAACTCGCGGCTTAGGAAGCAGGTAGCACCGCGCTACCAAGAGGACGCACGACCGATGAGCCCGGGTTAGGTCGGTGAGCTTGATCACTCCACGTATGATCCAGATCTTGTGACAGAGCCGGACTGGTCGCTTACGAGCTCCGTGCGTCGCGTCCGCGCGCATCCGCCCACGGCTGCACGCTCGGAGCTTCGGCCTTACCAGCGTTTGTAGTCATGCCCCCGGGCAGTGCGCCTGCTGGCAGCGTTGCTATACACCCCTCATCTCGACGGCGACCGCACGTCCGGCAAAGGTTGGCTGCTGCAGCCTCGTAGCGGCTCGTGTCAAGACCACTAAAGGCCATCGTCGTATGGCCGGCTTGGCATCGCCCCCGGCCAAGCATCGTCCTGCACAAACGATCATGGTGCGCGTGGCGGGCACCCTCGTGCTACCTGCCCCGTTAGAGATATCGTCTGAGTCCAACGTTTCACGGACGGGAGCGAGCCTTGGACGAGGTGGCGGCGTCTCTTAGGCGGGGACTAGCATGGCTCGAAAAACGGCAGCAACGAGATGGCTCATGGGATGGCCCAAGCGCTCAGGCAAAACTGACGGCTACCTCACAATCCCTCCGGGCCTTCACGGCGTGCGGCTTTCCTGCCACCTATGGGACAGTTTCCCGAGCCATTCATTGGCTATGCGAGCCTAGCCATGTAGTTAGTCTCAATCACCACTTCTGGCGGCTTGGAGCCCTTTCGGAAGTTCGCGCATCCGGCATTCCCAGGTCAGTCGTCGAGGGCGACGCACTGGCATTGCGCAACGCGATTGACGGCCACGTGAGCATCGACGGACAGCTCAACTATCGAGCCTATCTTATCGACTGCATGGTTAGCCTAAAAGAGTCCCCTGATTGGCTGGGAACCTACACAGCCACTGTGAGGAATAGCCTGCCTGCAATCATCGATGACACCCCAGCGCTATGGGCATTCGTAGCACTAGAAAGAGCAAAGGCTCTCCCACCGGGCAATTTTAGCTTCGACACCTTGGCGAAGAGCCTCCGAAAGCAAGGCGGAGCCTACCATCTCAATGGATCGATAATAGAAACAAGCTACTTCGTTCTGAACTGCTGCCGATCCGAGCAAGTGAGCCAAGATCCAGCATTGCAGACAGTTATCCATGGCGCAGCAAGGTGGATCGTTGGCCGACAAGATCAAAGGACAGGTGGATGGCCGACCGAACCACCTCTATATAGCGGCGATCCACAATCAGAGGCGTATTTTACTGCGGTTCCGATTAGGGCTTTAGCCATATACACACAGCGCTATCAACCTCAACGGGCTATAGAGATTGCACTGCCAGATTGGAGCCTACGTCAGCGCCTAATGCGAACTGCACGGATTGTTACGGTGCTCGGTGCAGTTGCTCTCGGCTCAACCGCGTTGGGAATCTTGATCCCTCTCTCTTGGGGCCGACTGGGCGCAGCCATTGGGGTGGTAGGATCCATCGTGGGGATTATTGGGTTCGTCTGGGATGCCCAGAAAAAATACGGAGGGCGGTAGATTGTCAGCAGAGCCGGGACCGGACCATGTTATCGAGCGCGATGAGGGTTTCTTGAGGGAAGCAATGGATGGAACCAACGAGAAAATCGCGGATTTCCTGTTCGGATCACTCGGCCAACTAATACGAGGCAAGGAAGACTGCCTAGTTCTCTGCGGCGCGGACACGAATGGCGCCGTAGCAGCATATTTGCTAGAGCGCCTCTTTGCGGAGTTGCGCCCAGGAGTTAAGAGAATCTACAGGGCAGTCCAGCAATCGGATATTGATTTAGAATGGCTGCCGCCCTTGATTCAAAACCATCCTCACATGCTAGTCTTGCTACTCGACCCGCCTTTCCCTCTGACAGCGGAGGCGCAAAGCACGCTCGCGAACGTCGAGGGTATGGTCATCGGCTCACGAGTAAAAAAGATCAGCGAATCAATGATTAACGGTGGCCAAGCCCTTGCAACCGCACCTGGGCACTGGCCCGAGGCATTAGATTCTCATCCCGCGTCGATCGAGTTGGCCCTGTTGACGCGAGCGTCGGGCCTATCGCTGTCCGATTTGGAGAAGTTGTACGTTGGAGCCGGTGCTGTTTCTGCAAATGAATACCGATATTCCAGTCTTCACACCTCGTCGATAACGATTCTGGGTGGCGCACAACAGCCTCCTCCCGTTGAGCAAGTGAAGATTCTAGCCGACGGCATCGACATCCACCTTGGCCGTTATGGTCGTCCAGATCTCGAACGAGCCCTTCGCAGCCTTCAGAGTGCGTCCGCTACGATCAGGCTTGATGAGGGGCTTCGCTTGATACACAGCACCCTGGAACTGACGGCTGCTCGACAGGCGAGAGAAGAAGATATCACCAAAGGACTCGATTATGTTGAGGTCCGAGTAGGAGATGGTGCACTAGTTTGTGCGACATTGCCTGTTGAGTCTGACTGCGTCGACTCGGTCGCGCGTATCGCGGCCTCCCGCTACCCGAACCATCTTTTTGTTTTGTCGTCGCCAACTGCTAGCCATGCAAGCATAGTGGTAAGGAAGAAGGGCAAGGAAGCTGGGTATTTTCTAGCGCTACTGAACCGGCAGACCCACTTTTATACCCCCAGCGTCGCTGGAATTTTGGAGAAGTCGGCCTGGGCCATTGTTCCGTCTAATGAGATCGCGATGTTCTGCGATTCGCTGGCGAGTGCCTATCGACAGATCTAGCCACAGCCACCCAAGCCCGATGCAAGTCCGATGCAAGTCCGTTGAGGCTTAGAGACCCGAAGTCTACTGGAACCATAACACTTAAAGGAGATTGTCCCATGACGGCCGACTCAAAACGGCGCAAACCGGGGGAGGGCGATTGGACTTCTGTAGTTGAAGTACTCATCCAAGCCGAGCGCGTGTCTCTCGCGGCACATATTAATCCAGATGGCGACAGCCTTGGATCCGCAATCGCTTTAGGGCTCGCCTTGCGCGCACTCGGCAAGGACGTCTGCGTTTCGTTTGGCAATGACCCATCCATAGTTCCCACGTCGCTCTCTTTTTTGCCTGCGCTGGAGCTCGTCGTTTCGCCGGCAGATTTCCCAGAGCGGCCAGAAGTGCTTGTCGTTCTCGACACAGCTAGCCGTGACAGGATGGGATCGCTTGCCAATCGTATAGATACCGCCAAGGCGGTAATCATCATCGACCACCACGCAACCAATCCGGGATTTGGCACATACTCGCTGATCGATAGTGAAGCAGAAGCCACTGCTGCAATAACCGAAGAACTTCTTACCCGGCTTGGTGTAGATCTAACCAGAGACATCGCGACGGCCCTCTACGCCGGCATCGCCTCCGACACTGGCTCCTTCAAATATCCGAACACAACATCAAAGACTCACCGACTTGCTGCAAAATTGCTAGACGCGGGAGTGCAGCAGGATGTGGTAGGCCGCCACCTTTGGGATATGGCGTCGGTCGGATATCTCAAGCTTTTATCGGTTGTGTTGGCTGATGCTCGACTAGAGGCTGACGCGGCGGGCGGGTTGGGGATAATCTGGACGACAGTCAGGCGGAACGATCGCGATCGCTTTGGTGTGGCTATGGATGCGACAGAGGGAATAATCGATATCGTTCGAAAAGCCAGAGAGGCAGAGGTTACTATTGTATTCCGGGAAGATGACAAGGGTCTTTACCAAGTGTCACTGCGTTCTAATGGCCGTTTGGACGTCGGGGCGGTATGCACAGCACTTAATGGCGGCGGCCATCGACTAGCTGCCGGATTCACCGCACACGCTGGGCAAGAAAGGGCGTTGATGCGGTTGAGGCAGTTGCTGGAAGGCTTCGAGAAGGCTTGAGGGCGCTGCTTTGATAAGCAGATCAGGCATCTCACGCCAGAGGGCAGCTAACCTACCAATCCTGCAAATAGCCGATGGCTTATTAGATCAACCGCGGGGCCGTTCAATCAGGACGCCAGCTATCTCGCCCATGCTCGTAACCACCACGTCCGGCCCAGCGGCCCGAAAGGTCTCAACCTTGGCAGGCCGATTCGCGTAGCCGATCACTCTCACTCCGGCCGCCCTCGCTCCGCCGATGTCTGAGAGCGAGTCGCCGACCAAAACGCACCGATTCGGCGGCTCGCTGAGGACGCGCACGGCTTGCAGGATCGGCTCGGGGTTGGGCTTCATATGGGCAGGGTCGGCATGCGCCCGACCGACCACCGGTGAGACGTACGCGGCGAGCCGGTGCGCTGCCAGGTATGCGCTCACCGCACCGGCTGAGTTGTTGCTGACCACCGCCACCGGCAGCCCGGCCTGCCGTGCAGCCACGATGACTTCCCGGCCGTACGGCGTGGGTTCGGCAGTCTCGACAGCCCGGCGCTCGGCCGCGCAGAGCGCGTCCTCTACCGCCCGCGTGACGTCCTGGTCGCCGGCCGCGCCGGTGCGGCGTAGCACCTCTAACGGGTCCGGCTCGCTGGCGAGATCCGGCGGCACGTGGACGCCGTGACGCCGGAGCACGTCGACCAACTCGGCGGCCACCTGCGGTGCGGGGTAGCCGGCGAAGACGCTGCATATCGGCCCATCGAAGTCGAGCAGGACTGCACTGACCCCGGCTAGCAGCCGTTCAAGGTCGGCGTTCATCCGTCGTACCGGTAGGCGATGGTCGACCACACCGAGTCGAACCACTGGCGGGACGCTTCCACGAACTGCGTGCCGTGGGAGGCGTCGTCATCGGTCACCGCGTAGTGGAAGAGCGGCACGTCCTTGCCCATCAGGTCGTAGATCGCCATGGGCTCACCCTTGATGGAGACGGTGCGCTCAACGACCGGGTAGAAGCCGTAGAAGACTTCCTCGCCGTTGAGGATGTAGAGCTTGAACAGCGGGGATGCCCGGTGCATCCGTACCTCGACGGTGGTCGACCGGATCAGGCCGAGGTCGCCCAGCTCGGTGACCTGGTCGATGATGCCGTCCGCAGCACGACGGGTGATCCGCTCCGCGCGTTCGCGTACGGCCGGATCATCGGCCTGAGTCTCGGCTCGCGCTGGCAGCGCCATCGGCGCGGTCATGTCGGAGATCAGGACTCGCACAGCGATCGTCTCCGGCGCGAGCCGTCCGACACGCACCATGTCGAGAGCTTCGGCGAGCGCGTCGCGCAACGTCTCGCCCGAGAACCCGGCGAAGTCGATGGTGACGTGGGGCCGCTCAAACGCGGCTTCGATGTGTGGGCGTAGCTCGACGGCCCGTTGCGTCTGGGCGCGGACGAACGCGCCGCTTCCCTGCCGGGACACGATTAGCCGCTCTGCCCGGAGCAGGTCCAGGGCGCGTTTGACGGTCTCCCGCGCGACGCCGTAGCGGGCAGCTAGTTCGGGCTGTGACGGCAGCTTGTCGCCGGGGGCGAGTCGGCGCGTGAGGATGGCGGCCCGCAGCTTGTTCGCGATCTGCTGTGACGCCTGTTTCGGGTCGTCGGGGTCCAGCTGGCCGAGGAAGTCGAGGTCTTGGCTCACCCGTCCACCGTAGCTCTGACTAGCCAAGTTGGGAAAGTTTGCCGCGCACGCTTGACCTGACTAGCCAGGAGCACCTACCTTGATCTCATCGCACCTGGCTAGCCAGGAACGACAAGCTGGTTGGTTGTCGGCGTCGGCGTTGCGGCTTCGGCTGCGGGTTCGCGTACGGGCTGCCGCGCGCAGGTTCATTGAGAACTTCACAGCAGAAGCGCCGCGTAGATCCGTCTGCGGTAATCCCGCCTTGAGCCACACGGTGGTCGACCCCGGTAGGTCCCGGGCGAGCGGGCCGAGCGGACGGGTCCGGCGCGCGGCTGAGCTTCTGCCACTGATTCCCCCCGCCCGGGTGGGTGTCGCGCTGTTCCGGCGTGCCCCTGCCCTGGGCTTCTCTCTCGGGTCCGGACTGTGTCCGGCCCTCATTCCGGAAGGAACCGAACGACGTGATCGACAACCACGATGACCAGGGGCCGTCCGCCGTCGACCTGGCCGCGATCGAGCAGGAATGGCCGCTGATCGCGGCCGAACTCGACGTGCTCGACGCCGAGATCACCCTGCTCTACGCCGAGGACCACGGCGGCCCGACCGTCCTGGACTGGCGCAGGTTGCGCCGGGCCGAGTCCCGCGTCACTCGCGCCGCCGCCGACCTGGCCACCGGTACCACCGCCCCGCGCCGCGTCGCCTGACACCCACCACCGGAAGGAGTCCCCCCTGTGAAGACCCCGCCGAGCATCCTTGTAGTCCTGTTCACCGTCGCCGACGCGATGGCCCGTAACGCGCTGCCGCTGCCGGTCAAGGTGGAGGCGTCTGCCGCGTACGGGCTGGAACTGAACCTGTCCACGCACACGGAGTTGCGCCGCTGGGCTCGGTACATGCGCCTGCCCGTCGAGCAGTGGAACAGCCAGCCCTACCAGCACGACGACGTGCCGAAGGTCCTGACGAACGTGTACGGCGAATGGCGCGGCATCCGGGTGCGGCTGCACTGCTGCGAGCCGACCACCGACACCCCGACCGAGTTCCTGACGACGGCGGCCCGATGACCGTCACCGACATGTTCTCCGCCGTGATCCTGCCGTGCTGCGTCTGCGACCCGGTGCGCTGCGCCACCGACGACACCGGAGAGCACTGCATCGACCGGTCGTGCGGGTCCTGCCTGCACGGCTGCCCCGCCCCCGACGGCGAATGCTGCAACACCCCCACCACCGAGACGAGCCGAGAGGACGGCACCCGATGACCGCTCCCACGATCAACGGCACCACCTACCCCCAGCCGGTCGAGGACCTGTTACCCGCCGCGCGCAAGCTCACCCAGGAGTTGGAGGGGCTGCCGTCGCGGAACCGGCTGATGAAGCAGTTCCGGATCGGCCCGAAGAAGGCCAACGACCTGTTGTCCCTGCTGACCGACGAACGGAACCGGCAGGACCGGGTGGACACGCTGCACACGGCGATGGTGGTACGCGGCAGCCTCGCCGACCGGCCGATCCTGTTCCCGACCGACCCCACCCCGGACCCGGACCCCACCAGCGCGGACCCGGACACGCCGCCGCCCGCCGAAGAGTCCGCCCCGGACCCGACCCCCGCCCCGCCAGCCCCGGCCGTCGAGCAGGTCGAGCAGGTGACGCCGGTCGAATACCCGGACACCAACATCACCCCCACGCCGACCCGGCGGGCGGTGGTATGGCCCGTGATCCTCCTCGCGCTGCCCGCGTTCGTCGCCATCTGGGGCGGCTGGGTCGGACTGGGGAAGCTGACCGGGTTCGGGAAGGTCAACCTGTTGCCCGGCATCGGGGACGGCTGGGTGGTGGACACCGCGATCACCCTCCCGATCGGGGTGGAGACGTACGGCGCGTTCGCCCTCTACGTGTGGCTGTCCGGCCGCGTACCTGCACGGGCGGCCCGGTTCGCCAAGTGGTCCGCTATCGCCTCACTGCTGGTGGGTGCGCTCGGTCAGGTGGCCTACCACCTGCTCATCGCCGCCGGGGTCACCTCGGCTCCGTGGTGGATTACCACCCTCGTGGCCTGCCTGCCCGTGGCCGTGCTCGGCATGGGCGCGGCGTTGGCGCACCTGGTGCACGCCGACCACTAGCTACGCCCGGCGGCACAGCACACGGCCTAGGAAACCCGCTGTGCCGCCGGCCCCCTACCCGATCCCTGACGGATCAGTTGGAGGAACCACCATCATGACTCCCCACAACCCTGATGACCGCTTCGACTGGCAGGCAGCCGAAGCCGACCTGAACACCACCGGCCCGGACGCCGACGTGGTCGACCTGGACGCCGTCCGCGCCGCCCGCACCACCACCGCCGGCCAGGCCGGCGACGACGGCCGGGTGTTGGTCGACTCGCCCGCCGCGCAGCGCGCTCTGCGGTTCACCCTCACCGACGTCCGCGCGGGTCAGCGTCGGCCGATCCTGCCCGGCTGGCTGCGCTCGACCGATGAGCTGCGCGACGTGATGCGGTGGGCCGTTGGGCACCTGCTCCACACCACCGCCTACCACCTCGTGCGGGTGCCCAAGTACCTCGGCAAGCTCGCGTGGCGTGCCCCGGTCGGCGCGTGGCGACTCATCTCCGGTGCGGCCCGGTGGCTGTTCGACTGGGAGGGTGAGCCGCTGCGGCAGGCCACTGCCCGCACCAACGACGCCGAGGAGTACCTGAAACTGTCCCGCCAGCGTGACCGGCGGGTCCGGTGGCGCGGCATCGTCGCCACCTTCGCCCTCTCCCTCGGCCTGGCCGGTGGCGTGGGCATGTTGTGGACACCGACGTGGGCGCAGTGGGCCGTCCCGGCGCTGTTGGTGACCCTGTGCGGC
Organism: Micromonospora sp. NPDC001898; assembly: GCF_042891255.1. NCBI lineage: Bacteria > Bacillati > Actinomycetota > Actinomycetes > Micromonosporales > Micromonosporaceae > Micromonospora > Micromonospora sp. NPDC001898. Next base: position 235,224 of record NZ_JBIATC010000008.1, on the reverse strand, counting down.
ATGCTCGGCCAACCCGCCGACAAGCCCCTGTTGGATACCGCCGTGGTGGTGCCGCGCGTCGCTCGGCTCACCTCCGACGTCGTGGTGCGCGCCCTGGCCGTGCTCGGCATCGCCGGCATCAACCAGGCCATAGCGAAGCAAGGCACCAAGGCGATCGGGTTCACCGCGCCGATCACCCGCGACGGCCCCGGCTGGCGGGCCGACATCGACCTTCCGCCTGGCGTGACCGCCGGGGACGTGATCGAGCGGCGTGACCGGCTCGCCGCTGGTCTCACCCGCCCCCTCGGCTGCGTCTGGCCCGAGGGCATGCCGGAGGTTCACCCCGGTCGGTTGATGTTGTGGGTGGGGGATCAGGACATGGCCACCGCCCGCCAGCCGGCATGGCCGCTGATCAAAGCGGCCGGGTTCGACCTGTCCCGGCCGGTGCCGTTCGGCACCGACCCGCGCGGCCGGATCGTGGCCTTCGACCTGCCCTACACGAACGTGTTGATCGGGTCGATTCCCGGCTACGGCAAGACGGCCGCGATTCAGGTGCCGATCCTCGCCGCCGCCCTCGACCCGCACGCCGAACTGTGGTGCTTCGAGTTCAAGGGCACCGGGGGACTCGACCCTCTCGCGAAGGTGGCGGCCCGGTACGGGTCCGGTGCCGACGACGACACCGCCGAGCAGGGCCTTGAAGCCCTGCGAGAGTTGCGCAAGGAGTGCCAGCGCCGCGCCGCCGTCATCAAGGGCCTGCCCAAGCAGGTGTGCCCGGACAACAAGGTCACCCCCGAACTCGCCCGCCGCAAGGGCCTCGGTCTGCACTGGCTGGTCGCCGCGTTCGACGAGATCCAGGAACTGTTCTCGCACCCGGAGTTCGGCAAGGAAGCCGGTGAACTCGCCGAGAAGGTCATCAAGCTGGGCCGCGCCCTCGGGGTGATCCTGCTGTTCGCCACCCAACGCCCCGACGCCAAGAGCCTGCCCACCGGAGTGTCGGCGAACGTGGGCACCCGGTTCTGCCTGCGGGTCATGGGCCAGCTCGAGAACGACATGGTGTTGGGCACCAGCGCGTACAAGAACGGCGTCCGGGCGACCATGTTCACCCGCAAGGACAAGGGCGTCGGCTACCTGGTCGGCGCGGCCGACGACGCGCAGATCGTACGTACCTTCTACGTCGACGGACCCACCGCCGAGAAGATCACCGACCGGGCGCGGCTACTGCGGGAGCAGGCCGGAACCCTCACCGGCCACGCCATCGGGCAGGAAACGGTGACCCCGGCGGCACGGCGAGACACCCTGCTCGACGACATTCTCGCCGTGGTCCCGGCCGATGAGCCGAAGGTGTGGACGGAGATCCTCGCCGAACGGCTCGCCGAGGCGAACCCCGACGCGTACGCCGACCTGACCCGCGATCAGCTCACCGCCGCGTTGAAGCCGTACGGCATCACGACGGGGCAGGTGTGGGGCACCGACCCGACCACCGCCAAGGGCGCCAACCGGCGCGGCATCGACCGCTCCCACGTCGCCGAAGCGGTAGCGGAGCGTAACAAGCAGCGGCGGGACAAAGCGGCGTAAGCCGGACAGCGATCGTGGCTAGGTCTAGCGGCACCCTCCGCTAGACCTAGCACCCCCGCTAGCAATCCACACCATCCCTGGCCAGTGCCCTAGTTCCTAGCGGCGACGGCCGTTCGCGCCCTGAAAACGGCCTGTGGAGGCATCCCGTGACCCCCATCGTTCTGCTCGCTAGCCTCGCCACCCTCGGTTACGCAGCGTGGTACCTACTCCTGTGCATGGTCGCCCCGTGGAAGCGATGCGACCACTGCGACGGCACCGGCCACCACCGCACGATCATCGGCACCCACCGCGAATGCCGCCGCTGCGACGGCACCCGCCTACGGGTCCGCACCGGCCGCCGGATCATCGAGCACATCCGCGACGAGTACCGGGCAGGCCACCAGTGACCCGCCGCCGCACGGCCGACGGCCACACCGGGTGGTGTGCCCGTGACCACCGCTGCAACCTCACCGAACACCGCTCCCCGGAGATCCTGGTCGACCTGCCCGGCGCGCGTGCCGTGCTGACCCGCGTCCGCACGGCCGCCGGCCGGGACCACGCCGAAATCCGGGTGCGCGTCGCCCTGGCCGTCATCGAACCCGCCGCCCGCCGCCAGTTGGCCGGGCTGCTCGTCGATGTGCGGCACACCGTGACCCGCGCTGCTGTCGCCGCTCACCCGTGTCCGAGGAACACCGCGCGGTGACCGGTACGGCCTGCCGGCACTGGATCGGTACGGCCGCCCGCTACTGCGACACGGCGCAGGGTGTGCGCCGGTACCTGCAAGGGCCTCGCTGCCCGGCGCACACCCCCGCCGCCCTGGCCGGTCGCCCCGAACCCGACTCGACGTCGATTCATCCGCCCCCGCCCGCTCCCATCGAACGGAGGCACCCCATGCCCGACTCTGGCCTGTTGGCTACCGCTCTCGAACACGCCGCCCGTGGCTGGCACGTCTTCCCGCTACGCCCCGACGACAAGCGACCCGCGTTTCCCGACCACCCCGCCGACCGGTGCACCCTCACCGACCCGCGCTGCCGGGCCGCTGGCCGGCACCTCGGCTGGGAAGACCGCGCCACCACTGACCCGACCCGTATCCGCCGGGCCTGGTCGACGCGCCCCTACGGCATCGGCATCGCGTGCGGCCCGGCCGGTCTGATGGTGGTCGACCTCGACACCCCGAAGACCGACACGGACACCCCACCCCCGCCGTGGGCCGATGCGGCCGATGGTGTCGACGTGCTCGCCGCCCTGGCCCACCAGCACGGCGGCACCATCGAACCCACCTACACCGTGACCACCGGCCGGGGCGGGAGCCACCTCTACTACCGGCACCCCGACACCGGGCCGGCGTTGCGGAACACGTCCGGGTCGCTCGGATGGCTGGTCGACACCCGCTCCCACGGCGGCTACGTCGTCGCCGCCGGCACCACCGTCACCGGACGCCCCTACGAGGTGGCGTTGGACGTCGACCCCGCCCCGCTACCCGCATGGCTCGCCGGACTGCTCACCCACGCCCCGCGACCCGCACACCGCGCCCCGGTGGTGACGCTGCCCGTTGACCGGCACGGCGCGTACGTGGCTGCCGCGATCCGCCGCCAGCTGGCCCACCTGACCGCCGCCCCGAACGGTCAACGCAACCACGCCCTGTTCGCCTCGGCTGTCGCCCTGGGGCAGTTGGCCGCCGGGGGCGCCCTCACCGACGCCGACGTGACCGCCGTGTTGGAACCCGCTGCCCTGTCCATCGGCCTCCAGCCGGGCGAGATCACCCGCACCATCGCGTCCGGTCTGCGGGTCGGCGCGCGTCAACCCCGGAAGGTCGCCGCATGACCACCACGCCCCGCCTCCAGGTTGGTTCAGCACCCGAAACCATCCGCGTCCTCAAGGCCGCACTCACCGACGGCGTACTCCCCGACACCTACGTGTCCGCCGGGTCCCTCGTCCACATGGAAGCCGTCTCGGGCGGGTTGACCACCGCCGCCGACGACGACTCCCCGCTCCCGGTGGCCGCGAGCACGCTCACCCCAGCCGGGCTGGCGGGGTTGCTCGCCGAACACGCCTACGTCTACCGGCTCAAGACCCGCAAGAACGAAGCCGGTGACCCGGAACTCTTCGAGGAAGAAGTGACGCCACCTCGGGAGATCCTGTCGTCCGTGCTCGCGGGGAAGACGTGGCCGAACGTGCCGCCGCTGCGCGGGATCATCGGCGCTCCGGTGCTACGCCGGGACGGCACCTTGTTGCAGCGGCCCGGCTACGACCCGGCCACCGGCCTCTACCTCGCGTCGAAGGTCGCTCTCCCGCCGGTGCCGGACGAACCCACCCCGGAGCAGGTGGCCGAGGCGCGTACGTTCCTGCTCGGCCGGTTCCTGCGTGACTTTCCCTGGGCCAGCGCCGCCGATCGGGCGAACTACGTGGCCTTGTTGGCGACGCCGATCCTGCGGCACTTCACCCGTAGCCTGACGCCGTTCGCGCTGATCGACGCCACCATGCCATCGTCCGGGAAAACGATCCTCACCGCTGGTCCCGGCATGCTCTACGGGCAGCGGGTCATGACCTGGGCCTACTCCGACGAAGAACTCCGCAAGTCCATCACCGCGGTTCTCGCCGAACAGGTCGGCGTGGTCATCTGGGACAACCTCGCCGAGGGAACCGTCATCGACTCCGCCGTACTCGCCCAGCTCGTCACCAGCGGCGTATGGTCCGACCGGCAGCTTGGCGCGTCCCGCAACGTCGCCACCGTCAACGACCGGCTATGGATGGCCACCGGCAACAACCTCCAAGTCGGCGGCGACATGGCCTCCCGCACGGTGCGGGTGCACCTCGACCCGAACATGCCCCGCCCCGAACTGCGCGACCAATCCGGGTTCGGCATCCCCCACCTCGACCAGTGGATCACCGACCCCACCAACCAACTCACCGTGCTGTGGCACCTCCTGGTCCTCGTGCTCGACTGGACCCGCCAAGGGGCACCACGCGTCAGCGGGTTGTCGATGCGGCAGTTCACCCCGTGGGCGCAAGCCCTCGGCGGGTTCCTTGCCCACCACGGCATCGACGGGTTCCTCACCAACGCCGCCGACGTCCGCGAGATCGACGAAGACGAAACGCGCTGGCGCGCGTTCCTCACCACCTGGCACGAACGCCACCGTGGACGGGCTCTGACCGCCGCTGAACTCCGCAAGGACGCTGAGCCCATGCAGTTGGGCAGCGACGTCCACGACCCGTGGGAAGGGCAGTTCATCACCACCCACGCCGGACGCCTCCCCAACCCGCTGCAACTCGGCAGGCTCCTCACCGGGCAGGCCGGACGCTGGCGCGGCAACCACGTCATCCGGGCCGGCAAACACGAACGCGGCAACCGGGCCGTGTTCTGGGTCGAGCAGCACGACGGATGAAACCCGCTGAACCATCTCGGCATCTCGGCATCTCGGCAGAATCAGCCCGCTACCAGGGACAACACTCTGCCGAGATCCCACCGGCCGATCGGTATCGATCTCGGCATCTCGGCAAGCCATCTGCCGAGATGAACGCCGGTTGCCGAGATGGAACAGCGAACCCTAAACGATCTCGGCAGACGTTTCCCCAGGCCAACGGCACCTTTGCCGAGTTGCCGAGATGCCGAGATGGTTCAGCCCTCCCCACACCACGCACCAACCATCCACCACCGGCCGACATAGCGCGACCCGCTGAGAGCCACGTAGCCGCATCCGGCTATGCCTTCACATCGACCCGCCAGAGATCTTGGCTCTACGGCGCTCTCAGCGGCCCGTTCTACGCCACTCTGCGGTGATACCTCCCGCATTCTCCGCAATCGCCACCCATCGACCGAAAGGCGCTCTACATGCGAATCGGGCTGCACGGCACACCCGCTGAGACAGCCGCGACCCTCACCGCCCTCGCCCACGTCCTCACCATCCACCACGTCAGCTGGCCCTACCCCGACCGGCCTCCATCCACCCGGCACCGCATCTACCTCGACGCCACCCCGAGGAAGGACAGCCGCCCGTGACCACCAGGCCGAAGCGCACCACCCCCACCGGCAGCCTGCTCACCCTCGCCGAAGTCCTGGACGAACTCCGCGTACCCCGGTCGACCTTCTTCCGCTGGAAGGCCACCGGCCGCGCGCCCCGAACCATCAAGTACCCCAACGGCAGCCTGTACGTCCGCCGCCGTGACCTCGACGCCTGGCTGAACGATCACGAGGAGGCCGCTTGAGCAGTTACAGCGTACGAATTCACGCGATCCTGGCGAACGAGCTGGCCGGCAAGAAAAAGTCCTATACCGTCCGGTGGAAGGTCGCTGAAAAGCCCTTCCGGAAGACGTTCGCAACGCGGGCACTCGCTGAGAGCTTCCGGTCGAAGCTGCTCGTAGCGCAGCGGGAGGGAACGGCGTTCGACGAGAAGACCGGGTTGCCTGAACCGATGGCCCGGGAACTGAACAGCCGAAGTTGGTACGACCTGGCCGTTGCGTTCGTGGACATGAAGTGGCCCCGTGCCGCCGCAACTCAGCGCAAGAGCATCGCCGACGCGCTCACCACCGTGACGCCTGCCCTGCTCGCCACGTCGCGTGGGGTACCCAACGAAGCGGAGTTACGCCACGCTCTCTACACCTGGGCCTTCAACAAGCAGCAGCGGGACCGGGACAACGGCGTACCGCCGAGCGACCTTGCGCCGGTAGTACGGTGGCTCACCGCGAACACGCTGCCGCTGACGGAGGTAGCCAATCCGGCGACCATCCGGAAGTCGCTCGACCTTCTGACCACCCGGATTGACGGTGGCCCGGCCGCCGCCAACACGGTGGCGAGAAAGCGCGCAGTCTTCTACAGCGCCTTGAAATACGCCGTCGAATTGCGATACCTCGATGCGCACCCGATGGAGTTCGTCCAGTGGCGCGCACCGAAGAACACCGACCAGGTCGACCGGAAGGTGGTGGTGAACCCTCAGCAGGCCCGGTCATTGCTCGCCGCGGTGCGTGACCGTGACCCGCACTTGGAAGGATTCTTCGCCTGCATGTACTTCGCCGCCCTGCGCCCTTCCGAGGTGATCCATCTTCGGGCCGACGAATGCGAATTACCCGAAGAGGGGTGGGGGTGGCTTCACCTCAGCGGGTCGACGCAGCAGGTGGGCGAGGATTGGAGCGATGGCGGCACGTCGCTCGAAGACCGCGAACTGAAGCACCGAGCGAAGAAGGCAACCCGCGACGTACCGGCCTGTCCGGAACTGGTTCGCATCCTGCGGCACCACCTACGGGAGCACTGCCGGAACGCCAACGGCCGCATGTTCAACGCCGCTGGCGCTCGGGTGGCCCCGGTGTCGAAGAGCACCTACCTCCGCGCCTGGCGGCAAGCGCGCGAGGCAGCGCTGACACCCGCTCAACAGCGCTCACCGCTGGCGCACCGGCCGTACGACCTGCGGCACGCTGCCGTGTCGCTCTGGCTCAACGCTGGCGTGCCAGCGACCCAGGTCGCGCAGTGGGCCGGGCACAGCGTGCACGTGCTGTTGAAGGTCTACGCCTCGTGCATCGACGGCCAAGACGAGGCGGCCCGGAAGCGGATCGAGGGAGCGTTGGGCACCGAGGAGGCCGGATAGCGCCGACACGGATACGACATGACCAGTGAGACGCGACGGCCACCAGCGGGACGAAGTGAGACCGGTTCGCCAACCGTGAAACGCCCCCTGACCGGCGTTCGCGCTGGTCAGGGGGCATTTTTGCTGCCCACGGAGCGGAGGGTGTGGGATTCGAACCCACGAAGACATCGCTGCCTTACCGGTTTTCAAGACCAGCGCCATCGGCCACTAGGCGAACCCTCCCGGACCACGCCCCGCAGGACGCGCCCGCCGCCTAGTCTGCCAGAAGCCGGCGCACGGGCGAGCCGCCATCCCACCCTGGTTGGCAGGGCGGCCGGATGTGGGCGCCCCTGCCCGTCGTGCTGAGCAGCGGAATCTCCGCTGCGTGAGGTCCACAGTGGCCGAGCTGCCGACCCGCCCGCTCCCCCGATCGGTGCGCCTGCGGCGGTGCGGGCCGCCTCCGGCAGGGGCACCGTCGAGCCGCCCCCAGGGGACACGGCCGGCCCGATCCCCGTCCGGGCGTGGACGGCGGGCCGGATGGGGTAAGACTGGGCCATGCACGCGATCACGATCCCGGAGCCCGGCGGACCCGACGCACTCGTCTGGGCGGAGGTGCCCGATCCGGAGCCCGGCCCCGGCGAGGTGGTCGTGCACGTGCGGGCCAGCGCGGTGAACCGGGCCGACCTGCTGCAACGGCAGGGGCACTACCCGCCGCCGCCGGGCGCGCCCGCGTACCCCGGGTTGGAGTGCTCGGGGGTGGTCGGCGCGGTCGGCGCGGACGTCACCGGGTGGGCGGTCGGCCAGGAGGTCTGCGCGCTGCTGGCCGGCGGCGGGTACGCCGAGCGGGTGACCGTGCCCACCGGGCAGCTCCTGCCGGTGCCGGCCGGCGTAAGTCTGGTCGACGCGGCGGCGCTGCCGGAGGTGGCCTGCACGGTCTGGTCGAACGTGGTCCGGCTCGCCGGGCTGGCGAAGGGCGAGACGCTGCTGGTGCACGGCGGGGGCAGCGGGATCGGCACGTTCGCCGTCCAGCTCGGCAGGGCGGTCGGTGCGACGGTCGTGGTGACCGCCCGGTCGGCCAAGCACGAGCGGCTGCGCGAGCTGGGCGCCGCGCACGCGATCGACTACCGCGAGCAGGACTTCGTCGAGGAGGTCCGGCGGGTCACCGGCGGCCGGGGCGCGGACGTCATCCTCGACATCATGGGCGCTTCCTACCTGGCCCGGAACGTGGCCGCGCTGGCCACCGGCGGCCGGCTCGTGGTGATCGGCATGCAGGGCGGCCGGAAGGCGGAGCTGGACCTGGGCGCGCTGCTGGCGAAGCGGGGCTCGGTGGCGGCCACCGCGCTGCGGTCCCGGCCGCCGGCGGAGAAGGCGGCGATCGTCGCGGGTGTGCGGGAGCAGGTCTGGCCTCTGGTGGCCGCCGGGGCGGTCCGCCCGGTCGTCGACCGGCGGCTGCCGATGGCCGAGGCCGCCGACGCGCACCGCCTGGTCGAGTCCAACGACCACGTCGGCAAGGTGCTGCTCACCCTCGGGTGACCCCGGCGTGTCACCCGGCGGGCGGTGCCTGCTCGGCGGGGGGCAGCAGGAGCCGGGCACCGGGGCCCTCGCCCGAGAGCTTGTCCTCCGGGTTGTAGAGGGTGCAGCGCTGCAACGACAGGCAGCCGCAGCCGACGCAGCCGTCCAGGTCGTCGCGGAGCTTGATCATCAGCCGGATCTTCTCGCTCAGCCGGGCCCGCCACGCGGTCGACAGCTCCGCCCAGTCGGCGGCCGTCGGGGTGCGGGAGGCGGGCAGCGAGTCCAGCGCGTCGCGGATCTCCTCCAGCGAGATGCCGACCTGCTGGGAGATCCGGACGAACGCCACCCGGCGCAGCTCGGTGCGGGCGTACCGGCGCTGGTTGCCGCTCGTGCGGTCGGCCCGGATCAGGCCGAGACGCTCGTAGTAGCGAAGCGCCGACTGCGCGACGCCGCTGCGGGCGGCGAGCTGGCCGATGGTCAGGGATTCCTGCATCACGTCGCCTTGAGTTGAAGGGGACTTCAACTTGCAGGCTAGCGGCATGACCATCATGAGCGCCACCACGCGGGCCGCCGAAGGCGACCCGCCCGCACCGCTCGGGCACCTGTTGGAGCGGGTCCGGGCAGGCCGGGAGTTCGACCCGAACGTGTACTCGACCCTCGACGTCCTCCGGGTGCTCTACGACCGGGTGCTACGGATCACCCCGGCGACCGTCGACGACCCGGACCGGGACCGGTTCCTGCTCTCCAAGGGGCACGCCGTCGCCGGCTACTACGCCGTGCTGGCCGCGAAGGGCTTCGTGCCCGTCGACTGGCTCGACGACCAGGGCGGCCCGGACAGCCTGCTCGGCGAACACCCGGACCGGCTGCTGGTCCCCGGGGTGGAGATCGGCTCCGGCTCGCTCGGCCACGGCCTCGGTCTGGGCGCGGGCACCGCGCTCGGGCTGCGGGCCCAGGGCCTGGCCACCCCCCGCGTGTACGTCCTGCTCGGCGACGCCGAACTGGACGAGGGGTCCAACCACGAGGCGATCGCGTACGCGGGCGCGGTCGGGCTGGCGAACCTGACCGCCGTGGTGATCGACAACGACTCGGCCAGCCACGGCTGGCGCGGCGGGATCGCGACCCGGTTCACCGTCAACGGGTGGACCGCCGCGACCGTGGACGGGCGTGACCACGACGCCCTGCACGACGCCCTCACCGGGCAGGACGGGAACCGGCCGCACGTGGTCGTCGCGGTCGTCCGGGAGGGAGAGTGACCACGATGATGCGGGACGCCTTCGTCGACACGACCACGGCGCTGCTGGCCGAGCAGCCGCGTACCGCGTTGGTGCTCGCCGACATCTCGGCCGAGTCGTTCGCCCCGGCCTCCGGGCGGCACCCCGACCGGGTGCTCAACGTGGGCATCCGGGAGCAGTTGATGGTGGGGGTGGCCGGCGGGCTCGCGCTGACCGGGCTGCGGCCGATCGTGCACAGCTACGCCCCGTTCCTCGTCGAGCGGGCGTACGAACAGATCAAGCTGGACCTGGACCACCAGGGCGTGAGCGCGGTGCTGGTCGGCATCGGCGGGTCGTACGACCGGGCCGCCGCCGGGCGGACCCACCTGTCCCCTGCCGACGTCGCGTTGATCGACACCCTGGCCGGCTGGACCGTGCACGTGCCCGGGCACGCCGGCGAGGTGCCCGCCCTGCTGCGCGCGGCGGTGGCCGGAGACGGTCCGGCGTACCTGCGGCTGTCGACGCTGGGCAACGACCGGCCGCGCGGCACGGACGGGTCGCTCGCCGTGGTGCGGGACGCGGGGCCGGGAGCGCCGCTGCTGGTGGCGGTCGGGCCGGTGCTGGACGCGGCGCTGGCGGCGGTCGCCGGCCTGGGGGTGACGGTGGCGTACACCCACCGGCCGCGACCGTTCGACGCGGCCGGGCTACGGGCCCTCGCGGGGGCCGAGGTGATCCTGGTGGAGCCCTACCTGGCCGGGACGTCCGCCCGGCTGGTCGGTGACGCCCTGGTGGACCGGCCGCACCGGCTGCTGTCGCTCGGCGTGGGCCGGGAGGAGCTGCGGCGGTACGGCTCCGCAGCCGACCACACCCGCTGGCACGGGCTGGACGCGGCGGGCCTGCGCCGGTCGGTCAGCGCCTTCCTCGAAGCGGGGCGCTGACCTGGGTCAGCGCCGCGGGGTGTCGACGGGACGGCGGCGGGTGCGCTCCCGGCCGAGGATCCAGATCGCCTCGACGCCGTCCTTCCAGGTGATCTTCTTGCCCTCCTCGCGGCCCCGCGCCCGGTAGCTGATCGGCACCTCGTACGGGCGGATGCGCCGGCGCAGCAGCTTGCCGGTCACCTCGGCCTCCATGCCGAAGCCCCGGGAGCGGACGTCGAGGGAGCGGTAGAGGGCGACCGGCATCAGCTTGAAGCAGGTCTCCAGGTCGCCGATGTACGAGTTGAACAGCACGTTGGCCGCCATGGTGACGCCCTTGTTGCCCATCACGTACCAGAAGCTGTACGCGCTGTGGCTGCCGAAGGTGCGGTTGCCGTAGACCACCGTGGCCCGACCGTCGAGCACCGGGGCGAGCAGCTTGGGGATGTCCTGCGGGTCGTACTCCAGGTCGGCGTCGAGGATGACCATGTATTCGCCGTCAGCGTTGTCGACCGCCGTCTTGATGGCCGCGCCCTTGCCCGCGTTGCGCTGGTGGGTGATCACCCTCAGCCGAGCGTCGTCGGCGCGGCCGAGGATCTCGCCGGTGCCGTCGCGGCTGCCGTCGTCGACCACGAGCATCTCGATCTCACACGGGTAGTCGACCGCAAGCGCCTGCTTGAGCGCATCCGCGATGCGTTCTTCCTCGTTGTAGACCGGCATCAGGATCGAGAGCTTCACGGGAAATCTCCACGGTGGCGGCGACACGTCGGCCCCAGCCTAGCCTGGCAGTTAACCCGGCGGTATTCCCCACCGTCGGGCGTGGGGGGCAACATATCCAGTCTGATGGTGTTTACTTCGCGCCATGTCGGCAGCAGGCTTCCTGCTCGTGGCGGCCCCACTCGCCGCCGTCCTGTCGCTCACCGTGGCGCTGCGACCACGCGGGATCGACGAGGTCGCCCCGTTGCGCCTGGCCGTGATCCGAGCCGCCGTGGTCACCGGTGCGTTCGCGGTGCTGACGGTGGAGCTGCTCGGGGCGCTGCGCCTGCTGACCCTGCCCGCCTTCGCGGTCGCCTGGCTGATCTTCCTCGCCGCCGCCGCCGGGGCCGCCGGCTGGCGACGCCGCCGCGACGGGACGCCGTGGGGCCCGGCCGCCGCCGCCCGCGCCGGCCTCGCCGGGCTGGCCGGCCGGTGGCGTACGACGGGGCGGGGCGAGCGGCTGCTGGCCGGCACGCTCGGCGGGCTGGTCCTGGTGGAGCTGCTGATCGCGCTGCTGGCCGAGCCCAACAACTTCGACTCGCAGACCTACCACCTGCCCAAGGTGGAGCACTGGGTGGCCCAGCGCGGCCTGGATTTCTGGCCCACCGCGATCCACCGGCAGGTGACCATCCCGCCCGGCGCGGAGTACCTGTTGCTGCACCTGCGGCTGTTCACCGGCGGCGACGCGCTGCACAACCTGGTCCAGTGGGCCGCCGGGGTGGGCTGCCTGCTGGTCGCCGCCCGGATCGCCGCCCAGCTCGGCGGGGGGCGGCGGGCCCAGCTACTCACCGCGTTCGTGCTGGCCACCACCCCGATGGTGGCGCTCCAGGCGACCAGCACCCAGACCGACCTGGTCTGCGCCGCCTGGGTGGCCTGCGTGGCGACCCTGGCGCTGGACGGGCTGCGCCGGCGGGCCGGGGCCGGCACGCTGCTGCTGCTCGGCGCGACGACCGGGCTGACCGCGGTGACGAAGACCAGCGGGCTGATCGGGGTCGGCCCGTTGCTGCTGCTCTGGGGCATCGGCCAGCTCCGGCTGGCGTACCTGGGCGGGCCGGCGCGGGCGGCCGGCGGCACCCCGGGCCGACCGGTGCTGGTCGGGGTCGGGGCGGCCGGCGGTACGGGGACGGTCGGGGGCGGCGGCCACCCGGCGGCCACGGCCGGGTCGGCCGGATCGGCGGTGCGCGGCGGCGTCCCGGGCCGCCCGGCGGGACCGGCCCGGGTGGTCCGGACCGTGGCCGGATCACTGCTGGTGCTGTTGGTCGCCCTGGCCGTGGTCGGGCCGTTCCTGGCCCGGGTGCAGGCCGAGTTCGGTCACCCGCTGGGCCCGCCCCGGCTGCGCGAGTCGATCCCGATGGAGCGGCACGACCCGGCGTCGGTCCTGGTGAACGCGCTGCGCATCGGGCACACCGCGCTGGACACGCCGCTCGCCCCGGTCCGCGACGGCGCGGCCGAAGCGATCATGGCAGGGTCCCGCGCGATCGGGGTGGACCCGCAGGACCGGGCCATCACCTTCGGCCGGGAGGTGTTCCCGGTGCCGGCCTGGTACCCGGACGAGGACCGGGTGGCGTTCCCGCTGACCGGCGCGCTCGCCCTGGTCGGGGCGGTGCTGGCGCTGGCCCGGCCGGCCCGGGTCGCCCCGGCATCGGCCGGGGCGTTGCGGGCGTACGCCGTCGTGGTGATGGCCGCCGTCCTGCTGCACACGGCGATGATCAAATGGCAGCCGTGGGGCAACCGGCTGCTGCTGTACGCCCTGGTCCTGGCAGCCCCGCTGGCCGGCCTGTGGCTGGACGCGCTGTTCCGCCGCCGACTCGCGCCGGGCCGACGGTCGGTGGCCGCCGGCCTGGCCGCCACCGTGCTGGCCACCTCCGCCCTCGCCGGGGTGCTCACCCTGTCGTACGGCTTCCCGCGCCGGCTGGTCGGCGCCGGATCGGTCTTCACCACCTCGGAGTGGGACACCCGCTTCCTGCGTCGGCCGCAGTGGACGGACGAGTTCCGCGGGGCCGCCGACGCGGTGCGGGCGTCCGGCGCACGGCGGATCGGGCTGGTGCAACAGAACGACAACTGGGAGTACCCGTGGTGGCTGCTGCTGCGCGACGCCGACGGCCGCCCGCCCGAGCTGGTGGCGCTGGAGTCGGTGCTGCCTGACCTTTCGCCGGCCGCCCCCGCCTCGACGGACGCGATCGTCTGCACCGGCAGCCGGGCGGCCTGCGTGAAGCTCGTGCCGCCCGGCTGGACGCTGACCTGGCGGGGCTACGTCGGCTACGCCCTCCCGCCGGCCTGATCAGGACGAGGGTGGCGGCACGTCGACGGTCACCGGCTCATGATTGCCGAACCTCGACGCCCGGGACGAGCCGAGCCGTGTTCGAATCGGGTAAGGATCCGCTCAGCGGATCACCACGGGCCGCAACGCGGTGGGGCGGGCGGCGGCCGGGGCCTCGCCGATGGTGGCCACGATCCGCTCCCGGGCCGTCCGGAGCCGGGTCCGGAACGCGTGGTGCAGCAGGGCGTCGAGCTGCCACACCTGCCTCGGGTGCTGGGGCCGGATGAGGAACCGCTCCCGGACGCCGTCGATGGCGGTGGCGGCCAGCTCGACCGCGGGCAGCCGGGGGTCCGGGCTCCACGTGACGTCGGTCAGCTCGCGCAGCTCGGCGTTGAGGTGCAGGCACAGACGGTGCAGCACCCGGGTCTGCCGGATGACGACGAGTCGCCGGTGGGTCAGCAGCAGGAGGTACTCGCCGACCGGGCGTTGGGGCCGGCTGCACCGGGTCACCAGGATGGTGGCGTCGCCCGCGCCGACGCAGCGGCGGAATATCGGTATGTGCCGGCTGACGGTCTGCGCCGCCAGTCCGGTGTCGGCGGCTGCGGGCAGGAACGTTCGGGAGAAGACGTCCATGCCCTGCCCAACGACAGGGGGAGCGGCGTGACATGGGTCACGGCCGATTTGCGGAACTTCCACGTTCCGGCGTTCCGGCGGTCCGCCGGGCGGGCTGGGCGGTCAGAGCAGCTCGACAATGGTGGCGTTGGCCATGCCGCCGCCCTCGCACATGGTCTGCAGGCCGTAGCGGATGCCGTTGTCCCGCATGTGCTGGAGCATGGTGGTCATGATCCGGGCCCCGGAGGCGCCGAGCGGGTGGCCCAGGGCGATCGCGCCGCCGCGCGGGTTCAGCCGCTCCGGGTCGGCCTCCGTCTCGGCCAGCCAGGCCAGCGGGACCGGGGCGAACGCCTCGTTCACCTCGTACACGCCGATCTCCTCGATGCCCAGCCCCGCGCGGCGCAGCGCCTTCGCGGTGGCCGGGATGGGGGCGGTGAGCATGGCGACCGGGTCGTCGGCGGCGACCACGGCGGTGTGCACCCGGGCCAACGGGCGCAGGCCGTGCCGGCCGGCCCACTCGGAGGTGGTGACGGCGAGCGCGGCGGCGCCGTCGGAGATCTGGGACGCCGAGCCGGCGGTGACCACGCCGTCGGACCGGAACGGGGTCTTCAGCTCGCCGAGCTTCGCCAGCGTGGTGTCCCGGCGGATGCCCTCGTCGGCGGCGAACCTCCCGCCTTCGGGCAGGACCACGGTGGCCAGCTCGGGGTCGAACGCCCCGGCGTCCTGCGCGACGGCGGCCTTCTCGTGGCTGGCCAGGGCGAACTCGTCGAGTTGGGCGCGGGAGAAGCGCCAGCGAGCGGCGATCAGCTCCGCGCCGACGCCCTGGTTGAACGGCAGCGGGGAGTCCTCGGCGAAGCCCTCGACCCCCCGGTAGCGGTCGCGGATCTGGTCGCTGAACGGAGCGGCGTCGCCGACGCTGGAGCCCATCGGCACCCGGGTCATCGACTCGACGCCGCCGGCCACCACCAGCTCGGCCTGGCCGGACGCGACGGTGGCGGCGGCGAAGTGCAGGGCCTGCTGGCTGGACCCGCACTGCCGGTCCAGGGTGGTGCCGGGCACCGACTCCGGCCAGCCGGCGGCGAGCACGCCGTTGCGGGCGACGTTCCACGACTGCTCGCCGACCTGGGACACGCAGCCCCACACGACGTCGTCGACCTGCTCGGGATCGATCCCGGTGCGCTCGGCCAGGGCGCGCAGCACATGGGCCGAGAGGTCGACCGGATGCACGGACGCCAGGCTGCCCTTGCGTCGCCCGACCGGGGTCCGTACCGCACCGACGATGACCGCGTCACTCATGTTTACTCCCCGGTAACTTGGCGGGCCTCGATACTACGTCCTGTCCCGGCCCGCCGTGCCCCGCACAGGCCGAGGCGGTCCCGGCAGGCCGAGGCGGTCCCGGCAGGCCGAGGCGGTCCCGGCAGGCCGAGGCGGTCCCGGCAGGCCGAGGCGGTCCCGGCAGGGCATGCTGTACGCATGCGGCCAGAGCGGATCCCGGAGTCGTCGACGGCGGAGCGGCAGTGGCGGGTGCCGACCTCGGTGCCGGTGGTCAAGCTGGTCGGCGCGGCGGCGCTGGTCGGGCTCGGGCTGCTCTTCGCCGAGGGCGACCAGGTGCGGCTGGTGCTGGCCGCGGCGGCCGCCGTCGGGCTGGCCGGTTGGGCGGCCCGCGACCTGCTGGTGCCGGTGCGGCTCGCCGTCGACCCGGCGGGGATCACGGTGGTCCGGGGTTTCGCCGGCCGACGCCGGGTCGCCTGGGACACCGTCGAAGCGATCACCGTGGACCGTAGACCCCGGCTGGGGCTGTCCACCGAGATCCTGGAGATCGACGCGGGCGACTCGCTGCACCTGTTCGGCCGGTACGACCTGGACGCCCCGCCCGTTGAGGTGGCCGAGGCGCTACGCGCCGCCCACGGCGAGACCCCCTGACGCCACGCTGCGGCCCGGCCCCCCCGCGTCGGTGATCAGCCCGTGAGCGACGCCGTGCGGACCACCGCGAGCCCGATCAGCGCCACCAGCACCAGCACGGCGCCGGCGGCCTGGAACAGCCCGCGCCGGGACCGGGGCGCGTACGCCAGCAGCAGGGCGAGCACCCCGCCGACCACCAGCCCGCCGAGGTGGCCGGGGATGGAGATGCCCGGCACGGTCAGGGTGAAGACCAGGTTGATCACCAGGACCGGGAGCACCGAGGAGATGTCCCGCCCCATCCGGCGTTCGATCACGATCAACGCGGCGAACAGGCCGAAGACCGCGGTGGATGCCCCGGCCGTGGTGGAGTTCTCGGCGCTGAACAGGTAGGCGGCCACGTTCCCGCCGAGCCCGGCGACCAGGTAGAGGGAGAGGAAGCGCAGCGGCCCGAGGTTGGCCTCCAGCGACCGACCGAGCACCCAGAGCGCCCACATGTTCAGCAGCAGGTGGATCACGCCGTAGTGCAGGAACATCGCGGTGACCAGCCGGTACCACTCGCCCTGGGCGATGCCGTGCACGCTGCCGTCGGGGAAGAGGGCCTGGCCGAGCACCGAGCCCCAGTCGGTCAGCGGCGTGCTGCCGCCCATCAGGCCACCGAAGCCGGAGCCGCCCGCCACCGCGTCCCCGCCCCGGTCGGAGGCGATGGACAGGACCATGAGCAGCACGTTCAGCGCGATCAGGGTCTTCGTGACGTAGCCGTGGCGGCCGACGGTACCGCCGCCGAAGGCGGTACGCGTCGGCCGCACGCTACGACGTCCCTCGTCCACGCACTCGGGGCACTGGTGCCCGACCGAGGCGTCCCGCATGCAGTCCGGGCAGATCGGCCGGTCGCAGCGGGTGCACCGGACGTACGTCTCCCGGCCGGGGTGCCGGTAGCAGACCGGGGTGGTCGGTGGGGACTCACTCACGGCCGCTGCCTCCCGGTGCCGGCGGGGCGCTCAGTCATGCGAGCAAAGGTACCTCGCCACCCCGGTCAGGCCGGGGTGCGCTCGATCTCGACGCGCTCGATGACGACGTCGGAGATCGGGCGGTCGCTCGGGCCGGTCGGGGTGCTGGCGATCGAGTCGACGACCTTCGCCGACGCCTCGTCGGCCACCTGGCCGAAGATGGTGTGCCGGTTGGTCAGGTGCGGGGTCGGCCCCACGGTGATGAAGAACTGCGAGCCGTTGGTGCCCGGCCCGGCGTTCGCCATGGCGAGCAGGTAGGGACGGTCGAAGCGCAGCTCGGGGTGAAACTCGTCACCGAACTTGTAGCCCGGGCCGCCGCGACCGGTGCCGGTCGGGTCACCCATCTGAATCATGAAGCCGCTGATCACCCGGTGCGAGATCGTGCCGTCGTAGTACGGCCCGTTGCCCGGCTGACCCGTACGCGGGTCGGTGTATTCCTTGTTGCCCTCGGCCAGGTCAACGAAGTTGCGGACCGTCTTCGGCGCGTGGTTGGGAAAGAGCTCCAGCCGGATCGGGCCAGCGTTGGTGTGCAAGGTGGCGTAGACAGCCTCGGCCACGGGTACTCCTCAGTCGTTGGTCAGTTCCATGCGGATCCTCCCATGTGCCCGATCTGGCAATGCGGAGGCATCCGAAGGTGGAGGATGACGGAGGAACAACTCCCAGGAGGTGGGACCGTGTTTGGAATCGGGCGGCGAAAGACCCAGGGACAGCGAGCCAAGGTCGAGCTGAACCAGGGCATCGGTCACCTGAAGCAGGCCGCCACGTACGCGGCGAGGGGTGCCGGCGCCACGGTCGGCCCGCGGGTCCAGGCGGCCCGGGGCGCAGTCGCGCCGACCGCCCTCGTGGTGCGGGACCGGGCGTCGAGCGGTCTCGCGTCGACGGTCGCGGCCCTCGCACCGCTGGCCCTGGCTGTCCGCAACGCCCAGGCCGAGGCGGCCGGCAAGGCCGTCGCCGGCAAGAAGGCCGCCGCCGGGCGGCAGGCCGCGCTGAGCAAGAAGGTCAAGGCGAAGAGCGGGAAGGTCACGCGGAGGAAGCAGAAGAAGTCGTCGCGCGGGATGATGGCCGGCCTGCTGGCCGCCGGCACCGTCGCCGGCCTGGCCGGCGCGATGGCCATGCGCCGCCGCCGGGAGCAGCAGGAGTGGACCGAGTACGCCCCGGCCCGCACCCTGGAGCCGGCCCGCGACGAGGTGGACACCCTGATCGTGGAGACCCCGTCGGCGAACGGCGCGAAGGTGACCGACTCGCCCATCAGGTCCGGTGACTCGCCGGTGGTCGGCGGGCCGACCGGGGCCGGCAGCTCGGCGGTGGCCGGCGGCGACAGCGCCTCCACCAGCACCCTCGACACCCAGCCGGTGATCCACCCGAACGACAAGGTGCCCTCGGTCGCCGAGGGCGCCCGGGACGTCTCCGGCCGTCCGGCCGACGACCTCACCACGGCGCTCGGCAAGGAGCACGCAGCACGGTCCGGCGGCCGGCGCTGACCCGTCGTGCCATCGCCCGCGGCGCGGAGACGACCATCGTCGTCCCGCGCCGCGGGCGTGTCCGGCGCGCCTGTCCATCGCAGCCGGGCCAGGCCGGGTGACGGGCGTCGGGCTCAGAGCCAGCCGTTGCGGCGGAACCAGCGGTACAGGGACAGCGATACGACCAGCATCAGGGCGAGCACGACCGGATAGCCGTACGTCATCTTCAGCTCCGGCATGTTCGCGAAGTTCATGCCGTAGATGCCGGCGATCGCGGTCCAGACCGCGGCGATACCGGCCCACGCGGCGATCTTGCGCATGTCGTTGTTCTGGTCGACCGTGACCTGGGCCAGCCGCGCCTGGAGGATCGAGTTCAGCAGGTCGTCGTACGAGTTGACCTGCTCGACGGTGCGGCTGAGGTGGTCCTGCACGTCCCGGAAGTAGCGCCGCACCTCCTGCGGGACCTCCCGGTTGACCTGGGCGGTGAGGGTCATCAACGGCCGTTGCAACGGCGCCACCGCCCGCTTGAACTCGACCAGCTCCCGCTTCATCTGGTAGATCCGCTGGATCCGGCCGCTGCTCTGCCGGTCGAAGACGTCGGCCTCCAACACGTCCAGGTCGTCCTCCAGCCGGTCGGCCACCTCCAGATAGAGGTCGACCACCCGGTCGGTGATCGCGTACGCGACGGCCCAGGGGCCGTGCTCCAGCAGCTCGTGCCTGGCCTCCAGGTCGGCGCGGACCGGAGCGAGCCGGCAGGCGTCCCCGTGCCGGACGCTGATCACGAAGTTCGGGCCGATGAACAGCATCACCTGCCCGGTCTCGACGACCTCCGAGTTCTCGGTCAGCTCGTCGTGCTCGCAGTACCGGGCGGTGCGCAGCACCAGGAAGGTGACCTCGCCGAAGCGTTCGAGCTTGGGCCGCTGCTGGGCCTTGACCGCGTCCTCGACGGCCAGTTCGTGCAGGCCGAAGGTATCGGCGATCGCGGACATCTCAGCCAGATCGGGCTCGTGCAGGCCGACCCAGACGAACCCGCGCTCGCGGCGGGCCGCGGCCAGCGCCTCCGCGTAGTGCCACTCACCCGGCTGCCGGCTGCCGTCGACGTAGAGCCCGCAGTCCATCACCGCGCTGCGCCCCGGCGCGACCGGCTCGGGGACGTGCTGGCCCTCGTCGGGGTTGAGGATCCTGGTCATCACCCGCACCGGGGCCCACGCCCGTGGCTTGATCACCCGCCCGCCGTCCGGCGACGTGGCCCGGCTCCGCTCCGCCCGGTCCGACATGGCGACCCCCTCCCCACGCTGTCGCGGCAGCCGCACGCCGTCGCGGGTTGCAGGGTACGCCCGCGCCCGACGCGGACCGGCCGGCGTCGGCCGGCGCCTCGGCGGGTGGCCGACAGCCGCCCCGGGCCCGGAGTGGGGACGGCGCCGGGGCGGGCCGTGCCGCGTCAGGGGGGTGAGGGACGACACGGCCCACCCGGCGCCCTTGGGGGCGGGGGTTGTGCTGCGCGCACCACCGGTCGGCTGGCCGAGGCCCGCATCGGGGCAGGTCGGCCGTGCAACGTGAGTGGCGCTCGCAGCATTGTGGGCCGCGAACCGGCCGGGCGGGAGACCCGACCCGGCCGGCACCGCCCTTCTGTCAGGAATCCGACAGAAGGTCAGCCTCGGACGGCCGCCACCGCCTCCGCGAGACGACGAACACCCTCGTCGATCCGATCCGCGGTGACCGCCGAGAACGCCAGCCGTAGCGCGTGCTGACCGCCGTCGAGCACGAAGTCACTGCCCTTGACCACCGCCACGCCCCGCTCGGCCGCCGCCGGGGCGAGCCGGTCCACCAGCACGTCCTCCGGCAGCTCCACCCAGAGGAAGTAACCGCCGTCCGGCTCCACGAACCGGGCCTCGGGAAGGTGCCGGCGCAGCGACTCCGCGAGCACCCGGGCCCGCTCGCCCAGCGCGGTGCTGACCGTCTCGATCGAGCGGGTGATGTCGCCGGAGACGCAGAACTGGTGCACGATCGCCTCGGACACCATGCCGGGCGAGATGTAGAGGCTGGTCGCCTTCTTCGCGATGTCGGCGATCAGGTCCGCCGCCCCGATCAGGTAGCCGACCCGCACCCCCGGGCAGACCGTCTTGGTGAAGCTGGAGGCGTGCACCACCACACCCCGGGTGTCCAGCGAGAGCATCGACGGCAGCGGCTCGCCCCGGAACCGGATGTCGGCGTACGGGTCGTCCTCGAAGATGATGAAGCCGTGCTCGGCCGCCAGGTCGAGCAGCTCCCGCCGCTTCTCCAGGGACAGCGTGACCCCGGCCGGGTTCTGGTAGTTGGGGATGACGTGCGCGAGCTTCGGGCGGACCCCGGACTCCAGCAGCTTGCGCAGCTCGGCGATGTCCAGGCCGTCCGGCTGGATCGTCACGCCGTGGATCTCGCCGCCCATCCGCTGGAGGTTGAGCAGCGTCCGGTCGTACGTCGGGCGCTCGACCACAACCGCGTCACCGGGGCGGACCAGGTGGTCGAACAGGAACGCGTCGGCCTGGAGCGAACCGTTGGTGACCAGCACCTGGTCGGCCTCGACGCCGTGCTTCTCGGCGATCCACTTCCGCAGGGGCGGGTAGCCGACGGAGGTGCCGTAGGCCGTGACCCCGGCGGGGTCGGCGTCGAAGGCGCGGACGGCGGCGGCCTTGAGCCCCTCGACATCGACGATGTCCAGCGAAGGAGCCCCACGGGCGAAGGAGATCAGCTGCTCGGCGGTCATGCGGACGAGCCTAGGGCCTGGCCCCGGCGATCCGACCGGCATACACGCCAAGTTCAACATGCGGGCAGCCGACGGACGGCGGAACGGCCGAGGCGGAAGCGGCCGAAGGTACGCGACACTCAGGTGTCGATTATCGGACCGGTCCCTGGCCGCGCCCCCGCGACCGCCGAAGGATGGGCGTCCGCGCGGCGCCGACGGATGGCACCGGCACCGGCACCGAAGGAGTGGTGAGTTTCACGTGACCGAGGACGGTACGGGTCGGCTCGACGACCAGGCCTTCGCGCAGTGGCTGGCCGGCGCGGCCGGCAGGGCGCTGACCGCGCTGCGCGCGGAGCAGGGCTTCGCCGACCCGGCGGCACTCAAGAACGCCGGCGACAAGGTCTCCCACGACCTGATGTCGACCGCCCTGGCCCGGTGGCGGCCCGCCGACGCGGTGCTCTCCGAGGAGCAGGCCGACAGCCGGCACGCCTGGGCCGGCGACCCGGCCGCCGGGGCCCGTCCCGCGCGGCTGGAGGCGGACCGGGTGTGGATCATCGACCCGCTCGACGGCACCCGCGAGTTCTCCGAGTCCGGCCGCGACGACTGGGCGGTGCACGTGGCGCTCTGGCAGCGCTCGGCCGGCCCGGACGGCGCGCTGGTGGCCGGCGCGGTCGGCATGCCGGCCCGTACCGCGCCGGACGGCACGCCGCTGGTTCTGGGCACCGCCGTACCCGCCGCGCCCGCCGTGGCCGGGCCGCTGCGGATCGCGGTGAGCCGCAGCCGGCCGCCCGCGTTCGTGGGTGAACTGGTCGAGGGCATCGGCGCCCGGGCGGTGCCGATGGGCTCGGCCGGGGTGAAGGTCTGCGCGGTGGTGACCGGCGAGGTCGACGCGTACGTGCACGCCGGGGGCCAGTACGAGTGGGACTCGGCGGCCCCGGTCGCGGTCGCCCTGGGCGCCGGCATGCACGCGTCCCGGATCGACGGCTCGCCGCTGCGCTACAACCGGGACGACCCGCGCCTGCCGGATTTGCTGGTCTGCCGCCCGGAACACGCGGAGTCCCTGCTGGCGGCCATCGACCGCCACCGTTGACCGACGGATCCGCCGCCCGGCGGGCGCGGTCGGGGTGCTCCCGCCCGGTCCCATCGACACCGCCGACCCGAGGAGGGTCATGAGCTCCGGCCCCACCACCGCACCCGCCCCGCCCCCTGCCCCGGCCGAACCCGGCGGCCCGCGCCGCCGGCTCGGCCGGTGGCTGCTGCTCCCGGTGGCCGCCGGCGCGGTAGCGCTGGGCACCACGGTCGCCCTGGCCACCAACGGGGAGCTGCCCGGGCGGCCGGCCCCGACGGTCACCGACGCCGCGTCCGAGGGCGCGGGCCTCGGCCCGGCCGCCCCCGGCGCCCGGCCCACACCAAGTGGGGACGAGGGTTTCGGCAGCAGCCCGAAGTCCGCCTCGCCGAGCCCGAGCACCAGCGCCGGGACGGAGGCCGGCGTGTTCCCGGGCGGCCGGAACACCCTCCCGGGGGCGAGCATCCACCTTCAGGGTGGGGAGAACTTCGCCGCCGGGCTGGCCCGGTCCGACCGCAGCTACGGGCCGCTGCGCATGGTCCGGGTCTTCTACCCCGGCCTGCCGCCGGCCTGGTCCGGCAGTCGCGCCGACGTCGCCGACCGGACCGTGGTGGTCTCCTTCAAGGCGCCGCCCGGCGAGGTGGCCGCCGGCCGGCACGACTCCCGGCTCGCCGCCTGGTTCCGCACCGTCCCCCGCAACCTGGACGTCTACTGGTCGTACTTCCACGAGCCGGAGAACGACATCGCCCAGGGCTCGTACACCGCCGCGCAGTACCGGGCCGCGTGGCAGCGGCTCGCCGGGATCGCCGACCGGGCCGGCAACGCCCGGCTGCGGGCCACGCTGATCCTGATGTGCTGGACGCTCAACCCGAGCTCGCGCCGCACCTTCGAGGACTACTGGCCGGGCGGCGACGCGATCGACGTGCTCGGCTGGGACTGCTACAACAGCGGCGGCAAGTTCAACCGGTACACCGACCCGGCGCAGGTCTTCACCCCGATGATCGCCAAGTCGAAGGCGCTGGGAAAGCCGTGGGGGCTCGCCGAGACCGGCAGCGTCCGGATCGCCGGGGACAGCGGCGCGGGGCGGGCCGCGTGGATCCGGGCGATGAGCCGGTACCTCGACGGCCAGCGCCCGCTGTGGGTGGCCTACTACGACTACCAGGTCGCCGGGGGCGACTTCCGGCTCACCGACGCGCCGAGCCGGGACGCGTGGCGGGCCTGGTGCGCCGCCTCCTGACGCTCAGATCCCCCGGCCGCGTTTGTGCAGCGTACGCAGGACGCGGTCGGGGTCGACGGCCCGGCTGGCCACGGCGAGGGCCAGGTACGCGCGCGGCTCCCGGGGGTTGCGGGACAGCGTGCGCCGGGCCCAGCGGACCGCCTCGCCCCGGTTGCCCATCGCCGCTTGGGCGAAGGCGATCTGCCCGCTGACCCGGGCCTCGCCGGCCGGCACGGTGGCGAACTCCGGGTACCGGCCGAGCAGCCACTGCAACGCCGTGGCGATGGTCTCCCAGCGCTGGGCGAAGAACGACTGCTTGTGCCAGCGCACCGTCACGTACGGCTCGACGAGGTTCACCAGCGGGGCGTGCCGGGCGGCCCGGAGCAGGAACTCGTAGTCCTCCGCGTAGCTGCCCGGGATCTCCTCGTCGACCAGCCCGATCCCGTCGAGCAGCGCGTCCCGGCGGATCAGGAACGTGGACGGGTGCAGCTCGGTGTGCCGGTCCCGCAGCAGGGCGGCCAGCGGCACCCGGTCCACCGAGAGCACCCGGTCGACCGGGGGACGGCCGTCGTAGTCGACCCGGATGCCGCAGCTCACGAACGCCCCGTCCGGGGCGGCGCGCAACGCGGCCACCTGCGCGGCGAGCTTGCCGGGCAGCCACTCGTCGTCGTCGTCGCAGAACGCCACGAGGTCGCCCGTGGCGGCCAGGATGCCGGTGTTGCGGTTACCGGCCAGGCCCGGGGTGCGCTGGTTGACCAGCACGGTGACCCGGGGGTCGTCGGCCAGCGAGCGGTCCGGCTCGGACTGGTCGTAGACGACCACCACGTCGATCCGGCCGGGGTAGTCCTGGCCGAGGATCGCGTCGAGGGCCTTGCGCAGCAGCTCCGGGCGGTCCCGGGTGGGGACCACCGCGGTCACCGACGGGTGTTCGTTCAACGGCTCGGTCATGGTGCCTCCGTGGAGCCTGGGCGGCCGAGGCCGACGTATCCGTACCGCAGCCGCAGCGGCAGCGTCGCGACGCTCACCACCGCCCGGCTGCGCGAGGGCAGGGCCGTGCGCCAGGCATCGTCCTGCCGGACCCGCAGCGGCCCCGCATTGAACCGCAGCGGGTTGCCGGCGATGCTGTGCGCCCGGACCAGCGGCGTGGGCGTCGGGTCGAGCACCCGCAGCGCGTCCGGGGTGTCCGCCAGGCCGGCGAAGCGGCGGACCCGGGCGACGGTGCCGCGCGGGTCGGCGGTGAAGTCCTCGTAGCGCAGCCGGATCACCGGCGCCCGGGTGGCGAGCAGGTGGAACGCGGCGTTCTGCGCCGTCCACAGCTTGCTCACCGTGAACGGCGAGAAGGTCGGCATGTACGCCTCGGCGTCCACCACCTCGGGCCGGCGCACCTGCTTCGCCCACGAGTGGGCCACCGCCCGGCTGTCCCGGACCAGGTGCAG
This sequence comes from Micromonospora sp. NPDC001898, assembly GCF_042891255.1. Taxonomy (NCBI): domain Bacteria; kingdom Bacillati; phylum Actinomycetota; class Actinomycetes; order Micromonosporales; family Micromonosporaceae; genus Micromonospora; species Micromonospora sp. NPDC001898. Next base: position 210,056 of record NZ_JBIATC010000008.1, on the reverse strand, counting down.
CACCCGCAGGTCGAGGTCGTCGGCCCAGCGCAGCGCGAACGCCGTCGAGGCGTGCTTGCTGGAGTCCACCACGAGCTGCGCCCCGGTCACCGCCATCGCGGCGGCGTAGATCCGGGTGTAGAGGTCGGCGTAGCGGCGCACCTGCGCCAGCTCGGCGGCGGGCAGGTCGCCCCGGGCCAGCCGGGGGATGTGCCGGGTCCGGTCGACGGTGGCCTTGAGCGCGAGCACGTCCTCGCGGTCGACGGCCGACCAGCCGCCGAACGCGTGCTCGCCGACCCGCTGCCAGAAGTCGCAGGCGGTGAACCGCTCACCGCAGCCGCACCGCTCGTCGCCGCCGAGGGCCCGCTCCCACAGGTGGACCACCTCGCCGACGGCGCAGACGTCGGGGTGCTGGGCGAGGATCAGCTCCAGCAGCGTGGAGCCGCTGCGGCCGAGGCCGCCGACGAACAGCACCCGGGCGTTCACCGCCACCACCTGCGCCGCCCTGGCTCCCGGCTGGTCCGGACCAGGTCCTCGACGATCCGGCCCACCGCCGTGGCGGCGGCGACGCGGGGGTCGGGCCGGCCCGGGTCGGCAGACAACGCGTACGCCCGTGGGTCGGCCACCCCCCGGTCGAGGGCCGCGACCAGGTCGGACTCGGACTCGGCCAGCCGGACCATCCCGGCCGCGCCGAGTCGGCGGGAGAAGAGCTGCTGGTGGTCGTCGACGTGCTCGTCCCGGGTCGGGTCCCGGGGCACCACGATCGGCAGGTGCCCGTGCCGGCGTGCCTCGGTGATGGTGGCCGGCCCGCCGTGGCAGACCACCAGGTCGGCCTCGGTCATCGCCCGCTGGAGCTCGTCGTGGGCCAGGAACGGGGCCGCGTCGGCGAGCCGGGGCGCGCGGCTGCGCCCGTGCTGGACGACGAGGCGGACCTCGGGGGCGAGGGCGTCGCGGCCGGCGTGCCAGCGCTCCAGCCACTCGACCAGCCGGTCGAACCGGTGCACGTCGGTGCCGACCATGGCCAGCACCGTGCGCCGGGCCGGGGAGTTGGTGCGCTGGCGGGGGATCGGCGAGCTCACAGCAGGTTCCCCACCACGGTCGCCTTCGGGTAGAGCCGGCGCTGCTCCTCCCACTGCACGAGCATCGCGGAGAGGAACGGCCGGCACAGCCGGGCCGACAGCGTCGCGGTGTCGATCCGGTCGTACACCTCGATGTAGACGGTGGGGATGCGGCGCAGCCGGGCCACCACCACGAACGGCACGGCGACCCCGGCGCCGGTGGTGACCACCGCGGCGACGTCCCGCCCGCGGAACACCCGGACGGCCAGCCACATGTTGCGGGCCAGGTTCTTCACGTTGCGGGTGGTCGGGTGGTGTGCCCAGACCACGTCCTCGCCGTCGAGCAGCGACCGGGCGTCCGGGGTGTCGAACGTGACCCAGGAGTGGGCCCGGTCGCGGTACCACGGTTGCAGCGCCACCAGCTGGGCGAGGTGCCCGCCGCTGGATCCGACGAGCATGACTTCACCAGACTCCACGTCACCCGCCTCCCACGGCCCCGGCCGCGCCCCGGGACACGCCCAACGGGGCGGTCGACCGGACGGCACGACGCCGCAACAATGTATCGGCCACCCGGCCGGAAACATAAGTGGCTCTCACCATCATCGGACCTGTCGGATGATCGGCTGCGGCCCTTCCGCCAGTGCCTCACTCCACCGTCCCGTGCCTAGACTGCCTGCTGACAGCAACCCGGGCGAGAGGATGGCGGATGACCGACACGGCCGAGGCGGCGCAGGGCGGCGGCAGCCGGGCGGTCACCGTCCTGTATGTCTGCGGGATGCCGCGCAGCGGCTCGACCCTGCTCGACCTGATGCTCGGCCAGTTCGTCGGGCACTGCGACGTCGGCGAGCTGTTCTACCTGTGGCAGTCCGGCGTCGAGCGGAACTTCCGCTGCGCCTGCGGGGAGCACTTCGACGCCTGCCCGTTCTGGGGCGAGGTCGGCCGGCGCGCGTACGGCGGGTGGACCCAGGTCGACGTGGCCGACGTGCGGGCGTTGCAACGCCGGGTCGACGCCACCGGAAAGCTGCCGCTGATCGTGAACTCCCGGATGTCCCAGGCGTTCCGACGGGACCTGGACCGCTACACCGAGCTGCTGACGAAGCTCTACCGGGCGGTGGCCGACGTGTCCGGGGCGAAGGTGGTGGTGGACTCGACCAAGCGCCCCTCGCTGGCGTACATCCTGGCCCGGGCCCCGCAGATCGACCTGCGGCTGGTGCACGTGCTGCGCGACCCGCGCGGGGTGGCGTACTCCTGGAGCCAGGTCGTCGAGCTGCCCGAGGGCACCTCGGCGAAGGGCCGGATGAACCAGCGCTCGGCCCGGCTGACCGCCCGGCGCTGGGTCACCGTCAACGCGATGGTGGCCGCGCTGGCCCGCCGTGGCGTCCCCCGGGTCACCGTCCGGTACGAGGACCTGGTTCGCGACCCGCGCGCCGAGCTGGGTCGGATCGCCGCGCTCACCGCCGACGTGACCGGCGTCGTGGACCCGTTGGGGTTCCTGCGGGACAACGAGTTCGACCAGGCCGGCTCGCACGCGGTCGCCGGTGGCCGGATCCGGATGCGCAGCGGCCCCATCACCCTGGCGCTGGACGAGAAGTGGCGCCGGGAGTACGCCCCGGGCCACCGCCGGCTGGTCGGCGCGCTGACCTGGCCGCTGCGCCGCCGCTACGACTACCGCTGACCCGCCCGCCGCGCCCGCCGACCCCGTGCGTGGCACGACCCGGGCGGCGGGTCAGGGGCGGCGGGCGGCGGCCAGGTGGGCGTCCAGGGTGTCCAGCAGCTCCGGGGCGCGCTCGTAGTCGAACTTGCGGGCGAAGTGCGCCCCGCTGGCCAGCGCCCGGGGCAGGTCCTCGGCGGTCAGCGACTTCGGGTGGTTGAAGGTGCTGTCCCGGAAGTCGAAGTACCGCTTGCAGTCCGGCACCAGGTTGAACAGCCCGGAGCTGCACGCGATGGTCTGGAAGACGGCCTCCACCGGGGAGAGGCAGCGTCGGAAATACGACACCACGTCCGGCCGCCGGTCGAAGTACTCCCGCAGGTACGCCACCACCGGCCAGCTCAGCGAGGTGAACGCCGACCCGCCGTGCAGGCGCAGGTCGGGCCCGAACGGGGTGCGGGCCCGGCGGCCCACCGCCAGCCCGTACGACACGTGCACCCGGACCAGCGGCTGCACCCGGTTGATTGCCTGGATCGGGCGGAGCAGCTTCTTGCCCCGGGGGGTGAGGGGGAGCAGCCGGCGGTGCTGGAAGTGGTAGCGGGACCGGACCCGGCGGTTCGGCCAGTGGCTGTCCGGGCCGAACGCGTCCCAGTACTCCATGAACCCGTCCGCGCCCGAGTCGACCAGTTCCGCCTCGCACTCGCCGAGCGGACGCAGGGGGTAGTCCTGACCGGTGATGTTCGCCAGCCAGTCGACCTGCACCCCCTCGTCGTTCAGCCAGTCCACGGCAGCCATGTAGCGGTCCACATGACTGAAGTCACCGTAGCCGCCCTCGTGTGTCTGCACGACGACGTCGGGCAGCGAGCGCAGCTCGGTGAGGTCCAGCGGGGGGCCGTTGACGTCGTGGCTGATGTGCACCACGCTGTCCGGGCTGTACCGCTTCACGGCGTGGACCAGCCGGTTCATCTGTTCGGGGGACCGGTGGCTCTGGATGTGGTAGCAAAACCGCACCCACCCATCCTGCCTTCCGAACCCGCCTGCGGAGAAGCGGACCTTCGTCGGCTTCCCCTCACCGCCCGGATCGGGGAGACTCAGGGTTCCGCCATGGTGCCGCCCGCTGCGGCCGACTGGCCGGTCCCGGTCCACAGGAAGCGACACAGCCCGATGCCCTCGCCTCACCACACCGATCTGCGCGATTCAGACGGTCCCACACTGATGACCTACCTCGAGTGGCTGCGCCGCCGGTGGTGGATCCTCGTGGTGGCCGCGCTGCTGGGCGCGGGTGCCGGCATGCTGGTCAGCCAGGTGCAGACCCGCACGTACGTCTCGACGACGTCGCTGCTGGTCCGCCAGGTCGGCCAGGACGCCAACCAGGCCGCCAAGGTCAACCTGGACACCGAGGCACAGGTGGTCCGCTCCCTGGTGGTGGCCGAACGGGCTCAGGCACTGCTGAAGACGGCCATTCCGCCGGAGGACCTGGTCCATTCACTCTCGGTAACCGTGCCGCCCAACAGCCAGGTGCTCCAGATCGTTTACGAGGCGCAGAGCCCCGAGGCGGCGCAGGCCGGGTCACACTCCTTCGCCCAGGCGTACCTGGACCTGCGGCTGGCCACCGCCACCCGGTCGTTGGAGAACGAGACAACCGCGCTCAAGCAGCAGATCACCGAGACCAACAAGCAGCTCGCCGCAGTCGCCGGGAAGATCGCCGGGACCCCGTCCAACTCGGTCGAGCGGGCCCGCGCCGAGGCCGACCGGAACGTGCTGACCAACCAGCTCGCCAGCCTCAACAGCCGGCTGAGCCCGCTGCTGAGCATCGCGCTCGACCCCGGCGAGATCATCTCCGACGCCGCGCTGCCCCGGAAGCCCAGCTCCCCGAACACCACCCTCAACCTGGCCAGCGGCCTCGGCGCCGGGCTGCTCTTCGGCATCGTGGTCGCCCTGGTGCTGGACCGGCTGGACACCCGGGTCCGGCGCGGCCGGGACGTGGCCGAACGGCTCGGCCTGCCGATGCTGTTGGAGCTGCCGCCCCGGCCGACCGGGCTGACCGTCCTGCCGGCGGCCCACGAGGTCTCCCGGGAGCTCGGCCGGCTGCGCAACGTGTTGCAGTCCACCCTGCCCGAATCGCGGCCCGGGCGGGGCCGTCTGCTGCTGCTCACCGACACCTCCCCCGGCCCGGCCGCCGGCTTCGTCGCCGGCAACCTCGCCGCGGCGTACGCCCGCACCGGGGCACAGGTGGCGGTGGTCACCACCAAGCCGGACTCCCCGCTGGCCGGGATGCTCGACGGGGTCCGGCCCCGGCACACCCTCGCCGACGTGCTGCGCCACGACGTCTCGGCGCTCATCGCGCTGACCCCGGCCCCCGGCCTGAACCAGCTCCGGGTGCTGCTCCCGGGCAAACTCGACACCGAGGTGGAGCTGCCCGTCGCCACCATGCTGGAGATCCTCGCCGAGCTGGCCGCCCGCTTCGACCACGTGCTGATCGAGACGGCCCAGCCGACGGCGGCGGTCGAGGCGCAGGCGCTGGCCCGGCACGTGGACGGCGTGATCCTGGTGGTCGAGGGCGGGCAGACCCGCAGCAGCGAGATCACCGCCGCGATGCGGCAGTTCGAGCAGGTCGACGCGCCGGTCCTCGGCGCGGTGCTGACCCCCCGGCTGACCGACCGGGGCCCGACGGTCCGGCCGGCCCCGCCCACCCCGCAGGCCCGCCGGGGGGGCCCGCCGTCGCCCCGCCCGCGGCCGGCGCCCGGCGGGCGGCCCCAGCCGGGCACGCCGAACTTCGAGTCCACGATGATCCTGCCCCGAGCCGGCGCGGGCGCCCGGGACACCGCCGCCAGGCCGTCCCCGGTCCCGCCCGGCATGGGCAAGTCGGGGCCGGTCCCGCCGCCCGGGCCGCCGAAGCCGGCGGCCCAGCAGAAGCCCACCGGCAAGTCCACCGTCTACCGCTCCGCCCGGGACACCGACGGCCCCGACCCCAGCCGGTACTCGATGGCCCTCGACCCGGTCGAGGAGCGGGAGTGAACCGCCGGCGGGCGCTGGGCACGACGCTCGCGGCCGTGCTCGTCGCCACGCTCGGCGCCGGCTGCGCCGAGGAGCAGGCGCCCGGCGCGACGAACGTGGTGGACCCGGGTTCCCCGGCACCCCGGCCCAGCCTCACCCCGAGCCTGCCGGCCGCGCCGCTGTCCGGAAAGCCGGTCGCGGCGGCGACGGCCGCCCGCCAGGCCGTGGTGGTGCCGCTGCGGGTGACCGCCGGCACCAGCCCGACCGGGCTGGCCGAGGCCGACCTGGTCTACCAGGAGTTCGCCGAATCGGAGAGCTTGCACCTGACTGCGGTCTACCAGTCCCGGGACGCCGCCCGGGTGGGACCGGTCGCCGAGATCCGGCCGGTGGACATCCGCACGGTCGGTGTGCTGCGCCCGTTCGTCGGCTACGCCGGCGGGCCCACCGGGTTCCTCCGCCAGTTCGAGGCGGCGGACCTGCCGGGGGTGACCCCGGCACAGCGCTCGGCCGCGTTCCCGTCCGGCCAGGCGTCCGTCGCCGCGCTGCGGCAGGCGGCCCCGAAGGGCGGCCCCGCGCCGACCCGTGTCTTCGACCACGCCACCCCGGGGACTCCGCTGGCCAGCCAGGGCGTCACCCCGGCCGGCAGGCTGACCGTCACCGCGCCCGGCCACCCCGGCCAGACCTGGACGTACGACGCGGCCAGCTCGTCGTGGCGCGGCCGGGTCGGCAAGGCCACGGTGAGCGTCGCCTCGGTGGTCGTGCTGACGATGGAGTACCGCACCATCGACGTCCGCAAGCCCAGCCCCCGTTCCCTGCCCGGGGCGAACGTGTACGGGTCCGGGGCCGCGGTGGTGGTGTCCGGGCCGTCCAGCGCGAAGGCGCAGTGGAGCAAGCCCGGGCAGAAGCTGGTCTGCAACGTCACCGACGCGGCCGGCTACCAGATCCGCCCGCAGCCCGGACCGGCCTGGGTGATCTACGCCCCGAAGACCGCCAAGGTCAGCGTGACATGACCACGGCCGCCCCGCTCCGGCCCAACCCCGGGCCGGAGCCGGCGCGGGCCGGTCGCCGTCCGGCCGACCCGCCGCAGAGCCCGCCGGTCGGCGGGGCCCGCCGCTGGTCGCTGCGGCTGCCCGTCGCCTGGCCGGTGACCGCGCTCTTCGTGCTGTACCCGCTGTGGTGGGCGCTCGGCCTGCCCTCGTTCATCTTCGCCATCCTGGCCGTCCCGATGGGCTTCCAGCTCTACCGGCGCGGCGCCGTGCGGGTGCCGCCGGGCTTCGGCCTCTGGCTGATCCTGCTGGCCTGGGTGGTGCTGTCCGGGTTGATGCTCGACATCACCGCCCCCAACACGCTCACACCGAACGGGTCCGGCCGGTACATCGGCTGGGGCATCCGGGTGATGAACTACACCGCGCTGACCGTGACGATGCTGTACGTGCTCAACCTCAGCGAGCGCGAGCTGCCCCGCAAGCGGCTGGTGAAGCTGTTCGGCTTCATGGCCGTGATCACCGTCGTCGGCGGGTACGTCGGCGCGCTGTTTCCCCAGCTCAAGTTCGTCGCGCCGCTGAACTACATCCTCCCCGCCGCCATCGCCAAGGAACCGTTCGTCAACCGGTTGATGCACGTCGAGGTCGCCCAGGTGCAGGAGGTGCTCGCCGGGGAAGCCAGTTCGCCCCGCCCGGCCGCCCCCTTCGAGTACACCAACACCTGGGGCGAGAACATGGCCATCCTGCTGATCTGGTTCATCGTCGGCTGGGTGGTCCTCGGTCGGGGGCCGCGCAGGCTCACCGGGTACCTGGTGGTGTCCGCCGCCATCTTCCCGATCGTCTACTCGCTCAACCGGGGGCTGTGGATCGGCCTGGTGATCGGCGCGGTGTACGTGGCGGTGCGGATGGCGCTGCGCGGCCGGATCGTCGTCCTGGTCGGGTTGGCGCTGGCCACCGGCCTGGTCGGGGTGGCGGTGCTCGCCTCGCCGTTGGGCGCCCTGCTCAACGAGCGGATGGCCAACGGGCACAGCGACGACATCCGGTCCACCCTGTCCAACGGGGCGGTGGAGGCGGCGAACCACTCACCGGTGCTCGGCTACGGCGGCAACCGGGCGCTGATCGGCAGCAACCGGTCCATCGCGATCGGCAAGTCGGCCGACTGCAAGCAGTGCGGCAACCGGGAGCTGGGCAGCAACGGCCAGCTGTGGAACCTGCTGACCGGCCAGGGGTGGGTGGGCGCGTTCTGCTACAGCGCGTTCTTCCTCTGGTGCCTGTGGCGGTTCCGGCACGACCACACCCCGATCGGCATCGCCGGCAGCCTGGTGCTGATCCTGATGCTGTTCTTCCAGTTCCTCTACGGCTCGCTCAACACCACCCTGGCGTACGGGCTGATCAGCGTGGCGCTGCTCGCCCGCAACGACGTGCACCTGCGCGAACTGCGCCGCGAGGCCCGGCTCGCCGCACTGGAGACAACGGGCCCGCGCGCGTGGCCGGAACGGCGGTCCCACTGATGCTCACCCCACCCCCGGGCGCGGACGCGCGCGGCGCGTACCTGCCCGAGCTGGCCGGCGTGGTTTGGCCGGCGCCGGCCCGACCGGCGCTGCGGCGCGGCGGCCGGGCCGGTTTCGCGGTGGTCCCGTCGGCCGCGCGACCCCGGCTGCTGATCCCGGCCGGCTCCCGGCGGGCGGCGGCGGGCGCGGTCCGGCACTCCACCGAGGCGCAGGGGGCAAAGGCCCGGCTGCGCCGCGCGGTGCTGGCGGCGGCGTTCCGCACCGGGCTGGGCCGGCTCGCGTTCCGGGACCGGCTGGTGGTCGACGCCGCCGCCGACGCGCTCGACGCGCACCTCGCCGCCGTGCTGGGCCGGCCGGCGCTGCTGAGCATCCACATCGGTCCGGCCCGGGCCAACCGCAAGCCGGTGGTCCAGCTCCTCGACGCCGTCGGCGACCCCATCGGGTACGCCAAGCTCGGCGTCGACCCGCTCACCCGGGCCCTGGTCGACGCCGAGGCGGCGGTGCTGGGCCGGCTGGCGACGCTCGACCTGCCCGGAATCGCAGCGGCCGAGGTGCTGCACCACGGCACCTGGGGCGGGCACGCCCTGCTGGTGCAGAGCGCCCTGCCGGTGGGCCTGCCTCGGGCCGCCCCCGCTCGGGCCGCCGAGGCGGAGCGGGCCGCCATGGTCGCGGTGAGCCGCTGCGTCGGCGTCGACCGCCGGCCGTACGCCGAGAGCGCCCATGCCCGGCGACTCGCTGGCGAGCTGGCGGCGCTCGGCGACCGGCCGGAGGCGGCCCGGCTGCGCGCCGTGCTGGCCGAGGTCCGCCGCGCCGACCCGGTGCTCGATCTCGGCGCCTGGCACGGCGACTGGAACGGCGGCAACAGCGCCGCCCTGGCCGACGGCCGGGTGCTGGTCTGGGACTGGGAGCGGTTCGCCGACGACGTGCCGGTCGGCTTCGACGCCCTGCACCGTCGGGTGCAGACTGCGATCACCCGGGCCGGCGTGGAGCCGCGTGCGGCGGCCGGGCAGCTGATCGCCGACGCGGCCGGGGCGCTGGCGGGGTTCGGGCAGCCGACCGGGGTGGCCGATCTGGTGGCGGTGCTCTACCTGGTCGAGCTGGCCGCGCGGTACCTGCGCGACCGGCAGGCCGAGGCGGGCGCCCGGCTGGGACACGTGGCCGCCTGGCTGTTGCCAGCGGTGGAGGATCACCTGGCCGGTCGGCCGGGCGCGGGAGGAGTGGCGAAGTGACGCTGGTAAAGGCACAGGCGCGGCGCGCGGTGCGGTCGGTAAGCCGGACGTACGGCCGGTGGACCGCCGGGTCGCGGCTCACCCCCGACTTCCTCATCGTGGGCGCCCAGAGGTGCGGCACGACGTCGCTGTTCAAGACCCTCTCGCAGCACCCGGCGGTGCTGCCGGCGAACTACCACAAGGGCGTGCACTACTTCGACACCGGCTACGACCGGGGGATGGACTGGTATCTGGGGCACTTCCCGACGGTGCGCCGGGCGGAGGCGGTCCGGGAGCAGGCCGGGGTGCGCGGGGTGACCGGCGAGTCGAGCCCGTACTACATGTTCCACCCGCTGGCCGGTGAGCGGATCGCGAGGGACCTGCCGGACGTGCGGCTGCTGGTGCTGCTGCGCGACCCGGTGGAGCGGGCGTACTCGGCGCACTCGCACGAGGCGGCCCGGGGCTTCGAGCCGGAGGGCTTCGAGCGCGCCCTGGAGCTGGAGGAGGAGCGGATCGCCGGGGAGCGGGAGCGGCTGCTCGCCGACCCGACCGCGCACAGCCACCACTACCAGCACAACGCCTACCTGACCCGGGGACGCTACGTCGAGCAGCTCGAACGACTGGAGTCGATCTTCGGTCGGGATCGGCTGCACGTGGTCGACGCGGACGACTTCTTCGCCGACCCCCGGCCGGCGTTCGACGCGGTCTGCGACTTCCTCGGCCTGCCCCACGAGTCCGGGATCTCGTTCGGCAAGCACAACGCCCGGTCCCGCTCGCCCCTGGACCCGGCGCTGCGGGCCCGGCTGGAGGAGCACTTCGCCCCGTACGACGAGCGGTTGAGCGCCTGGTGGGGACGCGTGCCGTCGTGGCGACGGTAGCGCCGGCCCGGTCCCCGGGCGGCGAGCTGGGCGGGGCGGCCCGGCACGGGGTGGCGAACCTGCTCGGGGTGGCGGTCGCGGCGGTCGCCGGGTTCGGCCTGAACATCGTCGTCACCCGGGCCTGGTCCATGGCCGACGCGGGCCTCTTCTTCGCCGCCACCAGCGCCTTCATGATCGCGTACGCGGCGGCCCGGCTGGGCACCGGCGTCGGCTCGGTCTACTTCCTCAGCCGCTACCGCACCCTCGGCCAGCCGGAGCGCATCCGCGCGTCGGTGCTGGTCGGGCTGCTGCCGGTGGTGCTGTTCGGCACGCTGATCGCGCTGGCCGGCTGGTGGGCCGCCCCGCAGGTCGTGGCGCTGACCTTCGACGAGCCGGTGCCCGGGGCGGTGCGGGCGCTGCGGGTGCTGCTGGTCTTCGTGCCGGTGGCCGCGCTCTGCGACTTCGCGCTGGCCGCCTGCCGGGGGTTCGGCAAGATGCGCCCCCTGCTGCTGGTCGAGCGGCTCGGTCGGACCGGGCTGCAACTGGCCGGGGTGGGCCTGGTCGCCCTGTTCGGTCTCTCCGCCACCACCGCCCTGCCGCTGGCCTGGGCGCTGCCCTACCTGCCCGCGGCGCTGCTCGGCACCGGGTGGCTGGCCCGGCTGGTCCGGCGGGCCGAGCGGGGCGCGCAGGCCCCACCGGTGTCGCTGCGCGAGGAGTTCTGGCCGTACTGGCGCTACAGCGGCCCCCGGGCCCTGAGCGGGCTGGCCCAGATGGCGGTGCAGCGGCTCGACATCGTGCTGCTCGGCGCGCTGCGCGGGCTGCCCGAGGCGGCGCTCTACACGGCGGCCACCCGGTTCCTCGCCCTCGGGCAGCTCTCCGGGCAGGCCCTGTCCACCGCCGTGCAGCACCGGCTGGCAGAGCACCTGGTACGCGACGACCGGGCCGCCGCCGGCCGGCTCTACCAGGCCGCCACGGGGTGGCTGGTGCTGCTGGCCTGGCCGGCGTACCTGCTCTTCGCGGTCTTCGCCGAGCCGATGCTGCACCTGTTCGGCGACGGGTACGCCGCCGGCCAGCGGGTGACCGTGTTCCTGGCGCTGAGCATGCTGGTGGCCACCGGCTGCGGCATGGTCGACACGGTGCTCAACATGGCCGGCCGGACGTCCTGGACGTTCTACAACGCGCTGGCCGGCACGGTCGTCAACGTGGTGCTCAACGTGCTGCTCATCCCGCGCTTCGGCATCATGGGGGCGGCGGTCGCCTGGTCGGCGTCCATCCTGATCACCAACCTGGTGCCGCTGGCCCAGCTGCATTACGCGTACCGGCTGCACCCGTTCGGCCGGGGCACGCTCGTCGCCGCCGGGCTGGCGGTGGCCTGCTTCGGCGTGCCGGCGCTGCTGGCCCGCACGGTGGCCGACGTCGGGCCGGTCACGCTGGCCGTGCTGGCGGTGCTCGGTGCCGCCGGGTACGCCGCCGGGGTGTGGCGGCTGCGTCGGGTGCTCCAACTCGACGCGCTGCGGGCGCTGCGCCGGGGTCGGCGGCGCTGAGGTCCCTACCACGGGCCTGTCCACTGAACGTCCGCCATCGGCACGCCGGTGGCCTCAGCACGGGGAAGGTACGGCAACGATGAAGCGGTTCCAGACGGCGGCGGTGCTCCTGCTCGGATCGGCGCTGGCCGTGTCGGCGTGCTCCGAGCCGGCTCCGGAATTCGTGCCGCCACCGGCCACACCGACCGGCACCGCGCCGGCCGCGAGCCCCCGCGCGGCGGACGGCCTGAGCACCACCGGGCGCGGCCCCGAACTGCCCGGGGAGGGCGTCTGGCTGGGCGCCTGGGTGAAGCCGGACTGGCAGACCCCGGAGGGTCGGGTCGAGGCGCTGACCGCGTTCGCGGACCAGACCCGCGGCAAGGTCGTCCTGGCGCACATGTTCCACGACTGGGAGGACGACTTCCCCGGCCCCACCGAGCACGCGTTCCAGGCGGCCGGGAAGCTCCAGATGATTTCCTGGTCCGGTGCCGACACCCGGTCCATCCGGGACGGGGTGTACGACCAGCTGATCCGGCAACGGGCCGAGAAGATCAAGCAGTTCGGGGTGCCGCTGCTGCTGCGCTGGCGGTGGGAGATGGACCGCCCCAACCTGACCCAGAGCGTGCACTCCCCGGAGGACTACGTCGCCGCCTGGAAGCGGATCCGGGGCATCTTCACCGAGGTGGGGGCCACCAACGCCGGCTTCGTCTGGTGCCCGCACGTGCAGGGTTTCGTCGACGAGAAGCGCAACGCCGCCGCGTACTACCCGGGCGACGACCAGGTCGACTGGCTCTGCACCGACGTGTACCCGGGCAAGGAGTTCGACGGCTTCGCCGAGCAGATGGACACCTTCATGGCGTTCGCCGCCAAGCACCCCCGGCCGGTGGTGATCGGCGAGTTCGGGGTGACGTACCCGGGCGGGCCCGGCCAGCGCGCCGCCTGGCTGAGCGAGGCCCGCGACTACGTCAAGCAGCACCCGCAGATCAAGGCGGTGGTCTACTTCGCCGCGAAGCAGACCACGAAGCCCGTGTACGACAGCACGTTCAACGATGACCCGGAGGGGCTGGCCGCGTACCGGGAGCTGACCGCCGACCCGTGGTTCGCCGCACCACCCCCGCCGGTCCCGGTGCACGGCCCACGTACCGAGTGACGCCGTCCGGCTCGCCCGGGCGGGCCGATCGGGCCGGAAATACGACAATGACGACGGGCACATCGGACACCCCGGGGTAGACGCCGCGCGTCCGATGCGCCATCGTGTCCTCAGACTTGTCGTCACCGGTCGTCGCCTCCCCGACCGGCAGTGACCGACCGGGTCCGCCCGGTCACGGAGGCATTCCCAGATCAGTTCTCCGCCGTTCCTCCGGAGTTGCCCGTGACCCGTTTTCCGGCACTCACCCGCCGACCGCTCGCGGCCCTGACCGCCACACTCACCGCCACCGGCGTGCTCGTCGCCGGCCCGGCACCCGCCGCGCCCGACCACACCACCGTGGTCGGAGCGATCCCGTCCACCCTCACCCCCGACATCATCGACGGCACGGTCTTCGCCATCCACGACGCCGGCAGCAAGGTGATCGTCGGCGGCTCGTTCACCGGGGTGCAGAACCGCGACTCCGACGTGACCGTCGCCCGCAAGTACGTGCTGGCCTTCGACAAGGCCACCGGCAAGGTGGACACCACGTTCGCGCCGGCGGTCGACGGCGAGGTCTACGACGTGCTCGCCGGCCCCACCGCCGGCACCGTCTACCTCGCCGGCCAGTTCAACAACGTCAACAGCACCGCCCGCCGCAAGCTCGCCCTGGTCAACCTCTCCAACGGCAGCCTGGTCACCAGCTTCCCCAACCTGGCCTTCAACGGCCTGGTCAACGACGTGGCCCGGGTCGGCACCCGGCTGCTGGTGGGCGGCACCTTCACCACCGTCGCCAGCCAGGCGCGTGGCGGCCTGGTCTCGGTCAACGCCACCACCGGCGCGGTCGACGGCTACCTCACCGCCAAGCTGACCGAGCACCACAACTACGACGGGGTCAGCGGCGCGACGGCCGGCGTCGGCGCCGAGAAGCTGGCCGTCTCGCCGGACGGCACCCAGCTCGTGGTGATCGGCAACTTCAAGAAGGCCAACGGCGCCCTGCACGACCAGGTGGTCCGGCTCGCCCTCGGCAGCACCGCGGCGACCGTCTCGTCCTGGAACACCAACCGCTACGAGCCGCGCTGCGCCTGGAAGAAGTTCGACTCGTACGTGCGGGACGTGAGCTTCTCGCCGGACGGCAGCTACTTCGTCATCGCCACCACGGGCGGGCCGTCCGCCGGGACGCTCTGCGACGCCGCGACCCGCTGGGAGACCTCGTCCACCGGCACCGCCGTCCAGCCGACCTGGGTCAACTACAGCGGCGGGGACACCCTGCTCTCGGTGGGCATCACCGAGAAGGCGGTCTACGTCGGCGGCCACTTCCGCTGGTTGAACAACACCTCGGCCACCGACTCGGCCTTCCCGGGCGCGGTCGCCCGGCCCAGCATCGCCGCGCTCGACCCGCTCAACGGCCTGCCGTTGTCCTGGAACCCGGGCCGGAACCCGCGCGGGTACGGCGTGGCGGAACTGCTGGTCACCCCGCAGGGACTCTGGCTCGGCTCCGACCAGCCCTGGATCGGCAACCGCAAGTACCGCCGGGAGCGCATTTCGTTCTTCCCGCTGGCCGGCGGCGCCGCCCCGCACTCCACCGCCACCGCCGCCCTGCCGGGCAACGTCTACCAGGCCGGGGTCGGCAGCGGCACGGCGAACACGGTGCAGCGCCGGTCGTACGACGGGACGGGCGCCGTGGGCGCGGCCGCCTCGGTCGCCAACCCCGACGGCACCACCTGGTCGACGGCCAAGGGCGCGTTCTGGGTCGGCGGCACCCTGTTCTACGGGATCAACGGCGCGCTGTGGCGGCGCACGTTCAACGGCACCACGTTCGGCACCCCCAAGCTGGTCGACCCGTACCACGACCCGCTGTGGGACACGGTGGTGACCGGCGGCGGGCCGGAGGGCCAGACGTTCCGGGGCGCCACCGTGAGCTTCTACCCGGAAATCGCGAACGTGACCGGCATGTTCTACACCAACGGGCGGCTCTACTACACGCTCAGCGGGCAGGCCGGCCTCTTCTGGCGCTGGTTCAACCCGGACAGCGGCACCGTCGGGGCGGACAAGTTCACCGTGGCCGGCGCGACCGGCTTCGCCGACTCCGGCAGCGTCTTCGTCGCGGGGTCCCGGATCTACCTGATCAGCCGCACCACCGGCAACCTGTCGTCGGCGAGCTGGGTCAACGGGGCGCCCTCGGGTGCCTGGACCGTGCGCAGCGGCCCCGCCGTCGGCGGGGTCGACTGGCGGGCCCGGGCGGTCTTCACCGGCCCGTAACCGTCGTCCCACGGCGGGGGACGACCCCGCCCGACCGGCCTCCACCGACGGCCCGGTCCCCTCGCGGGGGCCGGGCCGTCGGCGTCCCGCCGCCCGTGGAACCCACCGGCGGTCGTCGGGCGGTACGGGGGCATCGCCGTACCGGCCCCGGCTCGCTACTGTCGTGACGTGCCCACAGAGCCTCTCCGCTGCGCCGGCGCGCTTATCGTCGACGACGACAGCCGCCTCTTCATCCAGCGCCGGTCCCCGCAGCGGGTCCTGTTCCCCGGCACCTGGGACATCGTCGGCGGCCACCTGGAGCCGGGTGAGGGGGTCGAGGACGCGCTGCGCCGGGAGGTCACCGAGGAGACCGGCTGGACCGTGTCGCACGTCCTCGGCCCGGTCGGCGAGTACCGCTGGACCGGCGCCGACGGGCTGGACCGGATCGAGATCGACTTCCTCGTCCGGGTCGACGGCGACCTCAGCCGGCCCCGGCTGGAGGAGGGCAAGCACACCGAGTTCCGCTGGCTGGCCGAGCGGGATGTCGCCCTGCTGGACGAGCACCGCGACGTCGACGACGGGCTGATCCGGCGGATCGCCGAGGACGCCTTCGCGGCGCTGCGCTCGATCGGTCTGTGAGCGACGACGTCGAGCTCGCGCCGCACCGGTTCGCGGGGCTGGTCGCCCCGCCGGTGGACCGGGTCTTCGTCGCCGGCATCCTCGCCGGCCGCGACGGGGGCGGCGCGGAGCTGAGCCAGCGGTACGGCGGGCCGGCGGCCACCGGCTTCCTGATCGAGTTCCGCACCCGGCTGGCCGCGCCGGGCGGGACCGTCGACCCGGCGGGCTTCGCCGCGGTGACCCGGTACCGGGACCCGGGGTCCTGCCAGCGGGCGCTGGACAAGCAGGTCGCCTACGGCATGCTGCACCGCCGCCCCGACGGCTGCTTCTCCGCGACGGAACGCGGGCAGGCCTTCCTCACCGAGATCTACCAGGTGCACGCCGAGGTGACCGAGGAGCTGTGGGCCGGGCACGACGACCGGGTGCTCCGGCTGGTCGAGGCGCTCGGCCGGCTGCTCACGTACGCGATGGTCGCCGCTGAGGAGGAGCCGGGCTCGGCCGGCGACGCGTTCGCCGTGATGGCGCCCCCGCACGAGCCGGACAGCGCCTCGCCGGGGGTGCTGCTGCTCAACCGGCTCGGCACGCTGCGCTACCACCGGGCCGACGCGCACGAGGCCGCGTGGACGGCGGCCGGGCACACCGCGCTCAGCATCACCGAGCTGCCGGCCGGCCCGGAACGGCTGGCCATCGAGCAGGAGACGGACCGGCGGGCGGCGGGCCCGTACGCGGTGCTGACCGCCGACGAGCGGCTGGCCGTGCTCGCCGACCTGGCCGCGCTGCCGGGGTGAACCCCGGTTGACGGCGGGCGTGTTCCGTCCCGGCGCTATCCTCCACCGGTGACCCGGAGTCGTACGAGGGAGAACGTCGCATGATCGGTATGGTGCTCGCCGCCGGTGCGGGGCGTCGACTGCGCCCGTACACCGACACCCTGCCCAAGGCGCTGGTGCCGGTGGACGGTGAGACCACCATCCTGGACATCGCGCTGCGCAACCTCGCCGAGGTCGGGCTAACCGAGGTGGTGATCGTCGTCGGGTACGCCGCGGACGCGGTCGTCTCCCGCCAGGCGGAGCTGGAGAAGCGCCACGGCGTCACGATCGCCCTCGTGCACAACGACAAGGCCGAGGAGTGGAACAACGCGTACTCGCTCTGGCTGGCCCGGGAGCACTTCGCCCGGGGCGTCCTGCTGGTCAACGGCGACACCGTGCACCCGGTGAGCGTGGAGAAGACCCTGCTGGCCGAGCGCGGCCCGGGCATCCTGCTCGCGGTGGACACCATCAAGGCGCTGGCCGAGGAGGAGATGAAGACCACCTTCGACGCCGCCGGCCAGCTCACCCGGATCACCAAGCTGATGGACCCGGGCGAGGCGTACGGGGAGTACATCGGCGCGACGCTGATCGAGCCGCAGGTGGCCGACGCGCTCGCCGACGCCCTGGAGACGACCTGGCGGCGGGACCCGAACCTCTACTACGAGGACGGCTACCAGGAGTTCGCCGACCGGGGCGGGGAGGTGCGGGCGGCGCCGATCGGCGACGTCTCCTGGGTCGAGGTCGACAACCACGCCGACCTGGCCCGGGCGCGGGAGATCGCGTGCCGCTACTAGCCCGTACGGTCCTGACCCCGCTGCACATCGACGTGCGGCGGGGCGCGGTGGCTGACCTGGCCGCGATCCTGGCCGACGGCCGGATCTCCTCCGGCGGCGACGTGGCGGTGGTGGTCGGCCCGGGCCAGGGCGCGCAGATCGCCGAGCTGATCCGGCCGTCGCTGCGTTCCGCGGACGTGTTCACCGTCGCCGGTGGCACCCTGGAGGCCGCCGACGACCTCGGGGCGAAGCTGCGCGCCCGCTCGTACGACGCCGTGGTCGGCATCGGCGGCGGCAAGACCATCGACGTGGCGAAGTACGCGGCCACCCGGCGCGGGCTGCCCATGGTGACCATGGCGACGAGCCTGGCCAACGACGGCATCGCCTCCCCGGTGGCCAGTCTCGTCAGCGAGGGGATCAAGGGCTCCTACGGGGTGCACATCCCGATCGCGGTCATCGTCGACCTGGACTTCGTGGAGGCCGGCCCGGAGCGGCACAACCGGGCGGGCATCGGCGACGTGGTGAGCAACATCAGCGCGCTGGCCGACTGGGAGCTGGCTCGCCAGGTCCGGGGGGAGCCGGTCGACGGGCTGGCCGCCTCGCTGGCCCGGATGGGTGCCGAGGCCGTCCTCAACCACCCCGGCGACATGGCCGACGACGCGTTCGTCACGGTGCTGGCCGAGGCGCTGATCTCCAGCGGCCTGGCGATGGCGGTCTGCGGCACCAGCCGGCCGGCCAGCGGCGGCTGCCACGAGATCATGCACGCCGTGGACGCGCTCTTCCCGGGCACCGCCTCGCACGGCGAGCTGGCCGGGCTGGGCGCGCTCTTCTGCACCTGGCTGCGGGGAGACCTGCGCCGGTTCCGGGAGATGTCGGCCTGCCTGTCCCGGCACGGCCTGCCCCGGCTCCCCGCTGACGTGGGGCTCAGCGACGACCAGTTCGTCGAGGCGGTGCAGTTCGCCCCGGCCACCCGGCCGGACCGGTACACCATCCTGGAGCACCTGGCGATGTCGCCTTCCGAGACGCGGGAGCGGCTGGCAGACTACGCCGGTGCACTCCGCGACCTTGGCTGAGCCGTCCCGCCCCTCCGTAGCCGACTTCCACCGGGTCAACCGGGGCGGCGGCCTGTTCAGCGAGTCGGTCAGCCAGTGGCTGGGCGCGGTGTTCGCGCTGGTCGCCCAGCGGCTCGGGCTGCGCCCCACCGCGCTGACCATCGCCAACCTGGTGCTCGGCCTGGCCGCCTCGGTGACCGTGGTGGCCCTCGCCCGGCGGGTCGCCGCCGGGGACGTCCCGGCCTGGGCGGTCGGGTTGGTCGCGCTGGTCGGCTGGCAGGTCGCGTACGCCCTGGACTGCGCCGACGGGCAGCTCGCCCGGGTGACGGGGCAGGGCAGCGCGGCCGGTGCCCGGGTGGACGTGCTCTGCGACGTGGCCGCCCAGATCGCCCTGGTGGCCGCCCTGTCCGCCACCGCCGTGGCGCAGCACCCGGAGACGCCGAGCTGGCTGGTCGCGCTCTTCGCCGGCACCTGGATGGTCAACCTGGTGACGTCGGTGATGCAGGCCGGCCCGAACGCGGCCAGCATGGTCACCTCGACCTCGCTGCCGGTGCGGCTGGTGAAGCTGGTCCGCGACTACGGCGCGGTGATCTTCGTGGCGGGTCTGGTGCTGGCGTTCGCTCCGGCCCTGGTGTTCTGGGTGATCGTGGCGTTCACGATCGTCAACGGCGGCTTCCTGCTGGCCAGCATCGCCTTCTCGGCCCGCGCCTCCCTGCGCTGACCCCGCCCCGGCCCTCCCGTCCCGCCCGGCGCGGGCTGTCGCCCCGATCGGCACGGGCTGTCACCCCGATCGGTCAGCAGTCGAGCGGGAGGGCTTTGATCAGGGAGTTTGCGGTTCCTGCTGAGGGAGCCCGCCCGGGGGGAGGTGTCGCCTTCCGACACCTATGGAGCTGAGTCGGATACGACATCAGCGGTGCCCACCGGTCACGACGGCGATGGTCGAGCCAGGTAGGCCGTCTTGACGTCGGGCGAGAACCCGCAGGCCCGGTAGAAGGCGTGCGTCGCGGCCGTGCGCGAGCCCGTCATCAGCATCGCCTTGTAGCAGCCCGCGTCCCAGGCGGCTTGGAGCGTGCCGGCCATGATCTGCTTACCCAGGCCCGTGCCGCGCCGCGAGGCGTCGACGACGACGTTCTCGATCACGGCGTAGGGCGATGCCGATCGGCTGATGTTGGGGATCACGTTGAGGTACGTCGTGGCGACGACGACCCCTTCCAGTTCGAGTACGAAGAGATGCAGCCCCGGAGAGCCGAGGATCTGCCGGAAGACTGCCGCGTCGGACCCGTCCTCAAGCACCGGGTCGTCGGGCTGAAGTTGCCGGTAGAGGCGCATTATCTGGGCAAAATCGCCAGGCCGAGCCGCACGGAACATGCGTGGAGCGTAATCAGCGCAGGGAGCCATTCTCGGCGCGCGACGGTTGGTCTCGGCCCGATGCCGGGCGAGGAGCTGCCCGTGGGTCCGTGTCCGACCGCACGACCCCGCCGTGCGCATCAGCCGGGCGATCCGCTTGCCGGAGTGCCGCCGCCCCCGCGCGCCGAGTTCGGCGCGCACCCGAGGGACGCCATAAATGCCCGAGCCGTCGTGAATCCAGGATCTGGCGACCTCGGTCCGCGCGCCGTCCCCCCGATGGACGAGATCTGCAGGACAGAACCTAAGCGGCCGGGGTCGCGGACAGCCGGTCCAGCGCCGCCCGGCTCGCGTCGTCTGCGGGGCGGCAGATCACCAGACGCTGGTCCTGGTCGCCGAGCGGTGCGAGCGTCTCGAAGTACACCGAGAACGTGCCGACCTCGGGATGCCGCACGGTCTTGCTGCCGCGGCCGTTCGATTTGACGTCGCCCTCGGCCCATACCCGTGCGAAGTCCTCGTCGGTGCTGAACTCGGCGATCAGGTCGGCGAGCGCCCGGTCATGTGGGTGTGCGGCCCAGGCGGCGCGCACGTGGGCGACGCCTTCGCGGACGACGCGGTCGCGGTCGAGGTAGTAGTCGCGCATCTCCGGGCGCATCAGGCACAGCCACGCCGAGTTGTGCCGGGAGGGCGGGAGCCGGGTGTCGAAGTCGAGTTGGAGGCGCGCCATCTCGGGATTGAAGGCGAGGATGTCGAAGCGGTGGTTGATCAGCATCGCGGGCAGTGGCGACAGGTCAGCCACCAGCCGGGCCAGCGGCGCTGCGGTGGCGGTGGCGGTGGCGGTGGCGGACTCGCCGGCCGGG
The DNA here is from genome assembly GCF_042891255.1 of Micromonospora sp. NPDC001898. Lineage (NCBI taxonomy): Bacteria > Bacillati > Actinomycetota > Actinomycetes > Micromonosporales > Micromonosporaceae > Micromonospora > Micromonospora sp. NPDC001898. Next base: position 189,472 of record NZ_JBIATC010000008.1, on the reverse strand, counting down.
CGGGAGCGGTGGCGGGCCAGGTCGAGGAAGTAGGTGCGCTCGTCGGGGGCCAGCCGCAGTGCCCGGGCCAGTGCCTCCACCACATTCATGGAGGGGTGCAGCCCGCGACCCTGCTCCAGTCGTACGACGTAGTCGATGCTGATCCCGGCCAGTTCGGCGACTTCTTCGCGGCGCAGGCCTGGGGTCCGGCGGGACTGCCGACGCTCCGGAAGCCCGAAGTCGCGCGGGTTGAGGCGTTCGCGCCGGGTCCGCAGGAACGCGCCCAGCTCGCGGGCCGGCTCAAGAGTGTCGCTCATCGAGCCCGATGCTAGCGCACGGGTAGGACCGGCTTTCCCAGGAAGTTGTCTCCCTTATCCCCGGCTGGTGGAGGTCGCAGAATTCTGCCGACAACCGCACGAGTTCAGGAGAACAAAGATGTCGGTCACCCTCGACCACTACCGCCTGCTGGGTCGTTCCGGTCTGCGGGTGTCCCCGCTGGCGCTGGGCACGGCGACCTTCGGCACCGAGACGGGCTGGGGCGCTGAGAAGGATGATGCGCGTCGGCTGTTCGATCGCTACGTCGCCCTCGGTGGCAACTTTCTCGACACCGCAGTGGGTTACGGCAGCGCGGAAAGCCTGCTGGGCGAGTTCGCCCGCGACCGCCGGGAGAGCCTGGTGCTGGCGACGAAGTACTCGACGCTGCGCCGGCCCGGCGACCCGAACTCCACGGGTGGCTCACGCAAGAACCTGCTCGCGTCGGTGCACACAAGCCTGCAGCGGCTGGGCACGGATTACCTGGACCTGCTCTACCTGCACGTGTGGGACTTCACCACGCCGGTCGAGGAGATCCTGCGCGGCCTGGACGACCTGGTCCGGCAGGGCAAGGTCCTGCACGTGGCGATCTCCAACACCCCCGCCTGGCAGATCTCGCGCATGCAGACGATCGCTGACCTACGCGGCTGGTCGCCGCTGGTCGCGCTGCAGCTCGAATACAACCTTCTCGAGCGTACAGGCGAACGTGACCTGATCCCGATGGCCCGGGAGATGGGGCTGGCCGTGATCCCCTACTCCCCGCTGGCGGGCGGGCTGCTGGCCGGCAAATACAGCCGCGCCGACGTGGCCGGAGTGGCCTCCGGCGACGGCACCCGCAAGGGGTTCAACTTCGCCGCGCTCGGCACCGTCACCGACCGCAACCTCGACGTTGTGGACGTCCTGAAGGAGGTCGCCGCCGAGCTGGGCTGCACGCCCGCGCAGGCCGGCCTGTCCTGGCTCTTGCACAACCCGGACGTGACCGCCCCGATAATCGGCGCCCGCACCACCGCGCAACTGGAGGACAACCTGGCCGCCCTGACGGTAGACCTCACCGCCGCTCAGCTATCCCGTCTCGATGAGGTCAGCGCGATCGATCTCGGCCAGCCGCACGCACTGCTCGGCGGCGACCATATCGGAAACGTGATGCGCGGCGAGATGAAGATTCAGGCCAAGCGCTGATCATGCCCGTGGCAGGCCGCAGCGCGGCCTGCCACGCAGGCAACAGGTGTGTTCAATTACCCCTCGTAGACGGTTTGCTGCACACCTGACATACCTGAACCGTTCCGCTTCCGGTTGGCGATCTGGTCGTTGGGCTCGGGGATGACCGTGGTGATGCCCTTGTTCCGCAGGGCGGTCCGATTCGCGCGAGAGGAGTACGCCTTGTCACCGGTGAGCGAATCGGGCCTCTTGCGTGGCCGGCCCACGCCGCCGGGGCGGGGCACGCGGACCTGTTCCAGCAGGGGGATCAGTTGGCGGTGTCGGCTGCCTAACCAAGAGTGATCAGGGCGGCCAGGGAACGGCCACGCCCGTCGGCCAGGGTGTGGATTTTCTGCCCTGCCACGCCGAGCCTACGACAAAAGGGCGGTGCAGAGCGATCGGTCCGGCTGCGGGCGATCAGCGGCCAGATTGTTGGTACGCCTGGTGCAACTGGTCCGCGACCTACGTGGCGGTGATCTTCGGGGCCGGATTGGTGCCGGCATTCGCCAGCGCCCCTCAGCCGTCGTCACGCCTCTGCGGGGGCCTGCGCTCTCTGATCCGTCAAGCAGCGCAACGATCGCAGGATCTTCGGGGAACGAAAGCCTCGAGCGTGGCAGCGGAGGAGGAGGAGCTGTCAGCGCCTAGTCGGGCGTCGCTGACCCCGCCGCTGCGGCGGTGCGGGGGAGACCCGAGCGGTCCAGGGCCGGGTCTGAAGGACAGCGAGCACCTGACACCGCGAGGCGATCCAGGCCCCGGTGGCGGGGCAAATCCAACAGGCGAGGTCCAGTGCTTTGGTGTGCAACTCCTTGAGTGGCCGGTTGTAGATCGGCTCATGATGGCCGATCCGGTTGCGCAGCTCGTGCAGCTCGGCCAGCGGCCCGTGCACCTCCCGACGCAGGGGCTTGCCCGGCCAGGCATCGCGCAGGTGCGGCCACAGGGAGCGGTCGTAGGAACGGGTGAGCAAAAAGGGCCAGAACCCGAAAGAGAGTTCGGCGACTACCCGTCCGGGAGTTTCCTGCCGGCCGTCGCGGGTGGCCTGCTCGCGGGCCGTGGCTATCTGCTTGTGGCGACGGTCGTCCAGGACGCTGCCCGGATCGAGATACCAGCGCGGCTCCCCGTATGTCCGAGTGGACCAGTCGGTCAGCTGGCGGTGCATGGCGTTGCGGGTCAGCACCTCGACATGGCCCAGCGTGATCCAGAAAGCACCGCCGATCGTGGCGTTCCACTCGTACAACGTCACCGCTTGGTCAAGATCGCCACCCACCGCAGCCTGGTAGGCACCCAGCCGCTCCGGAGAGAAACGACGTTGCAGCAGTTGTGCTGTCGCCTCAGACACGCATCCACTCCAGAGACGAGGGCCAGCGCCGAATACGCGCGCAGACACAGCGTAAGGCTCTGGTTACGGTTGGCACGGCAGCCATGCGGGAGGCGAGGCAGGAAAAGTGAATGGCGCTCCTCCGGATCGGAGGAGCGCCATTCGAAGTTTGTGACCATAACTCTGGTGGCCCGAAGGCGCCCAGAGCGTTCGGAGACAACTCTACTACAACTCGTGCCGTCCGCCGGAGTACCTGCGGGTGGTCTCTTGCAGCCGGCTGTTGCGGACTGGACGAAGTGCAGGCGGGGCGGTCAGCTCATGGAGGCGTACACGTCGATCAGGCGTTTGGTGACCACGTCCGGGTGGAAGGTGCGCTCGTAGCGGAGCCGGGCCGCCGGGGCCAGCGACGCCGCGCCCGCCCGCGCCACCTGCAACGCGGCGGCCATCGCGGCCGGCTCCGGGGCCACCACCCAGCCGGCCTCGCCGGCCTGCACCCCGGCGGGCAGCGCCACGCGCCCCTCCCCCGGGGCGGCGGTGGCGACGGCGGCCGGGCCGGTGCCGGCGGGTTCGCGGGGGGCGTCCGCGCCGAGCAGGTACGGGATGCCGCCGAGGGCGGTGCCGAGCACCGGCCGGCCGCTGGCCAGCGCCTCGATGATCACGGTGGGCAGCACGTCGTGCCAGGTGGAGGCGGCGATGATCACGGCGCTGGCCTCGATCGCGGCGCGGACCCCGGCGCGGTCCAGCGATCCCAGGTACGTCACGTCGGCGCGCTCGGCGGCGGCGGCCTCGGCCAGCGGGCGCAGCTCGCCGTCGCCGGCGATGCGCAGCGGGCCGAGCGCCCCGTCGGGGTGCCGCCGCCAGGCGTCCAGCAACAGGCCCAGCCCCTTCTCCGGGGAGAGCCGGGCCATGTAGAGGAAGCCGTCGCCGAGCGGCGCGGGCGTGCCCGGGTCGGGGATGCCGTTGGGCTTCACCACGATCCGGTCCGCCGGGACGCCGTAGTCGCGCAGGTGGTCGGCGACCGCCGAGGTGAGCGCGATGAAGCGGTCCACCGACTTCCAGGTGCCCCGGTGCACCGCGAGGGTGGTGGCCATCAGCGCGCTCTGCGCCCGCGACCCCCGGTAGCAGCGGTGCACGATCGCCGGCACGCCAAGCGTCCGGCCCCGGCAGTCCTGGCAGATCATGCCGTCCCGGAAGTACAGCCCGGAGGAGCAGACCTGCCGGTAGTTGTGCACCGTCTGCACCACCGGCACGCCGTGCTTGTGCGCGGTCCGCACCACCCAGGGCGAGAGCAGCGGGTAAGGGTTGTGCAGGTGCAGCACGTCCGGCCGGTGCTCGGTGATCAGCCGGCTCAGCTCCTGCTGCGCCCGGGGGGCGTAGATCGGGGAGACCGGCAGCAGCGCCTTGGCCGACTTCGGCATGCTCGGGATCTCGTCGGAGCTGCGCAGGAACGGCAGCACCTCGACCCCGGCAGCCGTGAGCTGGGCGATCTCCGCGTCGACGATCGTGTTCTCGCCGGAGGGCTGAGCCTCCCGGTACCGGTTGTGCGCCACCACGACTCTCACGGGGAAGAAGGCTACCGTTGGCTGATGCCTGAACTTCCCGAGGTGGAAGCGCTCGCCGGCTACCTGCGGGAGCGCGCAGTGGGGCGCCGCGTCGACCGGGTCGAGGTCGCCGCGATCAGCGTCCTGAAGACGTACGAGCCGGCGCCGGCCGCCGTGTCGGGCCGTACGGTGACCGACGCCCGGCGGTACGGCAAGTTCCTCGCCGTGGTCTTCGACGACGACCTGTACCTGGTGGTGCACCTGGCCCGGGCCGGCTGGCTGCACTACCGGGAGTCGTTTCCCTCCGGCGGGCCGTTGCGCCCCGGCAAGGGGCCGATCGCCCTGCGGGTCCGGCTCGACGACGGCTCCGGCTTCGACCTGACCGAGGCGGGCACCCAGAAGAAGCTGGCCGCGTACCTGGTCACCGACCCGGCGGCGGTGCCCGGGGTGGCGAAGCTCGGCCCGGACGCGCTCGCCGCCGACCTGGCCACCTTCGCCGGGCGGCTGCGCAGCCGGCGGGGGCAGGTCAAGGGGGTGCTGACCGACCAGACGGTGCTGGCCGGGGTGGGCAACGCGTACTCCGACGAGATCCTGCACGCCGCGCGGCTGTCCCCGTTCGCGCTGTCCGACCGGCTGACCGACGATCAGGTCGCCGCCCTGCACGAGGCGACCGGCCGGGTGCTCGGCGATGCGGTGTCCCGCTCAGTGGGACAGAAGGCTGCGGAGTTGAAGGGCGAGAAGCGGTCCGGGCTGACCGTGCACGCCCGGACGGGGCTGCCCTGTCCGATCTGCGGCGACACCGTGCGGGAGGTCTCGTTCGCCGATTCCAGCCTCCAGTACTGCCCCACCTGTCAGACCGGCGGCAAGCCCCTCGCTGACCGTCGGTTGTCCCGTCTCGTACGGTGAGTGACGACAAGGGGGTGTTACGGAGTGGAATCGCCGGGCGAGCCCCGATCCTCCCGGTCCGCGCCTCTACCGGGGCCGCCATCCATCGGTATAGTGGCTCGGTCCCCGGCTTTCGCACCTGAGGTGGAGCCGGCCGGATCCCGCGCGGCACACTGGGCGAGAAGTCCCTCGGGTCTACATCCGGTGCGGACCCCGCGTGGGAAACTGAACGGTGGGCGACCCGAGCCCTCACTGCGAGTGAGTGGCGCGTGTCATGCGGGAGGACATGGGTGAGGTGACGACAAGCCTCCAGCGCCCGGTAACCAACGAAGGCCGGAGCGAACTCGTGCGGCACGTCGACAGCTTCGAGATCCAGCCGCCGACACCGCCGTCACACAACGGCGTGCCTCGGTCGGCCTGGGCCCGGGCCCGCCGACGCGTCTCCCGCTGGCACCGCCCCTACACGGCCGCACTGCTCCTGCTCGACTTCGGGGCGGCGGCGCTGGCGAGCTTCCTCGCCATCCAGATCTTCGACCAGGCCGCCTCCGGCTTCTACGGCGTGAAGGAAAACCCCACCTGGTTCTACACCGTCGCCTTCGGCCTGCTGCCGCTCGGCTGGGTGGTGCTCCTGTGGGGCAATCGGGCGTACGACCGGCGCTACCTGGGCCTGGGCCCGGACGAGTTCAAGCGGGTGATCCGGGGCGGCGTGGCGGTCGCCGCGACCGTCTCCTTCCTCGCCTTCGCCACTGTGACGCAGCTTTCCCGGTGGACAGTCGGCTTCGCGCTGCTCGGCGCCCTGCTGCTGATCCTGTTCGGCCGCATCCTGGCCCGTTCCGCGCTGCACGCGATCCGCCGCCGGGCCGGCCAGGCAGGGCACCGGATGGTGCTGGTGGGCACGCTCCCGGAGTGCCTGGAGGTCTACACGGCGGTCACCCGCAACCCGAGCGCCGGGCTCGTGCCGGTGGCCATCTACATCACCGACGGGTACGCCGCCGCGCGGGGCATGCAGACCCCGGTCCCGGTGTACGCCGGTCGGGACATCCTCGCCCTGGTCCGGGAGGTCGGCGGCGACACGATCGCGGTCTGCGGCTCCGCCAGCGCCGAGCCGGGCGAGCTGCGCCGGCTGGCCTGGCAGTTGGAGGGCTCCGGCGTCGACCTGGTGGTCGCCCCGCAGCTCACCGACATCGCCGGCCCCCGGGTGCACATCCGCCCGATCGAGGGGCTGCCGCTGCTGCACGTCGAGGAGCCGACCCTGTCGGGCCCGGCGCTGCTGGTCAAGAACCTGATGGACCGGGTCGCCGCCGGGCTCGGCCTGCTCCTGCTCGTCCCGGTCTTCCTGGCCGTCGGGGCCGCGATCCGGCTCTCCGACCCCGGCCCGGTCTTCTTCCGCCAGCCCCGGGTCGGCCACGAGGGCCGCACGTTCCGGGTGTGGAAGTTCCGCACCATGTACGTCGACGCGGAGGACCGGCTGGCCGGCCTGGTCGACCAGAACGAGACCGACGGCATGTTGTTCAAGATGAAGCAGGACCCCCGGGTCTTCCCGGTGGGCCGCTTCCTGCGGGCCTCCTCGCTGGACGAGCTACCCCAGCTGATCAACGTGCTCTGGGGCGAGATGTCGCTGGTCGGGCCGCGCCCGCTGCCCGCCGACGACGGCGACTTCCTCGGCGACGTGCGCCGCCGGCTGCTGGTCCGGCCGGGCATGACCGGGCTGTGGCAGGTCTCCGGCCGATCAGACCTGTCCTGGGACGAATCGGTCCGGCTGGACCTCTACTACGTCGACAACTGGTCCCTGGCGTACGACCTGAGCATCCTGTGGCGCACGGTGGGCGTCGTGCTGGCGAGCAGGGGCGCGTACTGACGGGCTTGGCGTAGCGGGCGGGACAGGCCAGGATCGCTGCGTGGCTGGCAACATATCCGCCGTCGTCGGCGTGGTCTCGCTCGGCACCGCGCTGGCCGCGGCGCTGTACGCGGTGGTCCGGCTGCGCGCCCGACGGGGCATCGCCACCGCCACCCAGCGGGCCACCTACGAGGTGCTGCACACCGCCGGGCTGGCCGCCGAGCCGCTGCGGGCCGGCCTGAGCGCGGCGGGCGCGGCGAAGGCCGTACGCCACCTGCGGGCCCTGGTCGGGGCGGTCGGGCTGGCCCTCACGGACCGGGACTCCCTGCTCGCCCTCGACGGACGCGGGACGCACCACACCGACCAGCTCGTCGCGGCGGCCCGGCGGGCGGTGGCCGGCGGGCGGTCGACCGTGCTGGGGGAGCCGGAGCTGCACTGCGACCGGGTCGACTGCCCGGTTCGGGGCGCGGTGGTCGCCCCGTTGCGCGCCGATGGCCGGGTGGTCGGGGCGCTCGTCGCGGTCGCCGACGGCCCGCCCGCGCCGGGGCTGGTGCAGGCCACCCTGGAGACCGCCCACTGGGCCGGCAACCAGCTCGCCCTGGCCGAGTTGGACGCCTCCCGGGAGCGGCTGGCCCGGGCCGAGGTGCGCGCGCTGCGCGCCCAGATCAGCCCGCACTTCATCTACAACGCGCTGACCGCGATCGGCTCGTTCGTCCGGACCGACCCGGAGCGGGCCCGGGAGCTGATCCTGGAGTTCGCCGAGTTCACCCGGTACTCGTTCCGCGCGCACGGCGAGTTCACCACCCTGGCCGAGGAGCTGCGCTCGATCGACCGGTACCTGACCATCGAGCGGGCCCGGTTCGGCGATCGGCTCCAGGTGCGGTTGCAGATCGCCCCGGAGGTGCTGCCGGTGACGCTGCCGTTCCTCTGCCTCCAGCCGCTGGTGGAGAACGCCGTCCGGCACGGGTTGTCCCGCAAGCCCGGCACCGGCATGGTGAGCATCGAGGCCCGGGACGCGGGTGCCGAGTGTCACATCACCGTGGAGGACGACGGAGTGGGCATGGACCCGACGACGCTGACCGCCGGGATCGCCGAGCTGGCCGGGGCCGGCAGCGACCCGACCGACGACCCGGGCCAGCACGTCGGCCTCTCCAACGTCGACGAGCGGCTCCGCTCAGCCTTCGGGGACCGGTTCGGCCTGGTCGTCGAGACGGGCCTCGGCTCCGGTACGAAGGTGAGCATGCGGGTGCCGAAGTTCCATCCCGGCGTTCGGGCGGGCTCGTGAGCGAGCGGCCCGGCCCCGCCGGCCTGGCCACCGGCGCCTTCCTCCGGGTGCTGGCGGTCGACGACGAGCCGCCGGCGCTGGACGAGCTGGCGTACCACCTGCGGGCCGACCCCCGGGTGGCCCGGCTGCACACGGCCGGGGACGCCACGGAGGCGCTGCGGGTGCTCCGCGACGGCGACGTGGACGTGGTCTTCCTGGACATCCGGATGCCCGGGCTGGACGGCATGGAGCTGGCCCGGGTGCTGCGCCGCTTCGCCCGGCCCCCGGCGATCGTCTTCGTCACCGCGTACGACGACGGCGCGGTGGACGCCTTCGACCTCGGCGCGACGGACTACGTGCGCAAGCCGGTGCTGGCCGAGCGGCTGGCCGAGTCGCTGCGCCGGGTGGTCGGCTCCCGCGTGGTGCCGGCGCACCCGGCGGCGCTGGCCCGGGCGGAGGATGACCCGACGATCCCGGTCGAGCTGGCCGGCACCACCCGGATGCTGCCCCGCTCGGCGGTGCGCTGGGTGGAGGCGCAGGGCGACTATGCCCGGTTGCACACCGCCGACGGTTCGCACCTGGTCCGGGTCTCGCTGGCCACCCTCGCCGAGCGCTGGGCGGACGCGGGATTCGTGCGCATCCACCGGTCGTACCTGGTGCAGTTGAAGCTGATCGCCGAGCTGCGCCTGGTCAACTCCGGCTACGTCGTGGTGCTCGACGGCACGGAGCTGCCGGTGAGCCGGCGGCACACCAGGGAGCTGAAGGACAAGCTGGTCCGTGCCGCCAAGCAGGACTGGAACCGCTGAGCCGGGAACAACCGGAACCCTGTCGTACGTTGTACGGTAGACGTACGACTCCCGGGAGGCCACCGTGACCGCCATGGACCACACCGCCGACACCCACCGCACCACCGAAGCGGGCCGCAGCTCCGACCTGGACCGCACCGTCGTCATCGAACCCGGCGGCTTCGACCCCGGCGCCGAGTTCGACCGGCAGGTCGCCAATCTCGTCCGCCTCGGCTACCCGGCCATCGCCGGCTGGACCGTCGACCGGTTCACCGAGCTGGTCACGCCGCTGCGGGCCGCCGCCGTGGCCGGCGCAGCCGAGCTGCCCCCGCCCACCGAGGCGCGGGTGCCGTTCCTACTCGTGGTCACCCGCGACCTCGTGCCCGTGCCGGACCGCCTCGCGCTGACCACCCTCGCCGGCAAGCGCAGGCCCGGCTTCCTCGACAAGAACTTTCCCCTGGCAGACCTGCCGGGGTTCGAGCCGGTCAAGGAGCTGGAGCTGCCGGCCGGGCCGGCGTACCTGCTCTTCGACGTCGACCGGGGGGAGGAGTTCCGCAACGTGACCCCCGCCGCCGCCGTGGACGCGATGGCCGCCCGGGACCGGCTGCCGATCACCATCGACGAGGGGATCGCCCTCGTCACGCAGTTCCCGGCCGCGCTGGCGAGCAACCGGTGCTTCTCGTTGGTCGGGTCCCGCTGCGGCGACCGGCGGGTGCCGGCGCTGTGGATCAGCCAGGGCGCGCCGAAGCTCGGCTGGTGCTGGCACGGCAACCCGCACACCTGGCTCGGCTCCGCCTCCGCCCGCCCCGAACGGATCGGCCTGGACTGAGGTGCCGGAAGCGGGCGACGTTCACCGCCACGCGGCGCAGTCACACCACCGGCGACGTTTTTCCCGATGACGCATCGATCATCGCTCACCTATCCTGCTGCTACCGATTCCGGCACGGGGGCAGGGTCGGTGCGGGCGGAGCCTGCCGTGGACGCCCCCACCCCCTCACGTTTGGACGCAGATGCGCCTTCCCCTCACACGTCGCGCCGCCCTCGCGGGCGTCGTCGTCGGTGCCGTCGTGCTGTCCGGGGCGACCCCGGCGCTGGCGGCGGAGACCGGCACGGTCAGCGGGCGGCTGACCACCAGCAGCGGAGCCGGGGCCCCCGAGGTTCCGGTCCAGGTGTACCCCAGCGGCAGCTACGAGCCAGCCGACTGGACCTACACCGACAGCGACGGCAACTGGACCGTCACCGGCCTGGACGCCGGCCGGTACGTCGTCGGCTTCACCCCGCAGGAGCACCCGGAGCAGTACTACCGGCAGAAGTCGGATCGGCAGGACGCCGACGAGGTGACCGTCGCCGCCGGGGAGACGGCCACCGCCGACGACCAGCTCCTGCCGACCGGCTTCCTGACCGGACGGATCACCGACACGGCGGGCCAACCGGTCGCCGACTTCCTCGTCAACGCCAACGAGGTCGACACCTACAAGTGGGCCGGCGGACGGACCGACGCCGACGGCCGGTACCGGTTCGCCGCCCTGCCCGGCCGGTACCTGATCTCCTTCGATCCGATCGAGGGCGTCTACCAGACGCAGTACGTGCCGGGGAAGATCGACCGGGAAGACGCCGGCCAGTTCGAGGTCACCTCCGGCGCGGACACCGTGGTCGACGAGACGGTGCTGCCGACCGGCAGCCTCTCCGGCCGGTTCACCACCACGTCCGGCGCGCCGCTGACCTCCGCCGAGGTCTCGGTGACCACCGTCAACCAGTACAGCGGGGCCAACACACAGACCGACGCGACGGGTGCCTTCACGGTCCCGACGCTGCTCGCCGGCTCGTACAAGGTGCGCTTCACCAAGGGTGACCGGGAGCAGTACCACCGGGGCAAGCTCGACCACGAGAGCGCAGCCGTGGTGGTGGTGCGGGGCGGTAGGCAGACCAGCATCGAGGACAGCCTCCTCGGCACCGGGTCGGTGCGGATCTCCGCGGTGGACTCGGTCACCGGCGCGCCGGTGGCCAGGTTCTGCGTCAGCTCCAACTCCAACGATATTTGCAGCAGCACCGGCCAGGCCACCCTCACCGGCCTGCCGCAGGGCCGGCACGACCTCTTCCTGTACGCCCCGAACAAATCGCACTTCTCCCGGGAACTCGCCGACGTCCGGGTGATCGCCAACCAGACCACCGCGCTCGCCCCGAAGCTGCGCCCGGGGGCCGTCATCACCACCACCGTCGTCGACCGGGCCACCGGCGCACCGCTGGCCGGCGTCTGCGTCAACGCCTTCCTGAACAAGCAGGCCGCCCTGACCGACGGGCACGACAGGTGCAGCGACCACACCGGCAGCATCCGGGTCGGACCGCTCACGGGCGGGACGTACCGGCTCTTCGCCGACCCGGGCGGCGACTCGGAGTACGGCCGGCAGTGGGTGGGAGCCACGGGCGGCACCGGCGACGAACGGCAGGCTGCGACGGTCAGCGCGGCCGCGGGCGCGGTGAGCGCCGGGCCGCAGGTCCAGCTGGACCGGGCGGGCAGGGTCAGCGGCACGGTGACCGACTCGGTGACCGGCGAACCCGTCCAGGACGTCGACGTGTCCGTGCTGACCGGTCACCCCGGGGTGGGCGTCAGCGACGTGACGACGGACGAGAACGGCCGGTACACCCTCGGCCGGCTCGGCCCGTACGCCTGGCCGCTGGTGTTCAGCAAGAACCCGTACGGAACCCACTGGTCGGGGAACGCGGTCAGCAGGTTCGCCGCCACCCCGGTGACGGTGACCGTCGGCGGCACCGCCACCCATGACACCGCCATGCGTCGGGGCAGCACGGTGAACGGCACGTTCACCAACCAGGACGCCGTGGCGTTCCGCGACGGCTGGGTGATCGCCCGCAGCGCGGACACCGGGGACGTGGCTGGCTCGGGCTGGCTCTCCGACGGCCGGTTCACCATTCAGGTGAGCGGCCGGCAGCGGATCTACTTCACCTACGACGTGACCTTCACGGACGGGCAGGAACACTCCGGCCGGTACCTGGTGACGGGGGAGGACGGTACCCGCAGGCTGGCGCTGTTCACCGTGCCGGCCACCGGCACGCTCGCCGTGAACCTGGTCGTCCCGACGAGCTGAGCGGGCACGTCGCGGGGCCGGTGGCACGCTGCCACCGGCCCCGCTCCGCGTCACCAACACATCACCCACCGCATTGTCCACCGGGTTATCCACAGGTGTGGAGAGTTCTCCACAGGTTGTTCACAACGCGCCCCACCGATCTCCACGGCCCCTGCCTACAGTCACGTCCCATGAGGGAACGCAGGGTGCTGGTGGTCGAGGACGAGCGGACGATCGCCGAGTCGGTCGCCACCCGGCTGCGGGCCGAGGGCTTCACGGTGGAGATCGCCGGGGACGGGCCCACCGCCGTGGACCAGTTCCGGACGTGGCGGCCCGATCTCGTCGTCCTCGACGTCATGCTGCCGGGCTTCGACGGCCTGGAGGTGTGCCGGCGGATCCAGGGCGACCGGCCGGTGCCCGTCCTCATGCTCACCGCCCGCGACGACGAGACCGACCTGCTCGTGGGGCTGGCCGTCGGGGCGGACGACTACCTCACCAAGCCGTTCTCGATGCGGGAGTTGGCCGCCCGGGTGCACGTGCTGCTGCGCCGGGTCGAGCGGGCGGCTGCCGCCGGGCCCTCGACGCTGACGGTAGGCGATGTCGAGATCAACCAGGCCGAGCGCCGGGTGCTTCGCGACGGCGCCGAGGTGCACCTGACCCCCACCGAGTTCGACCTGCTGGTGCACCTCGCCGGCCGGCCGCGCGCGGTGCTGCCCCGGGAGCGACTGCTCGCCGACGTGTGGGGTTGGGCGGAGGGCGGCAGCACCCGGACGGTCGACAGCCACGTGAAGGCACTGCGCCGCAAGCTCGGCGCGGACCTGATCCGCACCGTGCACGGCGTCGGCTACGCGCTGGAGACACAGTCGTGACCGAGCGCCTCGTGACGTGGCTGAACCGGGTGCTTCCCCGGCCGCTCGACCCGGTCCGCTCGATCAAGGTGAAGCTGGGCGTCCTGCTGGTCACCTCGGGCGCCGCCGGCCTGTCCTACTTCTGGTACGCCATCGGCTGGCTGCCCCCGATGACCTCGGCGACGGCGATCGGCCTGGCCCTGATCACCTCGCAGGTGCTCGCGCACGGGATGACCTCCCCGCTGCGGGAGATGACGACGGCGGCCGGTGCGATGGCGCGGGGCGACTACTCCCGGCGGGTCCGGGCCACCTCCCGCGACGAGGTCGGCGAGTTGGCCCAGGCGTTCAACAAGATGGCCGCCGACCTCGCCGCGGCCGACCAGCGCCGGCGGGAGCTGATCGCGAACGTCTCGCACGAGTTGCGTACGCCGATCACCGCGCTACGGGGGGTGCTGGAGAACCTGGTCGACGGCGTCGCCCCGACCGAACCCGCCGCGCTGCGCACCGCGCTGGCCCAGACCGAGCGGCTCAGTTACCTCGTCGCCGACCTGCTCGACCTGTCCCGGCTGGACGCCGGGGTGGTGCCGCTGCGCCGGACGCAGATCGACGTCGCCGACTTCCTCGACGAGGCCGTGGAACACGCGGCGGCGACCGCCGCCGGGGTCGGGCGGGACGTCCGCTTCCGGCTCGACCCGCTGCCGGCCCCGCTGACCGTGTACGCGGACCCGGCGCGGCTGCACCAGGTCTTCGCCAACCTGTTGGACAACGCCGCCCGGCACAGCCCGGCGGGCGGAACGGTGCTGGTCGGGGCGGAGGAGCGGGGCGGCCACCTGCACTTCGAGGTCACCGACGAGGGCGAGGGCATCCCGGTCGACGAGCGCTCCCGGGTGTTCGAGCGGTTCACCCGGGGCGACCGGTCGCGGGGCGGCGGGACCGGGCTGGGCCTGGCGATCGCACGCTGGGTGGTGGAGCTGCATGGCGGTGCCATCGCCGTCCTGGACCCCGACCTGCCCCACCCGAGCGCCCACCCCGGCTGTTGCATCCGGGTGTCCCTCCCCCACCCCACGCACCCCTGACCCTCCCCCACCCCACGCACCCCTGACCCTCCTCTCCTCCCTCCTTACCTCTCCCTCGGTGTCGATCAAGGAGTTGCGGTGCCCGACATGAGCGACAAATCAGTAGACGTACCTCAGCACGAGTCCATGATCGACGGGAAAGCGGCGATCGGAACCGGGCAGCGGGTCGTGGTGGCGGGCGGCGGGGGGCAGGCCGCCCCCGGGACGCCGCAGCCAGGAGGGCCGCCGCAAGCAGGGGTGCCGCCGCAGCCAGGAGTGCGTCCCCAGGCAGGAGCGCCGCCCCAGGCAGGGGTGTGGCCCCGGCCGCCGTCCCTTCTTGAGCGGCGGTGGCCCGGGCCGCACGGCCCGGCCCGGCCCGTGGTGCTCGGCGCGGTGGCCGTGGCCGCCGGGGTGGCGGCGTTCTTCGTCCCCTTCGACCGACCCGGGCTCGGCTGGCTGGTGGCGGTGCTCGCCGCGACCGCCGCGCTCGTCACGGCCGGTACGGGACGCCGGGACCCCGCACCGGACGGCTCGACGCCCGGCCCGGCGTCCGATCCACCGCCCGGCACGATGGTCCTTCCGGAGGCGACTGCCGGCACCGACGTCTCCCCCGAGAGGACCGCCCGACCCGGGGCGGCCGCCGGGTCCGCCGCCCGTCCCGACGCCACGGGGGCGCCGGGGCGGGCGGCGGATCAGGCCCCGGGCCGGGCACCGGACCGGGCGGAAGGCCGGGCGCCGAGGCGGGCACCGGACCGGCTGGTCTGGGCCGTCGCCACCATCGCGCTCGTCTCGGTCGGGTACGTCCGGGCGGCCGGCTGGCTCTTCGTGCTCTGCCTGCTCGGCGCCGTGGTCACCGGCGTCCTCGCCGTGGCGGGTGGCCGGACGCCGCTGGGCATGCTCACGGCCGCTTGGATCACCCCGGCGGCCCCGTTCCGGGCGCTCCCCTGGGCGGGACGCGGGCTGCCCCGGTCCGGCCCCGGCGGGTCGACGGTCGGGCGCGGCCTCGCCACCGTCGCCGCCTCGGTGGCGCTGCTGCTCGTCTTCGGCCTGCTCTTCTCCTCGGCCGACGCGGTCTTCGCCGACCTGGTGACGGGCCTGCTGCCCGAGGTGTCGGTGGGCGCGACGCTCGGCTGGCTGTTCCGCTGCGCGCTGATCGGCGGTGGCCTGCTCGGCGCGGCGTACCTGCTGGCGGCGCCCGCCGACCTGGACGGGCTGCGGGCCGCCCCGGCCCGGCCCGTGCGCCGGCTGGAGTGGGTGGTGCCGCTGGCCCTGCTCGACGCGCTGTTCGCCGCGTTCGTACTGGTGCAGCTCACGGTGCTGTTCGGCGGCTCCGCCCACGTGCTGCGCACCGCCGGCCTCAGCTACGCCCAGTACGGCCGCGGCGGCTTCTGGCAGCTCCTGGCGGTCGCCGCCCTCACCCTGCTGGTGATCGCCGGAGCCACCCGCTGGGCACCGCGGACCACCCGGGCCGACCGGATCCTGTTCCGGCTCCTGCTCGGCACGCTCACCGCGCTCAGCCTGGTCGTGGTCGTCTCGGCGCTGCACCGGATGCAGGTGTACGCCGACGCGTACGGGGCGACCCGGCTGCGGCTGGTGGTGGCCGCCGTCGAGCTGTGGCTCGGGGTGCTGTTCGTCCTGGTCGGCGTGGCCGTGGTGCGCCTGCGGGCCACCTGGCTGCCGCCGCTGGTGGTGGGTACGGCGGTGCTCGCCCTGCTCGGGTTGGCGGCCGTCAACCCGGACCGGTTGATCGCCGAGCGCAACGTCGACCGGTACCGGCTGACCGGAATGATCGACGTGCGGTACGCCTCCCGGCTCTCCGCCGACGCGGTGCCGGCGCTGGACCGGCTGCCCGAGCCGCTGCGCTCCTGCGCGCTGCGGAACATCGCCCTCGATCTGCCGGTCGACCACGTCCGGACAGCCAACCTGGGCCGGGCGGCGGCCCGTGACCTGCTGGACCTGTCGCCGACAGGTGCGACGGCCCTGAGCTGCCCCACCTTTCCGCCACGGGTGCGGTGAGGCCCGTGCCGCGGACGGCCCGATGGACAGCGGCCCCGTGCGGCGGACGGCCACCCCGAGGACGAGCCGGACATGAGAAGACCGTGGCCCTGAGCGTCCGCACGAACGCCCTTGACAATCCCGCCGATCGGGCGAGACTGCCGGGGTGGCCGCACCTGACGATCCCGTACCGCCACCCCGGGCCCCGGGCCCGGCCGGGTCACCGGTCACCCCGACCGAGACCTCGGGCCGGATGCCGGTCGCGCCGGGCCGGACCCGGGTCGTGCTGGCCGAGGTGTCCCGCCGGGAGCCCGACGCGGACCGGGCCCGGGCCGAGCTGGCCCAGCAGACCCGGGTGGGGGAGGCCCTGGTCCGGGGGCTGGTCCGGGCCCAGCTCGCGTTGGCGCTGCGGCTGAGCCTGGTGGTGCTGATCGGGCTGGGCGGCCTGCCCTTGCTGTTCGCCATCGCGCCGGCGGTCGGCCGGGTCACCGTGTTCGGGGTGAACCTGCCCTGGCTGCTGCTGGGGGTGGCGTCCTTCCCGTTCCTGATCGCGGTCGGCTGGGCGTACGTGCGGCTGGCGGAGCGCAACGAGCAGGACTTCACCGACCTGGTCCAGCGGCCGGAGCGCTGAGATGGGCAACGGGTACGTCGTCCCGGCGATCGTCGCGGTGACCCTGGTCACCGTCGGAATCGGCTTCTACGGGCTGCGGCTGGCCCGCACCACCTCCGACTTCCTGGTCGCCTCCCGCTCGGTCAGCCCGACCTGGAACGCCGCCGCGATCGGCGGGGAGTACCTGTCGGCGGCGAGCTTCCTCGGCGTGGCCGGGCTGATCCTCAAGTACGGCGTGGACGTGCTCTGGTACCCGGTCGGCTTCGCCGCCGGCTATCTTGCGCTGCTGCTGTTCGTGGCCGCGCCGCTGCGCCGGTCCGGCGCGTTCACCCTGCCGGACTTCTGCGAGCTGCGGCTCGGCTCGCGCCGGCTGCGCACCCTGGCCACCGTGTTCGTGATCTTCATCGGCTGGCTGTACCTGGTGCCGCAGCTCCAGGGGGCGGGGCTGACCCTGGCCACGCTGACCGGCGCGGCGTACCCGGTCGGGGCGGTGCTGGTGGCGGTGGTGGTCACCGCGAACGTCGCGCTGGGCGGGATGCGGGCGATCACCTTCGTCCAGGCGTTCCAGTACTGGCTGAAGCTCACCGCGCTCGCCGTACCCGCGATCTTCCTGGTGTTGCAGTGGCAGGCCGACGCCCGACCGGCGGTGACCCCGCCCGACGGGCCGGCGTTCCGGACCGCGACCACCGTCGTGGTCGAGCACCGGGCGACCCTCACCTTCCCCGACGGCGACGCCCGGGAGGTACGCCCCGGCGACCGTCTCGACTTCGCGGCCGGCGACCCGGTGCCGCAGGTCTCCGGCACGGCCACCGAAGCCGCCGACTGGCTGCTGCCGGACACCGCCGGGGACGATGACCGGGGGCTGTTCGCCACGTACTCGCTGATCCTGGCCACGTTCCTGGGCACCATGGGGCTGCCGCACGTGCTCGTCCGGTTCTACACCAACCCGGACGGCGCGGCGGCCCGACGCACGACCCTGGTGGTGCTGGCCCTGGTGGGCGTGTTCTACCTGCTGCCCACCCTGTACGGGGTGCTGGGCCGGATCTACACCCCGCAACTGCTGGTCACCGGGCAGACCGACGCGGTGGTGGTGCTGCTGCCCGGGGCGGCGCTCGGGGACGGCACGACCGGCCGGCTGCTCGCCGCGCTGGTCGCCGCCGGGGCGTTCGCCGCGTTCCTGTCCACCTCGTCCGGGCTGCTCACCAGCGTGGCCGGGGTGATCTCCACGGACGTGCTGGGGCGCGGCTCGGTACGCGGCTTCCGGCTGGCCACGGTGATCGCGGGCGGGGTGCCGACGGTGCTCGCGCTGAACGTCTCGGGGTTGGACGTCTCCCAGGTGGTGGGGCTGGCCTTCGCGGTCGCCGCGTCCAGCTTCTGCCCGCTGCTGGTGCTGGGCATCTGGTGGCGCGGCCTGACCGACGTGGGCGCCGCCGCCGGGGTGCTGGTGGGCGGCGGTGCGGCCGTCGGGGCGGTGCTGCTGACGGTGCTCGGGCCGCCGCTGTCCGGCTGGCCGGCCACGCTCACCACGCAGCCGGCCGCCTGGACCGTCCCGCTCGCCTTCACGGTCATGGTCGCGGTGTCGACGGCGACCCGTCGCCGGCTCCCCGCCGACCTCGCCGGCACCATGCTCCGCCTGCACTCCCCCGAGGCGCTCCGCGCCGAGGGAAGGTCCTCTTCCTGACGTCCGGGGGCGTGTTTCCCCTGGCCGGCCCGGTCAGCCGTGCGCCGGACCCGCCTCCTGCCACAGGAGGAGGCCAGGCTCGTCCCGTGGCGGGAGCGATCACTCGTCCCGGCCGGATACGGTCGGACCATGACTGATGAGCACCCCGCGCTCGCGCTGCGTGGCCTCGCCAAGCGGTTCGACGGCAAGGTGGCGGTGGCCCACGTCGACCTCGACGTCCCGGCCGGCTCGTTCTACGGGCTGCTCGGCCCGAACGGCGCCGGCAAGACCACCACCCTGTCCATGGCGGTCGGGCTGCTCCGCCCGGATGCGGGCGGCGCGTGGGTGCTCGGGCACGACGTGTGGGCCGACCCGGTCCGGGCGAAGCAGCTCCTCGGTGTGATGCCGGACGGTGTGCGGCTGTTCGACCGGCTCAGCGGGGCGGAGCTGCTGGCGTACCACGGTCTGCTGCGCGGCATGGACCCGGCGGTGGTCGACCAGCGGGCGGCGGAGCTGCTCGACGTGCTCGCCCTCGGCGACGCCGGCCGGACCCTGGTGGTGGACTACTCCGCCGGCATGAAGAAGAAGATCGGCCTGGCCTGCGCGCTGCTGCACGGGCCCCGGCTGCTGGTGCTCGACGAGCCGTTCGAGGCGGTCGACCCGGTGTCCGCGGCGCTGATCCGGGACATCCTGCACCGGTACGTCGTCGGCGGCGGGACGGTGGTCTTCTCCAGTCACGTGATGGAGGTCGTGGAGCGGCTCTGCTCACACGTGGCGATCCTCGCCGAGGGGACGATCAAGCAGCTCGGCACCCTCGACCAGGTGCGCGGCGACCGCTCGCTGGAGGACGTGTTCGTCGAGGTGGTCGGCGGGCGCACCGCGACGGGCGAGGAGCTGGCGTGGCTGTCGCGGTGACCGCGCCCGCCGAGCGGGCCCGACCGGTCTCGGCCCGGCACTTCGTGCGGCTCAAGCTGCGGGTGATGGGCAACAACTTCCGTGGCCAGGGCTGGCGGATCGCCATGTTCGTGGGCGGCGTGGTCGCCGGGCTCTGGTTCGCCGCCACCGGGTTCTTTCTGCTGGCCGCGCCCGGGCTGGCCGGCGAGCCGAAGTACGCGCTGATGGTCGCCGCGTTCGGCGGGGGCCTGCTGGTGCTCGGCTGGCTGCTGCTGCCGCTGGTCTTCTTCGGCGTGGACGAGACGCTCGACCCGGCCCGGTTCGCCCTGCTGCCGCTGACCCGGCGCACCCTGGTCACCGGGCTGCTCGCCGCCGCGCTGGTCAGCGTCCCGACGGTGGCGGTGCTGATCGCGACCCTCGGGCTGGTGCTCACCGCCGGCATGCTGGGCGGGTGGGCGGCGGCGCTGGTCGGGGCCGTCGGGGTGGCCGCCGGGGTGGTCCTCTGCGTCGCCGCGAGCCGGGCGGTGACCAGCGCGTTCGCCACGATGCTGCGGTCGCGGAGGGTACGTGACCTGGCGGCCGTGCTGCTCGCGGTGCTCGCCGCGCTGCTGGGCCCGTTGCAGCTCGTGGTGTTGGCCGCCGTGCGGCAGGCCGACTGGGACCGGCTGGCCGGGGTGGCCCGCATCGTCGGCTGGACCCCGTTCGGCGCCCCGTGGACGGTCGGCATCGACGTGGCCGAGGGGCGGGCATGGGCGGCCCCGCTGAAGCTGCTGATCACCGCGGCGGCCATCGGGGCGCTGCTGTGGTGGTGGTCCCGGTCGCTGGAGTCGGCGATGGTGGGGGCGGCCGGCGGGGGCACGACGAAGGCCCGCGGCGGCCCGGTCGGCGGCGCGGTGGCACAGCTCTTCCCCCGGGCTCTCGGCTGGGCCCGGCGGGACCGGTTCGGCGCGCTGGTCGCGCGGGAGTGCCGCTACTGGTGGCGGGACGCCCGGCGGCGGGCCAACCTGATCACGATCGCGGTGATCGGGATCTTCGTGCCGGTGATGGTCAACTTCGGCGGGACGAGCTTCTCGACGGAGAGCGGGATGGAGTTCGCCGCCCCGAACTCCTCCCCGGTGCTGGCCAGCCTCTCGGTGATCTTCGTCGGGGTGCTCGCCTCGGTCACCCTGGCCAACCAGTTCGGCTTCGACGGCAGCGCGTACGCGGCGAACGTCGTCGCCGGGGTGCCGGGCCGGCTGGAGCTGCGCGCCCGGGCAGCGGCGTTCTCGGTGTACGTGCTGCCGATCCTGGCCGTCGTCGCAGTTGTGCTGGCGGTGGTGCTGGGCCGGCCGGCGTGGCTGGGCCTGCTGGCCGGCACCCTGCTCGCCTCGTACGGGGTGGGGCTGGCGATCAACGCGCTCATCTCGGTGCTGGGGGCGTACTCGCTGCCGGAGACGAGCAACCCGTTCGCGATGAACAGCGGGGCCGGGTTGGCGAAGGGCCTCCTCACCCTGCTGTCGATGATCGGCTCGGCGGTCGCCGCGGTGCCGATGGTGGTCGCGGCAGCGCTGCTCGGCGACGTCTGGCTCTGGCTGGCCCTGCCGCTGGGCCTCGCGTACGGGCTGGGCGCGGCGCTGCTCGGGACGTACCTGGCCGGGGACCTGCTCGACCGGCGGGCCCCGGAGCTGCTGACGGCCGTCACCCCTCGCCGCTGACGGCCCGTCCCCGCCCGGCGGCACCGGGCAACGACGACGCGGGCACGCGGGTCAGCGGCGGCGCGGGCACACGGGTCAGCGACGACGCGGGCACACGGGTCAGCGGCGACGCAGGAAGGCGTAGAGGAACTGGTTGCGGCTGAGGTCGGTGATGTTGACCAGCTCCCACCCGAACTGGGACAGGTACTCGACGCCCTCCATCAGCCGGGTGACGCCGCTGTTCGTCATGCCGGGGCGGGCGAGCAGGGCGAGGTGCCGGTGCGGGTACGCCCGCAGGTCCACCTCGTTGCGGGCCAGTGCGTCGACGTCGACGATGCGGGTCTGGGCGAGCTTCTGCGGAGTCATGGGGGCCATGCCGGCACGATAGGGCCCCCGCGCACCCGCCGCCGGCCGTCCTCATGGTGGGGGCCGGCCGGCAGATGGTGGGGCCGGCCGGCAGCGGACTCGCCGAGCTTGGCGGGCGGCGGCACAATGGGCCGATGCCCGTCGTCGAGTCGGTGATCATCGTTCCGGTGCCGCCCGAGCTGGCCTTCGCGGTGTCGCAGACCGTCGCGCCGGTGCGCTACCGCTGGGACCCGTTCGTCCGCGAGCAGCACTTCACCGACGGGGCCACCCGCCCCGGCAAGGGCGTGCGCACCTTCACCCGGTCCCGCCACGGCCTGATCATGGTCAGCGAGTACGTCTCCTTCGCACCGCCGAGCCACGTCGGGATGAAGATGGTCCGGGGCCCGTGGTTCTTCGAGATGTTCGCGGGCGGGTGGCGGTTCGCGCCCGGCCCGGAGCCGGGCACGGCGGTCGCCACCTGGCGGTACAGCTTCCGCTGCCGGCCGGCATTCCTGCGCCCGGTCGCCGACCGGGTCGGGGTGTGGCTGCTGGGCCGGGACATCCGCCGCCGGATCGCCGGGTACGCGACCGGCTGCACCGACCCGGAGGTCCTGGCCGCCGCCCGCCGCTCCCTCACCACCGACGAGTGAGTTTCCTTGATCGTCTGTCGAAAAATGAGCCGCGCACGGCCTGTCGTACTCCGTTCTCAGCAGACGATCACGAGTGCCCGGACCTCGCCCCCTGGCCAGCTCGCGCAGCTCTGCGGCCACGCGCGCCCGGTCGGCCTGCGGGACGGTTCCTGGGTTGGGCGCGCGCCAGGGGCGGCACAATGTTTCACGTGAATCATCAGCCGGGTGCCGAGATCCACCACACCGATCCGTTCGCCGTACCCTCCGGGCAGAAGTCCCCGGCCCGTCGCCTGCGGGGCCGCCTCGCGGCTCCGGTGACGCTCTGGACCGCGCCCGGCCCGGCCGGCCTGACGGTGTCGTCCACGCTGGTCGCCGAGGGCGAGCCGGACCGGCTGCTCGGCCTGGTCGACCCGGAGTCGGACCTGTGGGCGGCGGTCGAGGAGGCGGGACGGTTCGCGGTCGCGCCGCTGGGCCCGGCGCACCGGCAGCTCGCCGACCGGTTCGCCGGCCTGTTCCCGTCGCCGGGCGGCCTCTTCGCCACCGGCGGCTGGGTCGACACGGAGTACGGCCCGGTCCCCGCCGACGCCGGCGGCTGGACCGGTTGCCGGCTCGACACCGCCCGCGAGTACGGCTGGGCGCTGCTGGTCGAGGCCACCATCGAGGCCGTCGCCCTGACCGAGGAGACCACCCCACTCCTGCACTACCGGGGCCGGTACCACGAGCTGACCTGAGCGGCAGGGCCGTGTCGGCGACGCGGGCGGGGAGGTCGCTACTCCGCCGCGTGGGGTCGGCCACCGGCCAACCGACCGACCACCGGTCACCGGAGTGACGTGCGTCACTCGGCGCAGGCAGGCGACCGTTCGGCGCAGTGAGCGACCGGGGTCGATCCACGTCTTCCCAGGTGAGGAGCGCGGTTCCTACCGTGCGGAAAACTCCCCACGCCTGTGAAGGTGGTGATCCACAGATGTCCACGGACACACCCGCGCCGGACGCGCCGTCGCCGGCCGCGCCGGGGACGGCGACCTCGGCCGCGTCCGCCGCTGACCGGTATCTCGCCGTGCAGCGGTCGGACGAGTTCGTCGGGTTGCGTCGCGCGCTGCGCGGCTTCGTCTTCCCGATGACCGTCGCGTTCTTCCTCTGGTACGCGCTCTACGTGATCCTGTCCGCGTACGCACGGGACTTCATGGGCACGCGGCTGTTCGGCAGCCACATCAACGTGGCCCTGGTCTTCGGGCTGCTCCAGTTCGTCTCGACGTTCCTCATCGCCTGGCTCTACTCCCGGTTCGCCGACCGGCGGCTCGACCCCGTCGCCGACCGGATCCGCAACGAGATCGGGGAGGTGAGGCATGAACACGGTCCTCGCGGCTGAGGCGGGCAGCGGCACCGCCCGCAACCTGACCATCACCCTGTTCCTGGTCTTCGTGGCGATCACCCTCGCCATCACCGTCTGGGCGAGCCGGCAGACCAAGACGGCCACCGACTTCTACGCCGGTGGCCGGTCCTTCTCCGGCTTCCAGAACGGCATGGCGATCGGCGGCGACTACATGTCGGCGGCGTCCTTCCTCGGCATCGCCGGCATCATCGCCCTCTACGGCTACGACGGCTTCCTGTACTCGATCGGCTTCCTGGTCGCCTGGCTGGTGGCGCTGCTGCTCGTCGCCGAACTGCTGCGCAACTCGGGCCGGTACACGATGGCGGACGTGCTGGCGTTCCGGATGCGGCAGCGCCCGGTCCGGACGGCGGCGGCGGTCTCCACGATCACCGTGTCGATCTTCTACCTGCTGGCCCAGATGGTCGGCGCGGGCGCGCTGGTGGCGCTGCTGCTCGGCATCAAGCCCGGCACCACGTTCCTCGGCATGGACGCCGACACCGCCAAGATCGCCACGATCGTCATGGTCGGCGCCCTGATGATCATCTACGTCACCGTGGGCGGCATGAAGGGCACCACGTACGTCCAGATCGTCAAGGCGTTCCTGCTGATGACCGGCGCGCTCGTGATGACCCTGCTGGTGCTGGCGAAGTACAACTTCAACCTGTCGACGCTGCTCGGCGACGCCGCCGCGTCCTCCGGCAAGGGCAGCGCCTTCCTGGAACCGGGCCTGCGGTACGGCGTCGAGGTGGCCGGCAACGCGACGCAGACGTTCTACAACAAGGTCGACCTGCTCTCGCTCGGCATCGCGCTGGTGCTCGGCACGGCCGGCCTGCCACACATCCTGATCCGCTTCTACACCGTGCCGACCGCGAAGGCGGCCCGCAAGAGCGTGCTCTGGGCCATCGGCATCATCGGCGCGTTCTACCTGCTCACCCTCGCCCTGGGCTTCGGCGCGGCGGCACTGGTCGGCGGCAAGGACATCGTCGCTCAGGACAAGGCCGGCAACACCGCCGCGCCGCAGCTCGCCGAGGCCCTGGGCAAGGAGTTCTTCGGCGGCGACCTCGGCGGGGCGACCCTGCTGGCGATCATCGCGGCGGTCGCCTTCGCCACCATCCTGGCGGTGGTCGCCGGGCTCACCCTGGCCTCGTCGTCCAGCCTCGCGCACGACTTCTACGCCAACGTGGTCAAGAAGGGGCAGGCGTCGGAACGCCAGGAGGTCCGGGTGGCCCGGCTCTCGGCCCTGGTCATCGGCGCGGTGTCGATCGCCCTGTCGATTTACGCGCAGAGCCTGAACGTGGCCTTCCTGGTGGCACTGGCGTTCGCGGTGGCCGCCTCGGGCAACCTGCCCGCGATCCTCTACAGCCTGTTCTGGAGGCGGTTCAACACCTCCGGCGCGGTCTGGTCGATCTACGGCGGCCTGCTCGCCGCAGTGCTGCTGGTGTTCTTCTCGCCGGTGGTGTCCGGGGCACCGACCTCGATGTTCCCGGGCCACGACTGGCACTGGTTCCCGCTGTCCAACCCGGGCATCCTCTCCATCCCGTTCGGCTTCCTGTGCGGATGGATCGGCACCGTGATCTCGAAGGAGCACGACGAGGAGAAGTACGCGGAACTGGAGGTGCGGGCACTCACCGGCGCCGGCGCGCACTGAGTCGGACCCGCTCGGCACCGCACCCGCCGAGCTGTCGAGGGGGCCCCCGCCACGCCCGAGGCGTTGGCAGGGGGCCCCTTCTCACCTCTGTAGGCTGGCCCTATGAAGGTCGCTCCGCGCTTCGGCCCCGGTCACCGTGTCCTCGTCACCGGCGGCGCCGGCTTCGTGCCGTCGCACCTGGTGGACTCCCTCGTCACCCGCGGCTGCACAGTGGTGGTGCTGGACAACTTCGTCACCGGCTCCAAGGACAACGTCGCCCACCTGCTGGAGAAGCCGACCTTCACGCTGGTCGAGGCGGACATCTCCGACGGGCTGCCGACCCACCACCCGGCGCTGGCCGAGCGGTTCGACGCGATCCTGCACATGGCCTCCCCGGCCAGCCCCACGGACTTCGCCACCCTTCCGGTGGAGATCCTCCGGGTCGGCTCGGTGGGCACCCTGCACCTGCTGGACCGCGCGGTCGCCGACGGGGCCCGGTTCCTGATGGCCTCCACCTCCGAGGCGTACGGGGACCCGAAGGAGCACCCGCAGCGCGAGACGTACTGGGGCAACGTCAACCCGATCGGCGTGCGCAGCGTCTACGACGAGGCGAAGCGGTTCTCCGAGGCGGCCACGATGGCGTACCACCGGTACCGGGGGCTGGACGCCGCAATCGTGCGGATCTTCAACACGTACGGCCCGCGGATGCGGCCGGACGACGGCCGGGCCATCCCGACGTTCATCTCGCAGGCGCTGCGCGGCGAGCCGATCACGGTGCACGGTACGGGCAACCAGACCCGGTCGATCTGCTACGTCGAGGACCTGGTGCGCGGCATCCTGCTGCTGCTCGACTCGACCGAGACCGGCCCGGTCAACTGCGGCACCGAGCACGAGCTGACGATGCGGCAACTCGCCGAGTTGATCGTGTCGCTCTCCGGAAGCGAGTCGCAGGTGACGTACGTCACCCGGGCCGCCGACGACCCGGAGATGCGCCGGCCGGACCTCACCCTCGCCCGTGAACTGCTCGGATACGAGCCGTCGGTGGCGCCCGAGGACGGCCTCCGACGCACCATCGAGCACTTCCGCGAGCGGCTAGGGTAACCGCCCGACGGGCCACGCCCCGCCGGGCGAGCTGTGCTTCGGCGCGACACTCGACGGGGCTACGTACCCTCGGGTACATGTCAGCGACCACTCCCGCCGGCGTCCCGCTACCGCACCTGAGTCGCAGCGCCGGACGCGCCTCGGTCCCCGGCCCCGGCCAGGGCTCCCCGGGACGCGCCCGCGTGTCCGACGCCCAGCCGCACCCCTCGCCCGGCGACCGGTCACCGGGCGGCGGCTTCGGCGGCCCGGGCGGGCCCACCGGTCCCGGCGGGCCGAGGCGGCCGGGCGGGCAGGGGCCACAGTGGCGCCGGATCGGCCTGGTGGCCGGCGTGGCGGTGCTGGTGCTCGCGCTGCTCGGCGGGGCGGGCGCCTGGCTCTACACCAGCAACCTCAACGACGACCTGGCCCGCACCGACCCGTTCTCCGAGCTGACGGGCGGTCGCCCGGCCAAGGCGGTGAACGGCGCGCTGAACATCCTGCTGGTCGGCAGCGACTCGCGGGACCCGGACGCCCCGGTGGACCAGCAGAGCCAGTGGCGGGCGGACACGATCATCGTCATGCACATCCCGGCCGACCACAAGTCCGCCTACCTGGTCTCCGTCCCCCGCGACCTGTACGTGCCGATCCCCGAGAACGCCCAGTCGGAGTGCGGCACGGGCCAGCGGGGAAAGATCAACGCGGCGTTCGCGTTCGGCGGCCTGCCGCTGGCCGTGAAGACGGTGGAGTGCTTCACCGACGTGCGGATCGACCACGTGCTGGCGATCGACTTCGCCGGCTTCAAGCAGGTCACCGACGCCCTCGGCGGGGTCGACCTGAAGGTGGAGCGGTCGGTCACGTCGATCCACAAGCCGTTCCGGAAGTTCACCAAGGGCACCATGCACATGACCGGCGCCGAGGCGCTGGACTGGATCCGGCAGCGCAAGCAGTTCCCCGACGGCGACTTCGCGCGGATGCGCCACCAGCAGGAGTTCCTGAAGGCGCTGATGGACAAGGCGGCCAGCACGGGGACGCTGACCAAGCCGAAGAAGCTGAACGCTTTCCTCCAGTCGGTGACCGACGCGGTCACGGTGGACCAGGGATTCTCGCTGGTCGACATGGCATTGCAGTTCCGCAGCCTGCGCGGGGAAAACCTGATCTTCGTCACCAGCCCGAACTCGGGCAGCGACACGATCAACGGTGAGTCGGTGGTGGTCTCCGACCGGGAGAAGGCCCTGGGGATGTACAAGGCCATGACGGCGGACACGATGGCCGACTGGGTGAAGACCAACCAGCCGGCCGGCGGCACCGGTAACGGGAACTAACACACGGCACCCGTTACTTCGACGGACGTCATCGCCGGTCGGCGGTCGAACCCCCTCCCCCGGGAGGGTGACCGCCGACCGGTTGCGTCGATCTGGACGTTCGGGCAATTCCCCTAGGCGACGGCTGGGAGAACGGCAAATAATCGCGTGACGAACTCGCCTTGACGGGAAGCGGTACGTACAGTGGTCCCTCCCCCGCCCCCCGAAAACGCGAGCTGGA
This sequence comes from Micromonospora sp. NPDC001898, assembly GCF_042891255.1. Classification (NCBI taxonomy): domain Bacteria; kingdom Bacillati; phylum Actinomycetota; class Actinomycetes; order Micromonosporales; family Micromonosporaceae; genus Micromonospora; species Micromonospora sp. NPDC001898. Next base: position 161,944 of record NZ_JBIATC010000008.1, on the reverse strand, counting down.
GCACGCATGCCGGTTCAAGCCAGCCGTCGCCCCCCGCCGCTGGAGCCCGTCGGCGCGGCCGCACGGGTCACGTCGCAGCCCCGCCGCGGCAGCAAGCGCCCCAGCCGTGGCCCCGCCAAGAAGCGCCGCCACAAGGACCCCCTCTGGGCGCGTCTCACCGTGGTCTTCGGCGCGGTGCTGATGCTGACCAGCGGCATCGCCATCGTTGGCAGCAAGGCGCTGATCGGCCAGGCCACTGGCAACATCGCCCAGGGCAACCTGCTCGGCGACGCCGGCAAGTCCGACGCCGAGGGCGGCGCGAGCCTGGACGGCCCGATCGACATGCTGCTGCTCGGCGTGGACGCCCGCGAGCGCTGGGCCGCCGACGACGTCCGGGCGGACAGCATCATCGTGCTGCACATCCCCGCCTCGCACGACCAGGCGTACATGATCTCCATCCCGCGCGACACCGAGGCGGAGATCCCGGGCCACGGCGTCACAAAGATCAACGCCGCGTTCCAGTACGGCGCCCAGAACGGGGCCGGCTGGGAGGGCGGCGCCCAGCTCATGGCTAAGACGATCAAGAAGATGACCGGGATCAGCTTCGACGGCGCGTCGATCATCAACTTCGGCGGCTTCAAGAAGATCATCGACACCCTCGGCAGCGTGCGGATCTGCGTCTCCCAGGAGGTCAAGTCGTTGCACATGTCGTACGTCGACGGCAAGCCGATGTGGAACGCGGACGCCAAGAAGACCGGCAAGCCGATGACCCAGGTGGTGCACAAGAAGGGCTGCCGGGAGATGGAGGGCTGGGCGGCGCTGGACTACTCCCGGCAGCGCAAGGGCCTGGACGGCGGCGACTACGACCGCCAGCAGAACCAGCAGCAGCTGATCAAGGCGATGGCGAGGAAGGCGACCGAGGACGGCACGCTGACCAACCCGGTGAAGCTCAACGCGCTGATGAAGGCGGCCGGTGGGGCCCTCGTGCTGGACACCGGCGGGGTGCCGATGATCGACATGATCTTCACGATGCGCGGGGTCACCGGCAACGACCTGACGATGCTGCGCACCAACGGCGGGGAGTTCCACCCCACCGCCGACGGCTCGAAGGAGACGCTCAGCCCGCAGACCCTTCAGATGTTCCAGGCGATCAAGAACGACAAGCTCGCCGAGTTCGTGTACGCCAACCCGGGCGTGCTGTCGACCCGTAAGTAGCCGTCCGGTCCGCAGTTAGCCGTCCCACCTGCGGGTAAGCCGTCCGGGCCTGCGCGAAAGCCGCCCGTCGGCCCGGCCGCCCCCATAGCCTGACGTGAGGAGGTTTCACGTTCGGCGACAGGGGGCGTCACGACCAGGTCAGGGGAAGCCGGGCGGGGGCGGCGCGAGCCGGCCCGTCGGCGCGTACCCCGGTGGAGCCGGGTGCTCCTCGGGGCCGGCCTGGCCCTCACCCTGCTGGCCGCCGCCGCGGTGGCCGGGCTCAAGATCCTGAGCCACCGGTACGAGCGCACGGTGACCCGGGAGCAACTGCTCGACCCGGATGCCCGGCGGGACCGGACCGACCTCGACGACGCGCTGAACTACCTACTGGTCGGCTCGGACCGGCGGCCCGGCGCCACCGGGGACGACCAGCGGTCGGACACCGTCCTCGTGGTGCACGTGCCGGCCGGCACGAAACGGGCGTACCTGATCTCCATTCCGCGCGACCTGCGGGTGGCCATCCCGCCCGCGCCGAACGGCTGGGGCGGCGGCAGCGACAAGATCAACGCCGCGTACGAGCACGGCGGCGGCGGCGAGGCCGGGGTCCGGCTGCTCTCGGCCACCCTCGCCCGGCTCACCGGCCTGCGCTTCGACGGGGCCGCGCTGATCGACTTCGCCGGGCTGCGGCAGGTCATCGACCTGCTCGGCGGGATCCGGATGTGCGTCGACACCGAGGTCCGCTCGATCCACACCCGGACCCTGTTCCCCGTCGGCTGCCAGCAGATGGACGGCGCCCGGGCGCTGGACTACGTCCGCCAGCGGTACGACCTGCCCGGCGGCGACTACGACCGGCAGCGCCACCAGCAGCAACTCCTGCGGGCGATGCTGGACCGGGCCGGCGAGACGAACCTGCGACGCGACCCGGTGCGGCTGGACCGGCTGATCCGGGCGGTCGGCGCGTCGCTGACCGTCGACACCAACGGGGTGCCCCTGGAGGAGTTGGCGCTCGCCCTGCGGGACCTGCCCCCGGAAGCGCTGACCGGCGTGCAGGTCCCCTCCCACCCGGAGATCATCGACGAGGTCTCCTACGTGGTGCTCGACGGCGGGGGGAACGGCCTGTTCGACGCCGCCCGCGGCGAGCGGATGCCCGACTGGGCCCAGGCCAACCCCCGGTGGATCACCCGGCTCTGACCGCGGCACAGGCCCGGTCGCATCTCTTCCGCACGTCGCCCGCCGGTTCGGTCCGGCGAGGATCTAGGCTTGGTGACCGTGTTCGGACCCCAGGTTCCCACCGTGCCCGTGACCGAGATCGCCGACGACACCTACCTGCTCGACGTACGCGAGGACGACGAGTGGACAGCCGGGCACGCGCCCGACGCCCACCACCTGCCGATGACGGAGCTACAGGCCCGCATGGCCGAGGTCCCGACCGATCGCGAGGTGGCGGTGATCTGCCGCTCCGGCGGCCGATCGGCGCAGGTGGTGGCCTACCTGATGGACAACGGCTGGGACCAGGTGCGCAACGCCGACGGCGGGATGCGTCAGTGGGCCGCCGTCGGGCGACCCGTGGTCGATACGGACGGGCGGCCGGGCCAGGTCATCTGAGAGCGACGGGCATGGATCCCCTCGTCTTCGCCCACCGTGGCTCCTCGGCCGACCTGCCGGAGCACACCCTCGCCGCGTATCTGCGGGCCCTCGACGAGGGCGCCGACGGGCTGGAGTGCGACGTCCGGCTGACCCGGGACGGCCACCTGGTCTGCGTGCACGACCGACGGCTGGACCGGACCAGCAACGGCACCGGCCTGGTCAGCGCCCGCACGCTCGCCGAGTTGGAGGCGCTGGACTTCGGCTCCTGGCACCCGGGCTGCGCCCCGTCGGACGGCGACGAGCCGCCCGACGGGTCGCACACCCGGCTGCTCACCCTGGAACGGCTGCTGGACGCCGTGCTGGACGCCGGCCGGCCGGTCCGGCTGCTGATCGAGACGAAACATCCCTCCCGGTACGGCCGGGACGTCGAGCGCCGCCTCGTGGCCCTGCTGCGCCGGTACGGCCTGGCCGAGCCCGGGGCGGACAGCCCGGTCCGGGTCACCGTGATGTCCTTCTCCCCGCTCGCCGTACGCCGCGTCCACGATCTGGCCCCCGGCCTGCCCACCGTGCTGCTGCTGGACGTGCTGCCGCGCTGGCTGCCACCCGGCCGGATGCCGGCCGGCACCCGGATCGCCGGGCCGGGGATCGGGCTGGTGCGGTCCCGCCCTCGGCTGTTGACCGCGCTGCGGGCCGCCGGCAACCAGGTGTACGTCTGGACGGTCAACGAGCCCGCCGACCTGGAACTGGTGCTCGACGCCGGAGTCGACGGGATCATCACCGACCGGCCGGCCCACGCGCTGGCCCGGCTGGGCCGATGAGTCCCCGGGGCGGGATGACCCGCTGGCTCAGCGGCGCGCGGACCCCTGAACAGCCAGGGGTGTCGATGGAAGGGTCGGCGCGGCACACTCGGGACATGCCGGAGCGCACCGACCTCGCCACTCTCATCGCCGGCCATGGCAGGGTGATCGAAATGATCAACTCTGGGGAGGCCGGACTGCCGGTCCTGAACCGGCTGCTCCAGTTGGTGCGGCCGGCCGTCGGGGCGGCCAGCACAGCGTTCGTGGAGTTCGCGCCCAAGGGCGGCCGGGTGATCGCCGCGACCGAGGGCGCCGAGTGGGCCGTCGGCCGCCCGGTGTCGCCCACCGACCCCGCCACCGTCTGCCTGCTCTCCGGCACCCGCGTCCGCGACATCCGGGTGGACCGGATCCCCGGCCCGGTCGGCGAGGAGCTTGTCGACCGGGGGCTGCGTCGGATGGTGGTCGCGCGGGCCGAGATCGGCGGGCTCACCGTCGGCACCCTGCACGCCTTCTACCTCGACCACGACGAGTCGACGGCCGCCGGGCAGCACGAGGTGATGGCGTACATCGCCGCCTGCATCGCCCACATGTACGGCGACCAGACCGGCCTGCCGGTGCACGGAGACGGCCCGGTGGTGGCGGCGCTGGCCGACGGGCTGGCCGTGGTCGACCGAAGCGGCCACGTCCGGCTGTGGAACCCGGCCGCCGCCGAGGTGACCGGCCTCTCGGCCGCCGAGGCGCTGAACCGTCCGCTGCCGTTCCCGCTCCCCCCGTCCGGTCAGGTCCTCGACCACCGGCTGCCGGACGGCCGCTGGCTGAAGATCACCTCGGGGGAGCTGCCCGGCCCGGGCGCGCTGTGGGTGGTCACCTTCCGGGACATCACCGACCAGCAGCTACGCGACCAGGACCGGGACCTCTTCGTCGCGGTCACCAGCCACGAGCTGCGCACCCCGGTCACCGTCATCAAGGGGTACGCGGACACCCTCACCGACCACTGGGACTCGCTGACCGACGTCGACCGGCGGCACGCCGCCCGGGTCATCGGGCAGCGGGCCAACGAACTGGCCCGGCTGGTCGACCGGCTGCTCACCTCCGCCACCGAGGGACGCCCCGGCGAGTCGCTGGCCCCGTTCGACCTCGGCGACGCGCTCCCGTCGGCGGTGGCGGACCTGCCCGCCGACCTGCGCCGCCGGATCGTTCTGGACGTGCCGGCCGGCCTGCCGAGGGCGGTCGGCGAGCGGCTGAGCCTGACCACGGTGCTGACCGAGCTGTGCACCAACGCCGACAAGTACTCCCCGCCCGACTCCCCGATCGAGATCGCCGCCACCGGCAACGACCAGACCGTGTCGTTCCGGGTCAGCGACCGGGGCATCGGCATCCGGCCGGAGCATGTGGAGCGGGCCTTCGACCGGTTCTGGCAGGGCGAGTCCGGCGACCGTCGGGGCTACCCGGGCGCCGGGCTCGGCCTGTACCTCGTCCGCCGGATCGTCGAGCAACAGAATGGATGGGTATCCCTCCGGCCGAGGGCAGGTGGCGGTACGGTCGCAGAGGTGCGGCTGCCGCGCGTGAGCGCGGCCGGGCCGCCGCCCGAAAGGCGTGAAGGAGCGCGGTGACCTCAGGGCCGGTCCAGCGGTCGTGGTGCGTGGTGGTGCCGCACCATCCCACCGGCGCGCGCCTGGCCCGGCACCGGTTCGCCGACGAGCTGGCCGGCCTCGTCCCCGCAGTGCTGCTGGCAGACCTGGTGGCCGTCCTGGCCGAGCTGGTCAGCAACGCGATCCGACATGCGGAACCGCTCCCCGGCGGGGTGGTCCGGGTGGCCTGGCGGCTGAGCCCGGCCCCCGGCGACGGGCACCTCGTCCAGCTCCGGGTCACCGACGGCGGGGCGGGCACCGGGCCCCGGATGCGGGCCGCCAGCCAGGACGCCGTGGACGGCCGGGGCCTGCACATCATCTCCGGCCTGGCCAGCAGCTGGGGCGTCGACCGGGACGGCCTCGGGCAGAGCGTCTGGGCCCGGTTCGACCCCGCCGGCACCCCCAGCCCGGGCCTCGTCGCCGCCGGCTGATCCCCGTCCCGCCGAGCGGGGCGGGTCGGGTCGGGTCCGCCGCCTCCGGTGCGGCCTCTAGGCTGATTCGCCGTGAGCAAGCGTCGAAAGAGCCAGCGGGCCGCCGAAGCCACCCCCAAGCGGGAAAAGGTACGGGACGTCTTCGTCCCCCGACCGTTCGAAGGGCTGATTGACGAGCCGGAGTGGATCGCGCTGCGCGAGCTGGTTCCGGCCGCGTCCGCGCCCCTGCGGCTCGTCCCCGAACTGGTCGAGGAGCACGGCGACCGAACCGTCACCCTGGCCACCGTGCTGCCCATGGCGGCTCCGGCGATGACGAAGGCCGACGGCCGGGTCTTCGTCGGTCTCCAGCGCCACCAGCAGTCCGGCGACGTCTCCCGGGACCTGGCCGAGGCGCTGCTCTGCGCGCTGCGCGGCGAGCCCGGCAAGCCGGTCACGGTGCCGCCGCTGCCGGGCCTCGGCCCCCGGCTCCAGGACATCCTGGTCGACGGGCCGCTGGACATCACCATGCACGAGGGCTTCGAGTTCTGGCTCGACCCGGGGGCCGCCAGCGACCCGACCGTCCAGGCCTCGCTGGAGCGGGCCAACACGGCGATCTACCCGACCGTGCGGCTCGCCGCGGCGCGGGCCGCGTACTGGTGCCAGGTGCCGGAGAAGGCGCACGTGCGTTGGGTGCTCCCGGACGACGAGGACGCCGCCCTGGACGCGCTGGCCCGGCTGAGCGCTGCGGGCACGCTGCCCCTCGCCGGGAACACGAAGTTCGCCGGCATGCTCCGCGCTCACGGCCGCCTCGTGCCCGTCTGGGACCTGCCCGAGGACGTCCCGGCCGTCGAGTGGGAGGAGCCGGTGACCGAGTTCGCCAAGCGTTACGCCGAGGCCCTGGCAACCGGCGAGCCGCTGGACGCGGCGGGCCGGCGGGCCCGGCACGGCCTGCTCGGCCGTCAGCTCACCCTCCGCTGAGTCGCCCACACCGGGCGTCGGAAGGGCCCCTGTCGACGCCTGGCGTGGGCAGGGGCCCCTGCCCTACCGGTTCAGGGGTTCGCGGACCAGGGGGCAGGACATGCACCTCGGGCCGCCCCGGCCGGAGCCCAGCTCGGAGCCGGCGATCGGGATGACCTCGATGCCGGCCCGTTCGAGCTGGGCGTTGGTGCCGGTGTTGCGTTCGTAGCCGACGCACAGCCGCGGGGCCAGCGCGAGGGTGTTGTTGCCGTCGTCCCACTGTTCCCGCTCGGCGGTGACCGGGTCGAGGCCGGTGTCGATGACCCGGAGCTGGTCGAGGTCCATCGCGTCGGCGGCGGCACGCAGGAACGGCGCGGGCCCGTCCACCTGCAGCTCGCCGTCCGGCCCGGCCACCACCGTGTACGCGGCCAGGGTGCTCGCCACGTTCGCGTACATCAGCACGGCGTCGACGTCGACCATCGTGCAGATCGTGTCCAGGTGCATGGTGGCCCGTTCCTGGGCGATCGGGACGACCAGGATGGTGTGTGCCAGCCCGGCGGCGAAGACCCGCCGGCCGAGCCGTTCCGCCCCGGCGGGCGTGGTCCGCTCGCCCACCCCGACCGCCAACACCCCGGGGGCCAGCAGCAGCACGTCGCCGCCCTCCAGGTGCTCCAGCCCTGGCTCGTAGACGAACTCCGTGCCGACGAAGCGCGGATGGTGCCGGTAGATCGCGTCGGTGAGGGTGGTCTCCCGGCGACGGGCCGGCATGGCCAGGCTGGTCACCCCGACGCGGTCCCCGATCCACAGTGAGGAGTCCCGGGTGAACAACAGGTTGGGCAGCGGGTCGATGACGAACTCGTGCCGGTCCATCAGGGCGTAGACCAGCCCGCCCGGCCGCTCCTGGCTGATCCGCAGCTCCTCGTGGGCGAGCCCGGCGATGAGCACGTCGGAGAGGGCGGCCGGGTCGAGGTAGGCGAGGTGGTCGGCGACCCGGCGGCGCAGGGTGTCGCCGAGCCGGGGCGAGCTGAGCACCTGCTCGGTCAGTTCGGCGCGGGCCTCGCTGACGGCCAGCGTCTCGGCCAGTAGGGTGGCGAGGTGGAGCACCTCCACCCCGCGTTCGCGCAGGGCGGAGGCGAAGGCGTCATGCTCCTCCTGCGCCCTTCCCACCCATGGGATAGCGTCGAAGAGGAGCGAGTCGTTGTTGCGCGGGGTGAGTCGGGCCAGCTCCGGCCCGGGTCGGTGCAGCAGCACCGTGCCGAGGCGGCCGACTTCGCTGTCCACGTAGTGGGTCACACGGCCAAGGGTAGGGCAGGGTTTGGCGGCATCCGATAAAACATCTGGGGATGAATATGGCATTCATCCACACTCACTCCGGCGCTCCGACTTGCCGGGTACCCGGTATGTCGACGTAGGGTAGTGAGGACATAACTTCGAGGGACCTTTTGCCGGAGGTCGCGATGACTGTCTTTCCCGCACGCCGAGCCGCACCCACCTCGCGGGCACTGCCGCCCGTGTCGGTGCCGCACCCCCGCGCCGAGGCGCCGGGGGCGCTCGAGCCTATCCGTCCGAGCCCTCTGGAATGGGCTCGTCGACGGCGCGCCGAGCGAGGTGCCCGCCGGTTGGAGGCAGCCGGGGCGCGGGCCCTCGGCCGGCTCGACCACCTCGGGCCGGCCTGGCACGTCATCGAGTGGCCCCGCTCGGACAATTCAGACCTTCTCCTCGACCAGGGGCAGGACGAACGGGCCGGGTTCCTCGCGATCGGCCCGAGCGGCCTGTTCGCGGTGACCATCGCCGACCACGGCCGGGCCCGGGTGCTGGTGGCGGGGGACGTCGTACAGATCAACGGCAAGCGCCCGGCCTATGTGGCCGAGACCCGCCGGGACGCCAAGCGGGCGAGCAAGGCGCTCTCCGCGGCCGTCGGGCTGCCGATCCCGGTGACGCCGGTGCTGACCTTCGTCGGTTCCGGCGTCATCAGCGTGTACGGCCTGCCGAAGGACTGCCTGATGGCCACCCACCGCGAGCTGGACCGCCTGCTCGTTGCCGGTGGCAACCGGATCAGCCCCGCCACCGCCGACAAGCTGGCCCGGGTCGCGCAGCACCCCGGCACCTGGATGAACGGCACGTACCGCCCCGCCGCCGACTACCGGTGGTACGACGACGGCCGAACGGCGGCTGACAAGCCGGCCAACCGCCGGTAACGTCTCCGGCGACGCCACGCGGTCCGGTCACCACCCGGAGCACCGGCCGCGCCGTCGCCGGCCGGGTCAGGGCGACCCGATCACCGGCGGCCTGGGGGCTGAAGCGCGGTCGGCGGTCCCCGCGACAACCGGTCAGCGTGGACAGACCGTCGGTGTAAATAGGAGGCGCGGTGGCCCACGTCGAACTCTCGATCTCGGAAGTGTTCGTGCCCGCCGCTCGGACACCGCCAGAGCAGGAGTCCGACAATTTCGGCCAGTGGTCCGCCACCGTGTCCCACGCCGCCGAGCCCTGCCTGCTGATCGACGCCGACACCCGCGTCGTCGCGGTCTCCTCGGCCGGCTGCGAACTGCTCTGCCTGTGCTGCCCCGAGGACGTGATCGGCCTCCCGCTGCTCGACGGGTGCCTGCGCCTGCTCGACTTCACCGCGAACCGGGGCGAACTGACCGAGCAGGACACCGACAAGATTCCGCCGCTGCTCGCCCTGCACTCGGGGCGCCTCGCCCGAGGGCTGCTCCGGGTCCAGGCTTCGACGGCGGGGCGGTCGGACGCGACGGTGGACGCCATCTCCACGCCGGTGCTGGCCCACGGCGAGGTGGCCGGGTCGCTCACCTTCTTCTCCGAGATCTGATCCGCCCATCGCCGTCCTGAACTGCACGAATGTGGCGCTCGCCGCACCCTTCGTCGCTGGGTCGGACCGGCGCCCAGGCCGTAGGGTGCCCTCATGCTCGATGTCGCTCTGCTGCCGGGGGAGTACGCGGTGTGCCGGCTGACCGCCGGTTCCGCCGTCCGGCCCGACCTGTGGGGCGACCTGGGCGACGGCGAGGTGGTCAGCGTGAGTTGGTCCGCCGACGGGGTCTCGGTGATCTGCCCCGCGTCCCGCGCCCCGGCCGAGGCCGAGACCGACTGGCGGTGCCTGCGGGTCGTCGGGCCCCTCGGCAAGCCGGTGACCGGCACCCTGGCCGCGCTGGTCGCCCCGCTGGCCGAGGCACGGGTCAACGTGGTGGCGTTCTCGACCTACGACACGGACCACGTGCTGGTCCCTGCCGTGCGGCTGGACGAGGCGACCGCCACGTTGCGCCGGGCCGGCCACCGCCTCCTCGGCTGACGATCCGCGCCGCCGCTCTTCACCTGCGCGCCTGCGGCTCCTACGATGGGCACGGCCACCCGGCCGTCACGATGCTCTTCGATGCAAGGATCGGCTCGTGCCGCCCACCGCACCGTCCCGTACCGCACCCCGCCGGCCGCCCCGCCCGGCCGTGCTGCTCGCCGTCGTGTCCCTCGCCCTCGCATCCACGGGGTGCGGCACGCCGCCGGAGCTACGCCGGCCGGCCCCGGCGCCGACCGCCACGGCCGGCGCCTCCGCCAGCCCGACCACGCCCGCCACCGCGACCGTCCCACCGGTCCCGGTCCCCCCGTCGCCGGCCGTCCCTTCGCCCACCGCCGGCCCCGACCTGGTCGCCACCGCCTGCCGCGAGGGCCCGTCCGGGGATCGGGTGATCACACTGTTGCGGGGCTCGGCCGACGTGCTGCCCCGGGCCGTCGGGGTGCGGGTGCGCATCGGCCCGCTCTGCGCCGGGGACTGGCAGTACACGGTGCTCAGGGTGACCGGGCACGAGGAGCTCCAGGTGGTCACCCGGGGCCGGCCGGGCGCGCTGGAGCTGGTCACCGCCGGCACCGACGTCTGCACCATCGAGGTACGGGTGGCCGGGCCGACCGGTATCCGGACGCTCGCCTGCGACGCCGTACCGGGTGCGTAGGCTGGGCGACATGCCCGGAACACCACCCACCCGCTTCGTCTACCTCGGCCCCGAGGGCACCTTCGCCGAGCAGGCGCTGCGCACCGTGCCCGCCGCCGAACACGGCACCCGCACGCCCGCCCGCAGCGTCGGCGAGGCGCTGGAAGGCGTCCGGGCGGGGGACGCCGACGCGGCCCTGGTCCCGCTGGAGAACTCGATCGGCGGCGCGGTCGGGGTGACCCTGGACGAGCTGGCCGAGGGCGAGCCCCTGGTGATCACTCGGGAGGTGATCCTGCCGGTCGAGTTCGTGCTCGGCGCCCGCCAGGGGACGTCCCTGGCGGCGATCCGGTCGGTGGCCGCCCACCCGCAGGCGTCCACCCAGTGCCGTGGCTGGCTGCGCACGTACCTGCCGGACGCCGTCGTGGTCGACGTGCTCTCCAACGGGGCCGCCGCGGCCGGCGCGGCGGGTGGCGGGTACGACGCGGCGATCTGCGCCCCCATCGGGGCGGCCCGGCACCGGCTGGCCGTGCTGGCCGACAAGATCGCCGACCACGCCGACGCCGTGACCCGGTTCGCCCTGCTGTCCCGCCCCGGCCCGCCGCCGCCCCCCACCGGGGACGACGTGACGTCGTTGGCCGTCTACATCGCCCACGACCGGGTGGGCGCCCTGCTGTCGGTCCTGATGGAGCTGGCCGTGCGCGGGGTCAACCTGACCCGGATCGAGTCCCGACCGACCGGCGAGGCGCTGGGCCGGTACGTCTTCTTCCTCGACTGCACCGGCCATGTGGCCGACATCCGGCTCGGGGAGGCGCTGCGAGGGCTGCGCCGGGTCTGCGCGGACGTGCGCTTCCTCGGCTCGTACCCCCGGCACCGCTGGGCCGACGGGGCGGGCGAGCGGCCGATCCCCGCGCCGGCCGGCCTCTCGGACGCCGACTACGCCGACGCGGCGGCCTGGCTGGCCCGGCTGCGTGCCGGCGAGCTGAACTGAGACCGGGGTGCCCGGTTGTGGCGGGCACCCCGGCCCGGTCAGCTCAGCAGGCCACCGAGCAGGCCGCCCTGCTGCTCCTGGGCGCCGCTGCCGGCGACCGGCGGCTCCTCGGAGGGCTGCACCACCACGAAGCCCTGCCCGGCGAAGCTCATCGTGAACGCCTCGCCGGTGGTGCGGCCCAGCAGCGAGCCCAGGCCGAACTGCTCGGCCCGGTGGTAGCCGGTCTGGAGGTTGGCCGACCAGCAGACGGCTGCCTGCGGGTCGACGTACGTCGGCGCGTCGACGTTGAGCACCACCGGGGTGCCCTTCGTGGTGATCGCGATCCGGCCGTGGCCGGTGAAGACGCAGTTGAACAGGCCGGACGAGGAGGCCATCCCGGCGCCGCCGACCATCTTGATGTCGTACTGGAGGGTGGAGTCGAAGGCCAGCACGCTGGAGCCGTTGATGGACAACGCGTCGCCCGGCTCCAGGTCGACGATGTGCACGTCCTTGGCCAGCTCGGCGAGGAAGACGTCGCCCCGGCCGCTGAGCTTCATCAGCGGGACGCCCTCGCCGGTGAGCTTCTGCTTGAGGAACTTGCCCAGGCCGCCGGAGCCGAGCGCCTGGAACTGCACCTGGCCCTGGTAGGCGACCATCGACCCGACCCGGGCCATCGCCTCGCCGTTGAGCTCGATCTTCAACATCTTGGAGTTCTGCAGCCGCATGCCGGGCTGGGCGGACTCCTTCTCCAGATTCTCTGCGGAGAACAGCGCGCTGCGCATGGAAGTGCCTCCTGAGTCGGGGTGTTCTGCTCGGAGGGTAGGGGACCAGCGCAACCGGCGGGATCGGCCGAGCGGGGTTGCCGGACCGGACCGGTGACCTCGCCAGCGGGCGGGCGCCGGGGTGGATCTCAGCCCCAGCCGAGGTCGTGCAGCCGGTCGTCGTCGATGCCGAAATGGTGGGCGATCTCGTGCACCACGGTCACCGCCACCTCGTCGACGACGTCCTCCTCGGTGTCGCAGATCCGCAGGATGGGTCGGCGGTAGATGAAGATCCGGTCCGGCAGGACCCCGGAGTAGTCCCAGCCCCGGTCGGTGAGCGCGTGCCCCTCGTAGAGGCCGAGCAGGTCATCTTCGCCCGGGGGCGGGTCGTCCTCGACCAGGATCACCACGTTGCTCATCAGCCCGAGCAGTTCCTCGGGCACCTCGTCGAGGGCGTCGCCGACCAGTTCCTCGAAGCGTTCCCGACTCATCTCCACCGCCACGCCCCCATTCTTCCCGAGCCGCCACGCCCCGCCGAGCCCAAGATCCGGCCCGGGACGCGGAGGCCCCCATCCTGGTCGGACGGGGACCTCCGCGACGGGCGGGCGCGGTGCGCCGGAGGGATCAGGAGGCCAGGCGGGCGGTGAGGCTGATCTGGGCGCCAGGAGAGAGCAGGCGCGAGATGGGGCAGTTCTCCTTGGCCGTCTCGGCCAGCTTGGTGAACTGGACCTCGTCGAGGCCCGGCGCCTGGCCGACCGTCTCCAGGTCGATCCGGGTGACGGTCATCCCCGCGTCGGTCTTGTCGAAGTGCACCTTGGCGGCGGTCTCCACCCAGGTGCCGGTGACGCCGGCGTCGGCGAGCTGCTTGGAGAACGCCATCGAGAAGCAGGCGGAGTGGGCGGCCCCGATCAGCTCCTCGGGGTTGGTCCCCTCGCCCTCCTCGAAGCGCGACTTGAAGGAGTAGTTCCCCTGGAGCCCGCCCTTGCCGGTGCGGACCGTGCCGGAACCCTCGGTGAGATCGCCCTGCCAGCGTGCGGATGCGGTACGGATAGGCATGCACCGACGCTAACCGAAAGCCGGGCGGCGGGCGAGCGACTGCGTCCGATCGGATCCGGTCCCCGGGAGGGCGGCCCCGGTTCCCGGCCGTGCGGTGTCGGCTGTGTCATGATTCGGCTCAGGCCCGCGAGCGGTGGAGAGGTGGCCGATGTCCCAGGATCTCCCCATCCCTCGGCAGGACACCCGGTCCGACGGCACCGCCGTCGTGGAGTGGGGCGGGCCCGAACCCACGCCTCCGCGGCGGGTCGGCCGGCCGCTGGCCGGGCTGGGGCGGGACCGGCGGCTGCCGCTGCTACCGGCCGGTCTCGGCGTGGCGGCGGCCTTCGCCTCCCTGGTCGGCGAGTGGATGGTGCTGACCGTGCCGAACGGTGGCCCCACGGGCAACACCATGTTGCGGGTGCCGGGCGGAGTGTCCGACATCGGCGGGTTCGGGGTGGGCTACCTGATGGGGCTCCTCGCGCTGGCCGCAGCGGTGGCCCTGGCCCTGCGGGGCACACCCGCCGTGCGGCACAACGCGCGGGTGGCCGGCCTCGCCCTGGCGGCGGCCCTGCTCGGCGTCCTGGTCGCCACGGCTTTCTCGCTCGACGACTCCGGCCAACGCACCTTCTTCTACTCAACCGAGGACGGATTCCGGGTCGAGTACGGCCGGGGCCTGGTGATGGCCTTCGCGGCCTGTGCGCTGCTGGCCGCGGCGCTGCACCTCGCCGGTCGGCTGCCGGCCCCCGGCCCGCCCGGCCGGGAGGCCGCCCCGGTCGACGGGGCCGAGCCGGCGGACCCGGAGCCCGAGCCGGAGCCGGGCCGCTGGGGCTCGCGGGGCGACACGCCCCGGTCGGGCCGCGGCGCCGACCTGCCGCCCGCGCCGGCGGACCTCACCGTCCAGAGCACGCAGCCGTTCGCCCGCCCCGAACCGCCCGCCTGACACCCGCCCCGGCCGCCGGGGCCCGGTGACCCGCACGCCGGCCCCGCCCGGCCCCCGCCGGACGGCGGGCGGGCACACCGGGCGGGCGTCCATCGGGGTGCCGGGCCGGTTCACCGGGAAGCCCCGCTGCGACCTGCGTGGCGAGGTACGGTTGCTGCCCGCCGTCACTCCCGGTCGAGGCACCGACGACCGAACGAACGGACCGGTGCGACGGCGGCGGGCGAAGGAGGAACGATGACCCGCCCGGGACTGCCCAAGCTGGTCGCCACCGACCTCGACGGGACTCTGGTCCGCAGCGACGAGACCGTCTCCGCGTACACGCACGAGGTGCTCGACCGGGTGCGGGCCGCCGGCATCCCCGTGGTCTGCGCGACCGGACGGGGGCCCCGGCTGACCGAGCTGACCCGCAACGACATCCGCGCCGCCGACTTCCTGGTGATGGCCGGCGGGGGCCGGGTGGTCGACCAAAGCGACCCGGCCGGCCCGCTGGTGCTGCGCGACGAGCGGCTCTCCGGCGCGGTGCTGGCCCGACTGGTCGCCGACCTGGAGAACGTGGTCGGCCCGCTCACCGTGATGGTCGAGGCGTCCGACGAGCACGACGCCCCGCTCTGGGGCGACTACCACCCGAGCTGGCCGTACCCGGACCGGTTCGAGGCCCGGACCCGCGCCGAGTGTCTCTCCGGCGACGTGATCAAGGCGTTCGCCCGCACCGCCGGACACCACGTGGACGCGTTGTTGGAGACCGCCCGCCGGATCATCCCGGCGGAGGTCGCCTCGTTGACCCAGGCCGGGCTCGGCTTCATCGAGATCTGCCCGCCCGGGGTCGACAAGGCGTCCGGGCTGACCGTGGTGGCGCAGCGGCTCGGGGTGGACCCGGCCGAGGTGCTGGTCTTCGGCGACATGCCCAACGACCTGCCGATGTTCGCGTGGGCCGGATGGGGCCGGGTGGCCGTCTCCAACGCCCACCCGACGGTCCGGGCCGCCTCCGACGAGGTGACCCTGCGCAACGACGACGACGGAGTCGCGGTCTACCTGGACCGACTACTCTCCCGTTGATGGGAGAGACACCTCGGCTGGTCGCCACTGACATCGACGGCACGCTGCTCGGCGACGACCGCACGATCAGCCCACGCACCCGGGACGCGCTGGCCCGGATGTCCGCGCGGGGCATCCCGGTCGTGCTGGTCACCGGTCGCCCGCTCCGCTGGCTCTCCCTGGTGTACGAGCAGCTCGCCGAGCCGCTGCCGGCGATCTGCGCGAACGGCGCCGTGGTGTACGACCCGGTGACCGACGAGGTGCTGCGGGCCGACCCGCTCGCCCCGGAACTGCTCGCCGAGGTGGCCCGCCGGCTGCGCGCCGAGGTGCCCGGGGTGAGCTTCGCCGTGGAGATCGTCGACAGCCGGGAGATGCGGCACGAGGCGGGCTACCCCCTGCGCTGGGACGCCGACGCCGAGGCGATCCGGGCGATCACCTCGCCCGAGGAGCTGTGCTCGGTGCCGGCGGTGAAGCTGCTGGCCCGGGCCGGGGAGCAGGATCCGGACCTGTTCGTCCAGGTGGTCGCCGGGGCGCTGCGCGGGCTGGCCGAGGCGACCCACTCGTCGTACACGGGGCTGGTGGAGATATCGGCGGCCGGGGTGACCAAGGCCGCCGGCCTGGCCTGGCACTGCGCCCGGGCGGGCATCGAACAGCGGGACGTGCTGGCCTTCGGCGACATGCCCAACGACGTGCCGATGCTGACCTGGGCGGGGCGGGGGGTGGCGGTCGCCAACGCGCACCCCGCCGTCCTGGAGATCGCCGACGAGGTCACCTCGGCGAACTCGGAGGACGGCGTGGCCGCGTACCTGGAGAAGGTCTTCGGGGTGGGGTGAGCCGCGGGCCGCGGACGGCCCGGCGTGCGACGGTCAGAGGTACTGGCCGGTGCTGTGCCCCTCGCCGCCCTGCGGCTGGCCCACGCCGGGCATGCCCGGCATGCCCGGCACCAGTCCGGCCGGGCCGCTGGGCAGCGCCTGCCGGCCGGAGCGCATCTGCTCCAGCTGCACCCGGGCGGCCATCTGCTGGGCCACCAGGGCCGCCTGGATGCCGTGGAACAGCCCCTCCAGCCAGCCGACGAGCTGGGCGTGGGCGATCCGCAGCTCGCCCTCGCTGGGCGCCTTGTCCTCGGCGAAGGGCAGCGAGATCCGCTCCAGCTCCTCGCGGAGCTCGGGGGCCAGGCCCTCCTTCAACTCGACGATCGAGCGCTCGTGGATCTCCCGCATCCGGTGCCGGCTCGCGTCGTCGAGGGGGGCGGACTTGACCTCCTCCAGCAACTGCTTGATCATGCTGCCGATCCGCATCACCTTGGCCGGCTGCTCCACCAGGCGCGTGGGGTCCTCCCCGGCGGCCCCGTCGGTCTGCACGGTGCCGACCGGCCGGCCGTCCGGGCCGACCACCACCACCGTGCCGGCGTCCCCGACGCCCTCGTGATCCGGCTCGTCGTTCTGTCCAGCGAAGTGCGCTTCGGTCATGCCTCCCATCTTCGCCCAGCCGACGGGCGGCCGGTTCGGCGGGACCGATCCCGGCCGTGGGTTTCCGCGCTACCGTCGCCGGCATGCCCGCCGACCCCCGTGCCGTGCTCGACCGCCCCGCCCCCGCCCCGGACGCCACCGTCGCCTACGGCAGGCATCCGGACCAGGTCGCCGACCTGCGCCGTCCTGCAGGGGACGGCCCGCCCCGGCCGCTGGTCGTGGTGGTGCACGGCGGCTTCTGGCGGGCGGAGTACGACCGGGCCCACACCGGCCCGCTGGCGGCGGCCCTGGCCGGGCTCGGTCACCCCGTGGCCCAGTTGGAGTATCGGCGGACCGGGCAGCCGGGGGGTGGCTGGCCGGGCACCCTGACCGACGTGCTGGCCGGGGTGGCGGCGCTGCCCGGGCTGGCCGGGCCGGTGCTGGGCGATCGGCTGCGCCCCGGTCCGCCGCTGCTGGTCGGCCACTCGGCCGGCGGCCACCTCGCGCTGTACGCCGCCGCGTCCGCCCCGGACACGGTGGCCGGGGTGCTGGCGCTGGCCCCGGTGGCCGACCTCGCCGAGGCGTACCGGCTGGACCTGGACTCGGGCGCGGTGGCGGCGCTGCTCGGCGGCGGCCCGGCGGAGCACCCCGAGCGGTACGCGGACGCGGACCCGGCGGCTCGGGTACCGCTGTCGACACCGACCGTAGTCGTGCACGGCGTCCTGGACCGGCAGGTGCCGGTGGCGCTGAGCCGGTCCTACGTCGCCGCCGCGCGGACGGCGGGAAGCCGGATCCGCTTGATCGAGCTTTCCGAATGCGAGCATTTCGGGATCATCGATCCGGAGTCGCCCGCCTGGCCGGAAGTGGCCCGTGCGCTGCGTTCCTTGCAGGTTGATCACTGATCATTGACGCAGCGTCGCGGAGGGGGTAGAACGCCGAGGGGGCGGTATCGGCCCTGCTCAGCTCCCGGAAGGAACTCGGTGTCCCAGATGAACCGTAGGCGGGCGCTCCAACTGTTGGCCGCTCTCGGTACCACCGGCCTCACCGCCGCCTGCGCCGCGGAGGACGAGGACGGCTCGGCCCCCACCGGCGCCCCTGTCAAGATCGGCCTCATCGCACCACAGTCCGGCGGCTACAAGGCCATCGGCGACGAGGTCCTCAACGGCTTCCAGCTCTACCTCACCCTGCACGACCAGCAACTCGGCGGCCATCCGGTGACCCTGTTGACCGCCGACGAGGGCGACAGCACCAAGACCGGCAAGGCGGCGGTGGACAACCTGCTCAAGCAGGGCGCGCTGGCGCTGACCGGGGTGGTCAACTCGGCGGTCATGGTCGGCATCCGGGACACTGTGGAGAAGGCCCGGGTCCCGCTGGTCGGCTCCAACGCCTCCCCCAAGAGCCTGCAGAGCGTCGTCTACATCTGGCGTACCTCGTACGTGCTGGACGAGCCGGGCCGGGCGCTCGGCCCGTACATGGCGCAGCGGCTTCCCGCCGGCAGCCGGATCTCCATCATCGCGCCCGACAACCTGGGCTCCCGGGACGTGATCCAGGGCCTCCAGGCCCAGTTCAGCTCGGCCGGGGCGGCGGACCCCAGGATCTCCGACCCGGTGATCTGGGCCGACCCCACCACCACCCCGGGGAGCACCACCTACGCCACCGACATCCGCAAAGCGCTGAGCCGGAAGCCGGACGCGATCTTCTGCCACTTCGCCGGGCCGGCCGCGGTGCAGTTCATCAGGCAGTTGCACCGGCAGCGGTACACCGGCCCGATCTACGCCACCGGCTTCCTGACCGAGGGCACGGTGCTCAGCGAGGTGCAGGAGGTGGAGGCGCGCAACATCGTGACCGCGCTGAACTACTCCGCCGACCTCAACAACACCGCGAACCGCACCTTCGCCTCGGCGTACCGCAAGACCCACGGCACGTCGCCCACCACCTACGCCATGGCGTCGTACGACGCGGCCCAGGTGCTGGACAAGGCTATCCGGCTGGCCGGGCCGGACCCGACCTCGCAGCAGGTCAACCTGGCGATGGGCAAGATCGGCCAGATCGACAGCCCGCGCGGGGCGTGGCAGTTCAACCAGCCGCGTACCCCGCAGCAGAAGTGGTACCTGCGCAAGGTCCAACGCGACGGCCGGCTGCTGTCCAACGTGCTGATCAGCGAGCTGGCCACGCTCGGCTGACCGGGCCGCGACGCCGACGCCCGGCAGCTGTCGAGCGGCAGCGGACGTGTGACGGGCCGGTCTCCCCCAGGTGAGACCGGCCCGTCACCCGTCGGTGCGGTGGTGCGGCCGTCGAGCGTCGCCGTGGTCAGTGGCGCAGTTCGGCGACGCAGCACTTGACGCTGCCGCCACCCTTCTTCAGCTCGGACAGCTCGACCGGCACCGGCGTGTATCCGGCGGCCTTGAGCCTGCCGGCGAGCCGGGTCGCGGCCCCGTTGAGCACGACGTTCGCGCCGTCGCTGACCAGGTTCAGCCCGAAGGCCAGGGCGTCAGCGTCGTCGGCGAGCACCGCGTCCGGGAAGAGCTGGGCGAGGACCTGCTGGCTGGCCGCCGAGAAGGCGCCCGGGTAGTAGGCGATGTTCCCGTCGTCGATCGAGGCCAGCGCCACGTCGAGGTGGTAGAAGCGCGGATCGACCAGAAGCAGCGACACCACCGGTCGACCGAGCGCCTCCTGCGCCTCGGCGTGCGCGGGCAACTCGGTGCGGAAGCCGTGGCCGGCGAGGATCAGGCCCCCGTGTGCCTCCGGCAGGTACACGAAGTCGCCCTCGCCCTCGTTGGTCTCGCCCGGTGCGATGAACCGCCACCCCTGGGCCTCGTAGAACGCCCGGTGCAGGGCGGCCTCGGCGGCCCGCTGCTCGTGCTTGTACCGGGCGCCGTACACCGTCCTGTCGACCATGAATGCGCCGTTGGCGGCGAACACCATGTCGGGCAGCCCGGGCTCGGGAGTGAGCAGGTGGACCTCGTGACCGAGGCCGACCAGGATCCCCCGCAGGCGGTCCCACTGCTTGACCGCCAGCTCCGCGTCGACAGGAGTGGTGACGTCCATCCACGGGTTGATCGCGTACTCGACGGCGAAGTGCTCGGGCGAGCACATGAGGTATGTCCGCTTTCGCGAGACTCGCTGCTGGTTCACGGTGACCAAGGGTAGGTACCGTACAACTTTGGTAACAGCCACAACCATTGCTTCCTGAAGGCGAAACGTTGCAGATAGACGCCGTAGACCAGCGAATCATTGCGCTACTCGTGGCAGACGCGCGCGCGTCGTATGCCGACATCGGCACCCGGGTGTCACTCTCCGCCCCCGCCGTCAAGCGCCGGGTCGACCGGATGCGCGCCACCGGGGTCATCCGGGGGTTCACGGCCGTCGTCGACCCGGCCGCCGTCGGGTGGACGACGGAGGCGTTCGTCGAGCTGTTCTGCGCCGGACGGACCACTCCCGCCCAGATCGGCGTGGCCGTCCGCCGGCACCCCGAGGTGGTCGGCGCGTACACCGTCTCCGGGGAGGCGGACGCGCTGGTGCACCT
Organism: Micromonospora sp. NPDC001898; assembly: GCF_042891255.1. NCBI lineage: Bacteria > Bacillati > Actinomycetota > Actinomycetes > Micromonosporales > Micromonosporaceae > Micromonospora > Micromonospora sp. NPDC001898. The sequence continues at coordinate 141,742 of NZ_JBIATC010000008.1, read as the reverse complement.
GCGCGCCGCGGACATCGCCCACCTGGAGGATGCCCTGGAACGGCTGCGCGCCGAGTCCTTCGTCACCTCGACCCGGAGCACCATCGTGCTGTCCCGCCTGGTCGAGTCCCCCGGCGTCGGGCCCTCCGCGTGAGCGGCCCGCGAGCCGGCGTCGGGCCGACCGCGACGGGACTGGGAACCGGAGCCGGACAGGCGGCGTCGAAGCGGGCATGACACGGGGACGCCTGACCGCCGCGGCCGGCACGCTGGCCGCGCTCGCCCTGCTGGCCGGGAGTGCCGCCGCCCTCCCACGCCACGAGCCGGAACCGCCACCGCCGAACCTGCTCCGGCTGGTCTCGTTCGACACCTGCGCCGAGGCGCTGACCCGGCTGCGCGCCGCAGCCTCCGCCTCGGTCGGACCGTGGGGCCTCCAGCCCAACTGGCGCACGGGCATGACGACGGACGCGCTCGCCGAGCCGGCGATGGAGCCCAAGACGGCGGACGGCGCGCGAGCGGCGACCGGTGCGGCGGCGGAACACTCCGGCACCAACAACCACGAGCCCGGCGCCGACGAGCCGGACCTGGTGAAGACCGACGGCCGGCGGATCGTCACGGTCACCGGCGGCGTGCTGCGGGTGGTGGACGCGGCGACCCGACGGGCCACCGGGCAGCTCGACCTGACCGGCGACGGCGGTCGTTCCGGGTGGTCCCCGGACAGCCTGCTGCTGCACGGGGACCGGGCGCTGGTCCTCGTGCGGTCGGCGACGGTCCGCCCGGCCGTCGAGCCGTCGGACGGCCGGCGTCCGGCCGGCGTGCCCACGGGGCCCCGGCTGCTCCTGGTGGACCTGGCCGGGCGGCCCGCGCTGACCGGGACGTACCGGATCGACGGGAGCCTGCTCGACGCGCGGCTCACCGGCCCGACGGCCCGAGTGGTGGTCCGCTCGCAGCCCCGGCTGGTCTTCCCCGAACTGGGCGAGGACGCCACCGACGCGCAGCGGCTGGCAGCGAACCGGGCGGTGATCGCCCGCACCGGCCTGGACGCCTGGCTGCCGACGTACGACCGGACCGAGGGTGGCCGCAGCGATGCCGGCCAGGTCGGCTGCGATCGGCTGAGCGCGACGGCCGACAGCACCGGCACCGCCGTGCTCACCGTGCTCAGCTTCGACCTGGCCACGGGCCGGCTCGGCGACGGGGACCCGGTCAGCGTGGCCGGCGACGCGGACACCGTCTACGGCACCGCCGGGAGCCTCTACCTCGCCGGCCAGCAACAGCGGCCAGGCCAACTCCGGCCGCCCGGTCGGCCCGGGTCCTCGGGCGACGCGACCACCGTGATCCACCAGTTCGACACCGGCGCCCCGGGCCGGCCCCGCTACCTGGCCAGCGGCGCGGTGCCGGGCACCCTGATCAACCAGTACGCCCTGTCGGAGTGGCAGGGTCACCTGCGGGTGGCCACCACCAGCAGCAACAGCGAGGGGCGCAGGGCCCGGCCGGCCACCGAGTCCGCCGTGTACGTGCTGACCCGCCGGGACGGTGCCCTGGCCCGCACCGGGACGGTCAGCGGGCTCGGCCGGGGCGAGCAGATCCACTCGGTGCGCTACCTCGGCCCGACCGGGTACGTGGTGACCTTCCGACGCACCGACCCGCTCTACTCGCTCGACCTGACCGACCCGGCGGCGCCCCGGGTCACCGGCGAGCTGAAGATCACCGGGTACTCGGCGTACCTGCACCCGGCCGGCGAGGGGCGGCTGATCGGGGTGGGTCAGGAGGCCGACGCCGATGGGCGGGCGCAGGGCCTCCAGGTCTCCCTGTTCGACGTGGCCGACCCGGCCCGGCCCACCCGGCTGGCCCAGTACCACCTGCCGAGGGCCGGCTCGACGGCGGAGTTCGACCCGCACGCCTTCCTCTACGACCCCCGGACCGGCCTGGTGGCGATCCCGGTCCACGACGGCTCGCTACTGCTGCTGAGGGCCACCGGTGGGACCGTCACGCGGGCCGGCACGATCGCCCACCCGGGCCGGGCCCCCGTTGCCCGGTCAGTGCTGGTCGGCGGCGTCCTCTGGACCGTCTCCGACGCCGGCCTGCGGGCCAGCGACCCGTCCGGCGGCACCACGCTGGCCTGGCTGCCGGCGACCTGAGCCGCCCGTTGCCGGCGGGTGGGGCCCGGCACCAGGGCCGCCCGGGTCCCACCCGCCCTTGACGTCAATCGTGGCGCAGCCGTAGCCGGCCCCTCCGTCAGAGGTACATGCCGGTGCGGTGCTCGTCCTGCTCCCGCCGGCCGGGCTTGTCGGCCTCGCCGAAGAAGCGCTTCCCGCCGAACTCGCCGTGCAGCCGGTCGTCCAACTCGTCGGCGAGGCCGGTCATCACCTGCACGGCGAGCATCAGGTGGGTGGCCTGGAAGTCGCGGCCGAAGACCGGGATGGACGCCCACACCGTGTCGTCGGCGCAGTAGAGCCGCCCGATCGGCATCCGGTTGGTCAGCTCGGAGAGCTTGACGTAGAGCCGCTCGGTCGGCTCGACCTCGGTAAGCACCGGCGAGAGGACGTCGACCAGGGGCGGGTTGTCGCGCACCCGGACGAAGACCATCGCCGATCCGGCCCGGATGTTGATGTCCCCGTCCGAGTCGACCTGCAACTGGTCCGAGCTGGACTTGAGCATGGTGGAGACGACGGTGCGCACCCGCTCAGCCAGGTCCAGCACGTCGCTCCCGGCGGCCTGGGCGCTCGCGGCGGCCAGCGCCTCGTCCAGGTCGGCCTCGATGTCCTGGTCCGGGCCGAACTCGCTGCGCGCGGTGCCCAGCGGCTCCACCGGCACGGGCTCGCCCTCGGCGTCGTGCACGACGTAGACCAGGAAGGCCGGATGCGGCGCGCCGTAGACGTCCCGCAGGGTGCGGGAGAGCAGCGCGGCCAGCCGGGTCGCCTCGGCGGTGTCGCCCTCCAGGCCGAAGTGCTCGCCGGAGCCGGCGACCACCCCGGGCGGGGACCAGCCGAGCGCGACCATGTCGGCGACGGCGGACCGGTCCAGCCGGTAGCCCTGCGGGAGGGTCGCGTTGCCGACGGCCCGCGCCGAGAGCCGGCCATCGGCGGTGAAGTCCAGGCTGATCGAGTAGACGGCGTTCCCGGTGCCGGAGGCAGTGGGGTCGAGGGTCAGCTCGACGTGTGTCCCGGCTGGCAGCTCGCGCAGCCGTTCGGCCAGGGCCCGGGCGAACTCGCGCCAGGCCTCGGTCACCTTCGCCCGCAGGTCAGCCGTGGTCGGCTCGTCGAGCAGGATCGACTCGTGCTGCTCGGGCGTGCCGCCCGGCGGTTCTCCGTCCGGTGCCGAGGGGTGGCCTACCGTCATGATCGCCTCCGTCCGTCACGGTCACCCTACCCAGGACGCCCCGGAGCCGAATCAGGCCGACCAGGATCGGACAGCGACCCGTGGCTCCCCTCCGGAGGCTGCGGCTGCGGGCTGTTCCCGTGCCGGAGACGGGTGGAAAACCAGGCGGGGTCAGGCGGGAGGCTGGTCGCCCAGCTCCACCGGCCAGGTGCCGGCGAGCGCGCTCAGCCGGCCGGCCGTCGCGGCCGGGTCGGCCCCGCGCCCCACGGCCAGGCCGAGCAGGTACGCGCCGACCGGCGCGCCCGGACGCAGCACCTGGTGGGCGACGTCCCTCGCCAGGTCGAGCACGACCGGCACCGGCACCTGGTCCGGGTCGAGGCCCAGCTCGGCGCAGGCCGCCGTGACCCAGTCGTCCATCACCGTCATCGCGTCCACTCCTCCGCCCGGCGTACGTCCTCGTCAGTGTCGCAGTCGAACCAGGGCGGCGGGCCCGTCCCCGACCAGGGCAGGTCGCACACGGTCAGGCCGGCGAGCAACGCCCGCACCGCCGCGCCGTCGAGCGTCCCGCCCCGGGCGGCGGCGAGCCGGTCGAGGGCGGCCCGCAGCGGCGCGACCCGCCACACCCCGCACAGCGGCTGCCGCCGCCCGTCGGGGTCCACGAGGCACGCGCCGTCCACCGTCGGGTCAGCGAGCTGGTCACGCAGCACCCGCACCGCGGCCCGGGTGAGCAGGGGCAGATCGGCGGCGAGCAGGGCGACGGTCGGCGTACCGGCGGGCAGCAGGGACATGCCGGCGGCCGTGGCGGCGACCGGGCCGCCTCCCGGCGGGCTCTCCCGGGTCAGCCGGACCCCCGGCGGCACCGGTCCGGCCGGGCCGACCAGGACCCGGACGTCGGCGTCGGCCACGGCGTCCAGCACCCGGTCGCGCATCGGCCGGCCGCCGACCGGCAGGGCGGGCTTGTCCACGCCCCCCATCCGGCGCGCCGATCCACCCGCCAACACGATCGCCGCCCAGCCCGCCACGCGGTCACCGTACCGCCTGCCCGCGCCGGGGACGCATGTCACGGAGTCGACGGGCAGGGCGGAGCGGACGGTCCGGACGGGTCTGTAAATCTTGTTAATTCCTTCATAGAGTGACGGCTCAGGGACACTCCGTCCGGAGCCTCGCGACGCCCCCTGGGCCGAGCCGGTCGGCAGCGCTTCCGGGCCGGGTCGCCCCGCTCCTCGACGTTGGACGGAGGACAGATGCACATGCCAGCAGACGACCGTCCGGAACTGCCCACCCTGGTCGGCCGGGACCGGGAACGCGAACTCCTGCACGAGGCGCTGGACCAGGCCCGGCGGGGCTGCGGCGGCACGATCTTCCTGGTCGGCGGCGACGGCATGGGCAAGTCCCGGCTGACCCTGGAGACGACCCACCGGGGGCGGCGGGCCGGGATGGGCGTGCTGCTCGGCCGGGCGGGCTCGGCCGTCCGCGCCGTGGCCCTGCGTCCCCTGACCGAGGCGTTGGCCCTGCTGTTCCGCACCGAGCCGATCCTGGAGCACGCCAGCCTGCGGCCCTACCGGTCCGCCCTCGGCGGCCTCATCCCGGAGTACCGGTCGGCGGAGACGGCGGAGACCATGCCGTCCCCCGTGCTGCTCGCCGAGGCGGTGCTGCGGCTGCTCTCGGTAACCGGCGCCGGCCGGGGCTGCCTGCTCGCGCTGGAGGACCTGCACGACACCGACCCGGCGACGCTGGCGGTGGTCGAGTACCTGGCCGACAACCTCGCCGACCAGGGCACCCTGCTGTTGGCCACCCTCCGGCCCGAGCCGGGGCCGGCGTGGGACCTGGCACAGGCGCTCAGCCGGCGGTGCAGCGGCACCGTCCTGCGTCTGGAGCCGCTGGGCCGCCGGGCCGTGCACCTGCTCGCGGCGTCCCGGCTGGGCCTGGCCCCGGAGCGGATACCGGAGCCGGTCCTGGACCGGCTCTGCCGCGACAGCGCCGGCAACCCCTTCCTGGCCACGGAACTGCTACGCGCCATGTGGGACAGCGGCAGCCTGGTGGTGGAGTCCGGCGGGTGCCTGTTGGTCGACGAGGTGCACACCGAGGTGCCGCCGACCGTGCGGCACAGCGTCATCGACCAGGCCGACCGGCTCGGTCCCGCCGGCCGGCACCTGCTCACCGCCGCGGCCGTGATCGGCGAGCGGTTCCCGATCTCCGTGCTCGGCCGGGCCCTGCGGATCAAACAGGACGACCTGCTCGGACACCTGCGCGCCGCGGTCACCGCCGGCCTGCTCGCCGCCGAGGGCGACGACCACGACTGGTACGCCTTTCGCACCATGACGACCGCCGTCGCGTTGCTCGGCCAGCTCACCCCCACCGACCAGGCCGCACTCGCCCTTCAGTCGGTCGACGCGGTGAACGAGCTGTACCCGGGCCTGCCCGGGGAGTGGTGCCGGTTCACCGCCCGGCTCACCCAGCTCGCGGGCGACGTGCGGGGCGCCGCACGGCTGCTCGCCCTGGCCGGGCGCCGGGACCTCAACGCCGGGCGGCTCCGGTCGGCGACGGAGACCCTCGACCGGGCGTGGCGGCTGTCGCAGGCGTCGGCCGACCACCCGCTCCGCGCCGACGTGCTGCACGAGCTGCTCTGCGCGCTGGTGGAGAGCGGCGAGGCCCGGCGCGGGTTACGGCTGCTCGACAACCTCGACGACCTCTGTCATCCGGCCGTCCCGCCCGAGCGGCTGGCGGCGGTGCACGTCCTGTTCGCCCGGCTCGCCCTCCTCGCCGGTCGGCGCGCCGACGCCGCCACGCAGCTCGACGCCGCCCGTACGGTGCTCGGCCCCGGCGCCCGCGACCGGCAGACCGCGGCGGTCGACGCCGTCGCCGCCGCCCACCTCGGCCCGGAGGCGCCGGAGCGGGCCGCCCGACTCGCCGCGCACGCGGTGCGGAAGGCCGAGCTGGCCGGGCTGCCGGGCGTCGCCTGCCTCGGCTGGCAGGCGCGCGGGATGCTGGCCCGGCGGCAGGGCGCGGACGAGGCCCAGTGCGGCTTCGCCCAGATGCGCCGGCTCGCCGAGCGACACCACCTGCCGCTGTGGCGCAACCGGGCCGCGGTGCTGCTCGCCGAGCAGCGTTGGCTGCTCACCGGGGACACCGACGGGCTGCTGAGTGCCGCCGAGCGGGCCCGGCGGACGGGCGCGTCGGCCGTGCGGCACACGGTCGACGTCCTGCTCGCCTGGGACCACGCGCTGCGGGCCGAGTACGCCGAGGCCGAGCGGCTCGTCGAGGAGTGCGCGGCCGAGGCGCACCGGCTCGGGCTGGGCGACAGCGCGCCGCTGCTGGCGCTGGTCCGCGCGGTGTGCGCCGGACACCGGGGGCGGCGGCACCAACTGGACGCGGTGCTGGCCGGCCTCTCGGACGACGACCCGGGCCCACCGGTCGCCGCGCTCGCCCACGGCATGGCCGGCGCGGTGTGCGCCCTGCTGGAGGAGGACCCGGGACGGGCCCGCCGCGAGCTGGACCGGGCGGTGGCATGCGACGCCGAGCGACCCGCGCCCTACCCGCTCACCGGCCCCCAGGGGCTGGGCGTGCTGTTGGCGGTGTTGGACGGCGACGCCGACTGGCGACGGTGCTGCGAGGTCGGGGCGACGCCGGCCGGGCGGCTGCACTGGAACCGGCAGTTCGTGCTGTTGGCAAAGGCGGTGCTGCTCGGCCGGCAGGGCGAGCGGGAGGCGGCCGGCGCGACGGTGACGGCGGTGCGGCGGGCCCAGGCACACCCGGTGGTGGTCCACCTCGGCCTGCGCCTCGTCGCGCCGGCGGCCGACGCGGACCGGTGGGGGGACCCGGTCGACTGGCTGCGCGCCGCCGAGGAGCACTTCTGCCGGACGGGGCTGCCGGCCCCGGCCCGTGCCTGCCGGGCCCACCTGCGCCGCCTCGGCGTGGTGGTGCCGTACCGCCGCACCACGAGCCGGGTGCCGCAGCCGCTGCGGATGATCGGGGTCACCGAGCGGGAGTACGAGGTGCTCCAGCTCATGGCGGACTGGTCCGACAACCGCAGCATCGCCAGCGAGCTGTTCATCTCGCCGCGCACGGTGGAGAAGCACGTGGCGAGCCTGATCGCCAAGACCGAACAGGCGAACCGGGCGGCGCTCAGCCGCTACGCCGCCCGGGTCCGGGACGAGGTCACGCCGGACTGACCGTCCGGTAGTGGCCGCCGAAGAACACGGCCGGGTCCGCGTCGTCCCCGGCCTGGAACCGGTACGGGGAGCCGAGCACCAGCGTGTGGTCGGCGACGCCGATGAGCTGGGTCACCGTGCACACCGCCACCGCCATCGCCCCGTCGAGCAGGGGCAGCCCGTCGACCGTACGGTGCGCCACGCCCGCGAAACGGTCCCCGGCGGCGGTCGCGAACCGGTCGGCCAGTTCCCGCTGACGGCGGTCCAGCAGGTTCACCGCGAAGCCGCCCTCGGCCGTGATCGCGGCCAGCGTACGGCTCGTTCGGGCCAGCGAGACGAGCAGCAGCGGCGGGCGCAGGGACACCGAGGTGAACGCGTTCACCGTGCAGCCGACCGGCCGCCCGGCCAGCCGGCTGGTCACCACCGCCACCCCGGTGGCCCAGTTGCGCATGAACTCCCGCAGCTCGGGGCCGCTGACCGGGGCCGGCCGGGCCGGCTCGGGGCTGCCAGCCGGGACGGAGCGGGCCGTCCCAGAGCCGCCGGACGCGGCGTTCCGGGCCGGCTCGGCCCCTGGGGACGGCGGCGCGTCCGGGGTGGGGTCCGCCGGTGGAACCCGGACGGCCCCCACCCCGGCGCGCCGGGAGGCCGTGGTGGTCACCGCGCGCCGGCCAGGTTCGACTGCCCGGCGGCGCCGGCCGCCCGGTCGGCCCGGGAGGCGTCGACGTCGCCGAGTTCGGCATGGCAGCGGGCGCGCCGGCTGAGCAGTTCCTCCCGGTCCGCACCGGGCAGGTCAAGCGCCCGGCTGTAGTCCGCGACCGCCTCGGCCCACCGGCCCGCCGCCTCGTGGACGAACCCGCGGTTGTACAGCAGGTCCGGGTTGTCCGCGTCCACCGCGAGGGCTGCCGTCAGGTCGGCCGTGGCCCGCTCGTGGTCACCGCCGTCGAAGGCCAGGGCGGCCCGGCTGGCCAGCGCGGCCACCAGCGCCGGGTCGGCCGCCAACGCGTCGTCGAAGTACCGCCGGGCGTCCGCCTCCGCCCCGTCCGTCACCGCCAGCACGCCGCGCAGGTGCAGCAGTCGGGCCTCGCCGGGGTTACTGAGCAGCCCCTCCTCGACGTGCGGGCGGGCGGCGTCGACCGATCCCTCGTCGAGCAGCAGGCTGATCAGGTTCACCCGGGCGTCGAGCTGGTCGGGTTCCAGCTCGACGACGTAGCCGAAGTCGGCGATCGCCCCCGCCAGGTCGCCCAGCTCGGCCTTGAGGTCGGCCCGGTTGTAGTACAGCTCGAAGAAGGGCGGCGACAGGCTGATCGCCGTGTCGCAGTCCGCGACCGCTCCGGTGAGGTCGCCCAGTCGCCGCCGCACATCGGCCCGGTCGAAGTAGTAGTCGGCGTAGTTCGGGTCCAGCTCGATCACGTTGGTCAGGTCCGTCAGCGCCTCGTCCAGCCGGCCCAGGGCGAGGTACGCCTTGCCCCGGTTGTGCACCAGCACCGAGCGGTGCAGCCGGTGCTTGTCGCCGGGCAGCTCCCGGTCGAGCCGGTTGAGCCCCTCGTCGACCAGGCGCAGCGCCGCCGGCAGCCGGCCCAGCCGCATCTCGATCAGCGCCAGCCCGTTGTTCTGGAACACGGAGTGGAAGGCGCGTTTCTGCGGGTCGGGAAGCAGCGAGGCGATCGCGATGGAGTTGTTGATGTAGCCCCGGGCCAGGTGGTGGTCCCTGCGCTCCTCGGGGTGGAAACGGGTGTAGAGCATGGCCAGCGCGTACCCGGTGGACATCTGCAGCTCCGGCTCCGCGTACCGACTGCGCAGGTCGAGGTAGGTCGGCTCCGCCTCGACGGTGCGACCGAGCACCACCATCGCCGAACTCGCCCGCGTGCTGAGCAGCCAGAACCGCTCCATCTGCGTGTCGGGGTCGACGATCGCCCGGCCACGGGTTCCGTAGTCGATCACCGCGTGGTAGTAGCCCAGCGCACCGCAGTGCCGCGCCGCCTCGTACAGCGCCTCCGCGCCGGCCCCGGCGGGGTCGCTGCCGCGCTCCAGGTGCCAGGGGATCGCGCCGAGCTCCAGGCTCCAGTCGCCCCGCCCGCGCAGCAGCGCGGCGCGGGCGTCGTGCAGCGCCACCCGCGCCTGCGGGTCGGCCTGCCGGTACGCGGCCAGTTCGGCCGGGTCCGCGGAGGTGCCGTCCGCGTCGACGTACGCCCGGAGCAGCTCCTCCGGGCCACGTTCGGGCCGGCCGGCGACCCGGGTCAGCTCCGGCAGCCGCCCCGCGTACCGGTCGAGGGCGGCGGTCAGCTCGGGCTCCAGCTCCCCGCCGCCGGTGCCGATCAGCACCCGCACCACGTCCGGCCGCACCCGGCGCAGGAAGATGGAGAGGAACTCCTGGTCGGTGGGGTCCGCCTGGTCCACCCGGTCGAACGCGAGCCGCAGCGGGTGGCGGCCGGAGCGGGCGGCGTACCCGGCGAGGAACTCCGTCGCGCCGTGCGCCAGGCGACGGGTGCGGTTGGCGGGGTAGATCCGGGTCCGCTCCTCGGGCACCGCCAGGGAGGTGAGCGTCTCGGGTGCCGCGTCGATCGCCCCGCGCAGCTCCGGGGCGGCGGACAGGATCTCGGTCAGGTGCCGCTGGACGAGGTCCGGCCAGCGTCCGTACGCCTCGGGTACGACCAGCCGCAGCAGGCTGCCCAGGCCGGTGTAGGGACCGCGCAGCCCCCGGTGACAGTCGACCGCGATATCGACCTGCTCGCCGTCGACCGGCGCCGGCCCGATCCGCCATTGGTGTGCAGTCATGCCGTTGCTCCTCCGTTGGGATGGACCTTGCGTCGCGGTGGGTGTCGGGGCGGCCGGGCGGGGTGGCCGGGTGGGGGTGGCCGGGCGGGGCGCCGTCAGCCCGCCCTCGCCGGGTCCGGTGCGGGGGCGGCCCGCCGCCGGGTACGGCCGGCGAGCAGCGGCAGCAGCACGATCTCGAAGGCGACCAGCAGCAGCGACCCGATCGAGTCCCAGAAGCCGGGGCCGGTGGGGGAGCCGTTCATCAGGGCGGAGACGACCCGGGAGGCGAACTCCAGCACCAGCGGCGCGGTCCACAGCGTGACGGTCACCAGCAGCGCCACGACCCCGCCGCAGGTGATCAGCGCGAACCAGGGCGCGAGCTGCCGGTCGCGCGGCGACCAGTCGTCCTGGGGCTCCTCGGACGGATGCACCCCGGGCAGCCAGGCGAACCGGTCGCGTAGCCACGCCCGGCTCACCTCGTGCAGGTTGGTGCAGCCCAGCGCCGTGGTCGCCACGTAGTACAGGTCGGTACGCAGGAAGACGTAGAACTGCCAGGACATCCGCAGCAGGACGGTGTACGCCACCGCCAGCGCCAGCCGTCCCGGCCAGGACAGGCCGTCGGACAGGCCGGCCCAGGCGACGAGCACCAGCGCGCCGAAAAGCACCGCGTCGGCCAGCAGCCCGGCCAGCATCGGCAGGTAGCGCTGCCGTGCCGGCACGGTGAGCAGGGCGTCCAGCTCGGTCTCCACCACCGCGTAGTAGAGCCGGCGGCCGACCCGCATCCGGGTGGGCAGGCCGAGCCTGCGGGCGGCGAGCAGGTGGTACCACTCGTGCCACAGGATGCCCGGTGACTGGCACAGGGCCAGACCGAGCTGCACGGCGAGCAGTGACGGGACGAAGAAGACGTTCTGGGCGTGCGGCCGCAGCTCCGGCCGGTTCACCATGGCCACGGCGGCGGCGATCACGATCAGCGCGTACGCCGCCCAGGCCAGCGGGGAGAAGGCGGCACGGCCGAGCCGCCGGAAGCGGACCTCGGGCGCCCGGGCCGGTGGTTCCCCGTCAGCCCGGATGAAACCGAGTTCGCGCAGCGTGTCGACGAAGTCGGCCATGTCCACGGGCTCCCCGAAGGTGCTCCGGTACCACTGCTCCGCCTCGCCGACCGGCATCCCGTCGGCGAGGCGGCGCAGCAGCGCGACCCCGTCCTCGGGCAGCACGGCGAAGGACGCGGCGTCGATCCGACCGACAGTGACGCCGTCCCGCTCCGGCACGTACGTGAGCGGATGGAACTCCAGGCGGGTGGTTGGCATGGTTCCTCCAGGGCGTAAGCCCGGCGAAGGCCGTCCCGGCGCGCCGACGCGCCGGGACGGCCGACCGGTCAGCAGCAGTCCGTGCAGTACAGCGGCGCCGACGTGGTGAGCTTGATGGAGCCCGTCTTGCGGATCGTGATCTTCTTCATGCCGTTCACCTCCTCGGCCGGCGGGTCGTGGGGGCGGCCGGCTGAGGACGAACCTGCCAGCCGGACGCCCCGGGCGGCATGGGGAGCGGCCCCCAAACTCCCGCGCCGATCCGGCGGCGAAGATGGGGCCGTTCCCCCATGTCCACGGCGTTCCCGCGCCGGGACGCTGTCCGCATGCGAGACGACGCGCTTTCGGTCATCATCTGCGGCTCCAGCGCCGCGATGGCTGCCTCCGGTTACCTGTCCTGGCTGCGCCAGGAGATCGACCTGCCGCTGCGGGTGCTGCTCACCGCCAACGCCGAGCGGTTCGTGCAGCCCCAGGTGGCCGCCTGGTACGCGGACGAGGTGTTCGCCAGCGGCGACCCCGCGCTGAACCCCACCGAGTTCGCCAAGCGCTCGCTCGGCATCGTCGTGTTGCCGGCGACCGCCGGCACGATCGCCGCGGCGGCACTCGGCCTGGCCGGCACCCCCGCGCAGACCGCCCTGCTGGCCAGCGACCGGCCGGCGATCTTCTTCCCGAGCATGAACAAGTCGATGTGGGCGAAGCGGACCACCCAACGTCACGTGGAGACGCTGCGCGACGAGGGCCACGCCGTCGTCGAGCCGCAGGAGCGGGTGATCTTCGAGCTGTGGCAGCGCGAGAACGTCGTCGGCATCGCCATGCCCCCGCCCGACGCGGTCGCCGAACTCGTGGCGAGCTGGCTGGAGAGCAGCCTGTCCGGCGAGGCCGAGGAGCCCGCCGGCCCGGCCGCCGCCTCCTGAACCGACTGTCCGCTGTCGGCTGTCCGCTGTCGGCTGTCCGCTGTCGGCGCGCATCGCTCGGCGGCCCCGGCTCTCGGCGCCCCCGGCTCTCGGCGCTCCCACCGGCCTACCGCGCTCGGCTCACGACACTCGCCTGGCCGCTATCCCGGCCGGACGCTTCGCCCCGGCCGGGCCGTTCGGGCAGGATGGCGGGATGGGACGGGCCACTGATCGGCGGAGCGTGCTCCGGATCGACCTCGACGCGGCCGACCCGGACCGCGTCGCGGTGCGCCGGCCGGACAGCGTGTCCGTGGAGGAGCCGCTGGAGATCCGGGTCGGCCCGGGCGGGCCGGGCCGGCGACGGCCGTTGGCGGTGACCATGCGTACCCCCGGCGACGACCTGGACCTGGCGATCGGTTTCCTGCTGACCGAGGGGCTGATCCGGTCCGCCGCCGACGTGCACACCGCCCAGCTCTGCGCGGGCGCGGACACGCCGAACACGTACAACGTGGTGGACGTGGTGCTCGCCCCCGGCGTGCCGGAGCCGACCACCGACCCGGCGCGGAACTTCTACACCACCAGCTCCTGCGGGGTGTGCGGGAAGGCCAGCATCGATGCCGTACGGACCCGCTCCCAGTTCGCCGTCGCGGACGACCCGCTCACCGTGCCGGCCGGGCTGCTGGCCGAGCTGCCGGACCGGCTGCGGGCGGCGCAACGCAACTTCGACCGCACCGGCGGCCTGCACGCGGCCGGGCTGTTCACCAGCGGCGGGGAGCTGGTGGTGCTGCGCGAGGACGTCGGCCGGCACAACGCCGTCGACAAGGTGATCGGCTGGGCGGTTCGGCAGGAGCGGCTGCCGCTGGCCGGGCACCTGCTGCTGGTCTCCGGCCGGGCGAGCTTCGAGCTGACCCAGAAGGCGTGGATGGCCGGGGTGCCGCTGCTCGCGGCGGTCTCCGCCCCGAGCACCCTGGCCGCCGACCTGGCCGAGGAGGCGGGGATGACCCTGGTCGGCTTCCTGCGCGGCCGAACCATGAACGTGTACGCGGGCGCGCACCGGATCGACCACTGACCCCGCTCGGGATCGGGGCGAGGATGGCCCAGCCAAGCCGCGCCGCCCCGCACGGGGCAGTCGACCATGCCCCTCGCCAATCGGGCGGCACCCCATGATCGTCTGTCGAAAAAGGAGAATCTCCTCGGCGTGTCGTCTCACTAAAGCGCAGACGATCAATGAAGTCGTGCGAGCTTCGCCTCGAAGTCGCCGCCGATCGCAACGGGTACGGCCCTCGATCAAGAGGCGCTATCCGCGAGCACGCGCCCAGGAGACAAAGCGATCGGTCAGGCCACTCGGCGGGCGACCGGGGGTCAGCTCGGTCAGGTGTGCGGTCGCCTCCTCCTTCAGCATCGCCAGGTAGATCAGCAGGGCGGTCCGGTTGCCCCGGTACTCGACCAGCAGCGACAGCCGTGCCTCGCCGCACGGCCACGGGTGGCCGCAGACGCAGCACAGCCAGATCGGGCGGAGCGGCAGGTGCGGGCGGACGGCGCGGGACATCAGCGCACCCGCAGCGCGACGGCCCGCGCCTCGTCGTCGGTCAGCGGCACGAACCACAGGAAGCGCTGGACGATCTCCGGGGGCGTCGGACCGCCCGGTCGGCCGCGAAGGTCGCGGACGGCCTGCTGAGCCATCCGCAGGAACCCCGGCAACAGCGCGGTACGCAGTTGGTTGTCGATCGGGCCCTCCGTCCAGGCAGGGCAGGGGAACGGGCTCCCGCAGCGCCGGCAGGTCCACGCGGGCCCGTGCGAGCAGTGCTCCGCCAGGTCCGCCGCGCGGGTGCGCCCGGTGGCAAGTGTCCGGTGGCTGCGGTACCTCACCGCCGGCCTCGGTTCCCGCGCGTCAACTGCGCCGGAGTGGGCAGTTCGCCAGCCAGGTCCCAGATGACCCGCGTCGTCGTGTCGTTGCACGGCCCCCGGTACGGCGGGATCATCGGGCCGACCAGCGGCGGGTCGTACGGGACCGGGTCCCGGGGCGGCGGAGCCGGCCTCGGCGCGGGCTTCGGATCGGCCGGTGCGGGATCGCTCTGCGGCTTCGCGGCCCGGTACGCCCGGCAGACCTGGCACGCGCAGTGCCGACCCCGCCGGGACCGGTGACGCCCTCCTCGGTGCGACATGACTTCCCTTTCCGTCGAGATTGGAGAGGGGGCCGTCCGCTCGTCACACGGGGGAAGGACCGGGACGGCCCCCTCGACGAACGCGACCGCCGGGCAACTCCTCCACCGGCCACGCCGTCCTACAAGCAGCCTTCCGGCAGTTGCGGAGCGAACACACTGCGTTGCACTATGTGTTCGGAACGTTCTGGACGTTAGGAGATCTCGGGGATGAACCGAGCCGTGCAGACCGCGATGACCGAAACGGGGCACACGGCCGACAGCCTCGCTGCTCACATTGGGGTCGACCCGAAAACCGCAGCCAAGTGGGCGAGTCACGGACGGATACCGCAGACGCGGCACCGCGCAAAGGTTGCCGAGCTTCTCGGCAAGGACGTACTGGAGCTTTGGCCGGACGCGCTGAAACGAAAGGAGCCAGCGTGGTTCCGGCCGTGGACCGAGATTGAGCGTGAAGCAGTCGGCCTCAGGTGCTTTGAGTCGGTTGTCATTCCGGGCCTTCTCCAGACCGAGGCATACGCTCGCGCCGTCCTGGCATGCGGGCCGTTGATGGCTGATGCGGCCGACCACGTAGAGAGTCGGCTTCGGCGTCAGGCCGCCGTGTTCAAGCGTTCCCGCCCTCCCTTGACGGTCTTCGTGATCGACGAAGCCGCACTACGACGCGGCAGCCCAGAGGTGATGCACCCACAGCTCGATCATCTGGCAGCGGTGGCCCAGCACGCCAACGTGATGGTGCACGTCCTGCCCTTGGGAGCGGGTCTGCACCCAGGACAGGCAGGGCCTTTCGTTATCGCGACGACTCTCGATGGAGACGACGTCGGCTACCTGGACGATCAGGCCGCAGGGCGCATCACAAACGACGCTGCTCCCCTGTGGGCGGTCTGGGATACCGTGAGGTCGGTCGCGCTACCGCGAGACCAGTCCATCGACTTCCTGAAGGCGCGAGCATGGCTGACCTGACCGGCGCCCGTTGGCGCAAGAGCACCCGTAGCAGCTCTAACGGCGGCAACTGCATCGAGGTCGCCGACAACCTTCCGGGCATCGTCGGGGTACGGGACTCGAAGGACCCGGCCGGCACGGCCCTCAGCTTCTCCCCGGCCGCATGGCGCTCGTTCATCGTCCACGTCGCTGCGCGCGCCTGACCCCACGGCAAAGACGTAGAACGCCCGCCCCCTCTTGGGCGGGCGTTCTGCCATACCGAGCAGGAAGGAGAACGGTCCGCTAGAGGGTGAGATCCTTGCAAGGAAGCAGGCGATCAGCTCAACCCCGGGATCACCCCCGCATACGCGGGGAGCAGCGGCGTTGGTAGCGCGGTCAGCGTCACCACCCGGGATCACCCCGCGTACGCGGGGAGCAGTTCAGCTCCTTGGCCTTGGCCTGGTGGACGTCGGGATCACCCCCGCGTACGCGGGGAGCAGGGCTTCCTGACCTGTGGCGCTAGGGATCAACTTCTCGCTTTTCCTTCACTTTACAGTGCAAGATCAACTCCTGGCTCGCGCTGCTGGGCAGTTCGCAGGCCGGACTCAGCGTACGGCGAAAGAGAACCCGGAGGATCCCGGAAACACCACGCCAACACCCCCGGCCAACCTGCTCGTCAGCCGCGTCGACGGCGTTGCCGGCGAAGCACGCCCGGCGGGCCGGTCGTCGGCCAGCCGTCGAGCTGGGACGGGGGCACCCCTCGGCGCAGCAGGTCGTCGAGGAGCAGGGCGAGCGAGTAGTCCGGGTGCGCCTCCAGCACCCGTTCCAGCGCCACCGCCGCGAGTGCCCCCTGCCCGGCCCGCCAGGCGGCGAAGGCCAGCAGGGAACCCGGAGCGGCGATCAGGTCCCGCTCGGCGCGGCGCAGGACGTCGGTCCAGAGGGCGAGGTCCCGCTCCCGACCGTCGGTGCGCTCCCAGGCGTGGTCGCGGACCGGCAGGTGGGTGAGGAGCAGGGTCAGCCAGGCCACCTCGTCGTCGGCTAGCCGCTCGCCCCGCCGGCACCGGCGCAGGGCTGCGCGGACCGCATCCACGCCGGCCTGGCGCAGCGTCCGACCGCCGAGCAGGTCGGCCTCGGGTGCTCCGACCAGCATGGCCGCCAGCCGGCGTTCGGCGCGGTCGACCGCCCGGCCCATCGCCACCCGGGCCGGGCCGCCGAACGGGGCCACCTGTGTGGTCAGGGCCGCCCGGTCGGGCAGGGCCACCTGACCGGCGAATACCGCCGCCGCGCTGACCTCGCTGGCCCCGGTGTCGTACGGGGTGCCCTCGGGCGGACAGCAGGCCGGCTCGTCGCACAGGTAGGACCAGTAGCGGCCGTCGGTGACCCGCAGGGCGTCCAGCACGGTCAGCTCGGCGGCGGCCAGCGACCCGCGTACCGCGTCGACGGCCGGGGTGACCCGGGGGGCGTCGCCATAGCCGAGCACGGTGGCGGACTCGGCGCCCTGCCGGGCGATGACGCCGGCCAGGTGGGTGGCCGGGTCGAGCGGGTCGTCGCCCGGGCCGGGCAGGTCCGCCCGGGCGGCGAAGATGATCCGCCGCCCCCGCATCGCGACCACCACCACGCTGTCGGCGGGATGAAACCCGAGCAGGTACGGCACGGCCGCGATGAGGTCGGCGGGCGAACGGACGGTGAGCCGGGGGCGGTCGGTACGGGCCATGGGAGGCAGCCTCGGCCGCGTCCGAGCGTCTCGACAGGCCCTGTGGACGACACGCGGGTTGTCCACAACCACGGAGAGTAGCGGCGCAGCTCAGCCCCGATCACCGTCGCGCCGGCGGTGACCCGCCAAACGGCCGGCGCTGACCCGACAACGGCCGGCGAGGGCCCGCCAACGACCGCCGAGGGCCCGCCAACGGCCGGCAACGACCGTCGCCGGGGCGGGCGGCACGCCCCGCTGAGGCTGGCCCACACCGGAGACCCCCACGGAGAGCGCCCCGAGCGGCTACCTTGCGGTCATGGACCTGGCGTACCTGCGGGCGCATCCGGAACACCTGCCGACCTTCCTCACCCATCAGCGGATCCGGGAGACGCCGGTCGCTGGCGGGGACGTCTGCGCGGCGTCCCGGCTGACCCTGGACGACGGGCACTCCGTCTTCGCCAAGACGTGGCCGGAGGAGCGGGCCGGCCGGCCGGCGCCGGAGGGCTTCTTCGCCGCCGAGGCCGCCGGGCTGCGCTGGCTGCGGGAGGCCGACGGGGTCCCCGTACCGGAGGTGGTGGTGGCGCTGCCGGAGCTGCTGGCGCTCGACTGGGTCGAGGCCGGCGAGCCGACGCCCGAGGTCGCCGAGCGGTTCGGCCGCGAACTGGCCGCGACGCACCGCGCCGGGGCCGCCGCGTTCGGCGCGGAGTGGCCCGGCTTCATCGCCGCGCTCCCCCAGGACAACACGCCGGACCCGGGCCCGTGGCCGGACTGGTTCGCGCGTCGGCGGCTCGCCCCGTACCTGCGGATGTCGGTCGACGGCGGCGCGCTCACCGGCGTCGAGGCCGCGCTGGTGGAGGCGGTCCTCGACCGGATCGGCGAGTTCGGCGGGGACGAGCCGCCGGCCCGGGTGCACGGCGACCTGTGGTCGGGCAACGTGCTCTGGGGGACCGACGGGCGGGCCTGGCTGGTCGACCCGGCGGCGCACGGCGGGCACCGGGAGACCGACCTGGCCCAGTTGGCGCTGTTCGGCGGGCCGCCGCACCACGACCGGATCATGGGCGCCTACCGGGAGGCCTGGCCGCTGGCCGACGGGTGGCCCGAGCGGGTGCCGCTGCACCAACTTCACCTGCTGCTGGTGCACGCCGCCCTGTTCGGCGGGGCGTACCGCGAGGCGGTCGGCGACGCCGCCCGCGCCGCGCTGCGTGAGGCCGGGCGCGCTACGGTCGAGAGGTGACCGTCGCCCCACCGACCGGAGGCGTCCTCGCCGACCGGTACGGCCGCGTCGCCCGGGACCTGCGCGTCTCGCTGACCGACAAGTGCAACCTGCGCTGCACGTACTGCATGCCGGCCGAAGGGCTGCCCTGGCTGGCCGGCCCCCAGTTGCTGTCCGACGACGAGATCGTCCGGCTGGTCCGGCTGGCCGTGCGGCACCTCGGGGTGGCCGAGGTGCGGTTCACCGGCGGGGAGCCGCTGATCCGTCCCGGTCTGGTCGACATCGTCGCGGCGGTGGCCGCGCTGGAGCCCCGGCCCCGCATCTCGCTGACCACGAACGGCCTCGGGCTGGACCGGCTGGCCCCCGCCCTGCGGGCCGCCGGGCTGGACCGGGTGAACGTGTCGCTGGACACCCTCGACGCCGGCCGGTTCGCCCGGCTGACCCGGCGGGACCGGCTCGCGGACGTGCTCGCCGGGCTGACCGGGGCGGTCGCCGCCGGGCTCAGCCCGATCAAGATCAATACCGTGCTGATGCGCGGGGTCAACGACGACGAGGCCCCCGCGCTGCTCCGCTTCGCCCTGGCCCAGGGCTACGAGCTGCGGTTCATCGAGCAGATGCCGCTGGACGCCCAGCACGGTTGGGACCGGGCGACCATGGTCACCGCCGACGAGATCCTCGCCGCGCTGCGTACCGGGTTCGACCTGGCCCCGGATCCTGCCGATCGGGGCGCCGCGCCGGCCGAGACCTGGCTGGTCGACGGTGGCCCGGGTCGGGTCGGGGTGATCGGCAGCGTGACCCGCCCGTTCTGCGGCGACTGCGACCGCACCCGGCTCACCGCCGACGGTCAGGTCCGCGCCTGCCTCTTCGCCACCGAGGAGTCCGACCTACGCGCGGCGCTGCGGGCCGGAGCGGACGACGACGAGTTGGCCCGGCGCTGGCGCACCGCGATGTGGGGCAAGCGGGCCGGGCACGGCATCGACGACCCGGCCTTCCTACAGCCGGCCCGGCCGATGTCCGCGATCGGCGGCTGACGGGTGCAGCACGACGTACCGGACCGCCAGACCGGGCTGTTGACCATCCGCTACTTCGCCGGCGCGCGGGCCGCCGCCGGCACCCCCGAGGAGACCGCGCCCGCCGGGCGGTCCCTGGACGAACTCGCCGGTGAGCTGGCCGAGCGGCACGGCGTACGGCTCGCCGCCGTGCTGACCGCGGCGAGTTTCCTGGTCGACGGCGTGACCTGTCATGATCGTCGGGCACCGCTGCCGGCCGGGACGACGATCGACGTACTGCCCCCGTTCGCGGGCGGCTGAGGAGGCTCCGTGTTGGCGACCCTGGCGTTCGTGGGCTTCGCGACGCTCGTCGTCGCTCTGCTCCACTTCTACCTGTGGAAGCGGCTGGTCAAGGACACCACCGGCCCGGGGCGGTGGCGGCGGATCGGGGCCGTCGCCGCGCTGGTGCTGGCACTGCTCGTCCCGGCCACGATGATCGGCACCCGGGCCGGCCTGTTCTGGCTGGCCTGGCCGGGCTACCTGTGGCTCGCGCTGATGTTCTACCTGCTGGTCGTGCTGCTGGTGCTGGAAGTGCCGATGCTGGTCGCCCGGCTGGTGCTGCGCCGCCGGGTGGTCGTCGCCGAGCCAGCCGCCGCCGCGCCCGAGCCGGTGCTGGTGGGCGCGTCCGGCGGGGCGGAACCGCCGGCCGCCGCGGCCGTCGGCCAGCCCGACCACGATCCGGACCGCCGGCTGCTGCTGGCCCGCGGCGCGGCGATCTTCGCGGGCCTCACGGCCGCCGGGGTCACCGGCTACGGGGTACGCAACGCGATGGGCCCGCCGCGCCTGGACCGGGTGCGGATCCCGCTGGCGAAGCTGCCGCGCGGGATGGACGGGCTGCGCATCGCCACCGTCTCGGACATCCACCTCGGGCCGCTGCGCGGCCGGGCGCACACCGAGCGGATCGTGGCAATGATCAACCGGCTGGACGCCGACCTGGTCGCGGTCGTCGGCGACCTGGTCGACGGCTCGGTCGCCGAGTTGGGCGAGGCGGCGGCGCCGCTGCGCGACCTGCGCTCCCGGTACGGCAGCTTCTTCGTCACCGGCAACCACGAGTACTACTCCGGCGTGGAGGAGTGGGTGCAGGAGGTGGACCGGCTCGGCCTGCGGGTGCTCCAGAACACCCGGCAGGAGATCCGGACCCCGGGCGGGGTGCTGGACCTGGCCGGGGTGAACGACGTCAGCGCCGCCGGCACCGGTCTGGCCGCCCCCGCCGACTTCGCCGCCGCGCTCGGCGACCGGGACCCGGGCCGCCCCGTGGTGCTGCTCGCCCACCAGCCGGTGGCGGCCGTCGAGGCGGCGAAGTTCGGCGTCGACCTGCAACTGTCCGGGCACACCCACGGCGGCCAGATCGTGCCGTTCAACCTGCTGGTGAAGCTCGAACAGCCGGTGGTCTCCGGCCTCGGCGAGGTCGACGGCACGAAGGTCTACGTGACCAACGGCGCGGGCTTCTGGGGCCCCCCGGTCCGCGTCGGCGCGGACCCCCAGATCACCCTGGTGGAACTCCGCACCCCCTGACCCGGGCCGGGCGCGCACGCCTACCGTGCATCGGGCGGGGTGTCCAGGGAAGGATGCTCAGGTCACCCGTACGCGTGGCGGGGAGCGGCCGTCGGGGCGGGCGTGACAGGATGCGGCGTGCTCCCGTTCAGCGCCGCATCCCCCGGTGGCCCCTCGCCGTTCGTCGCGGACCTGCACATCCACTCGAAGTACTCGCGGGCGTGCAGCCGGAACCTGACCCTGCCGAACCTCGGCTGGTGGGCCCGCCGCAAGGGCATCGGCGTGCTCGGCACCGGCGACTTCACCCACCCCGCCTGGTACGACCACCTGCGCGAGACGCTGCACCCGGCCGAGCCGGGACTGTACCGGCTCAGCCCCGAGGCGGAGCGGGACATCGCCCGCCGGCTGCCGCCCCGGCTGGCCGACGCGGCGGAGGCGGACCCGGTCCGGTTCATGCTCAGCGTGGAGATCTCCACGATCTACAAGCGGGACGACCGGACCCGCAAGGTGCACCACCTGATCTACCTGCCCGACCTGGACGCGGTGCAGCGGTTCAACACCACCCTCGGCCGGATCGGCAACATCGCCTCGGACGGCCGGCCGATCCTCGGCCTGGACTCCCGGGACCTGCTGGAGATCACCCTGGAGGCCAGTCCGGACGGCTACCTGGTGCCGGCGCACATCTGGACGCCCTGGTTCTCCGCGCTGGGCTCGAAGTCCGGCTTCGACGCGATCGCCGACTGCTACGCCGACCTGGCCGAGCACGTCTTCGCCGTGGAGACCGGGCTGTCGTCCGACCCGGAGATGAACTGGCGGGTCGGCAGCCTGGACCGCTACCGGCTGGTGTCCAACTCGGACGCGCACTCCCTGCCCGCCCTGGGCCGGGAGGCCACGGTGTTCGCCTCCGGCCGGGACTACTTCGCCATCCGGGAGGCGCTGCGCACCGGCGACGGCCTCGCCGGCACCATCGAGTTCTTCCCCGAGGAGGGCAAGTACCACGCCGACGGGCACCGGGTGTGCGAGGTCAGCTGGTCCCCGGAGCAGACCCGGGCCGCCGGCGGGCGCTGCCCGGAGTGTGGCAGGCCACTCACCATCGGGGTGCTCAGCCGGGTCGAGGAGCTGGCCGACCGGCCCGAGGGGCACCGGCCCGACCACGCCCGGGACGTCACCCACCTGGTCCCGCTGGCCGAGATCCTCGGCGAGCTGAACGCGGTGGGCCCGAAGTCCAAGAAGGTCGAGGGGAAGCTCAACGAGCTGGTCGCCGCGCTCGGCCCGGAGCTGGAGATCCTGACCCGCGCACCGCTGGACGAGATCGGCCGGGTCGGCGGGGAACTACTCGCCGAGGGGATCGGCCGGCTGCGCCGGGGAGACGTGCGCCG
Organism: Micromonospora sp. NPDC001898; assembly: GCF_042891255.1. Taxonomy (NCBI): domain Bacteria; kingdom Bacillati; phylum Actinomycetota; class Actinomycetes; order Micromonosporales; family Micromonosporaceae; genus Micromonospora; species Micromonospora sp. NPDC001898. The sequence goes on along the minus strand of NZ_JBIATC010000008.1, from coordinate 119,441 downwards.
GGTGCCCGGCTACGACGGCGACTACGGCGTGATCACCCTGTTCGACCCGGCCGAGCTGGGCGGGAAGGCGGCGGGGGCGCAGGCGGAGACGCTGTTCGACGTACCGGTGCCGGCGCAGCGGACGCCCGCGGAGCCGGCGGCGAAGACGAAGGCCAAGCGGCCGGCTGCGGCGAGGGCCGAGCCGAAGCGGAAGGCCGCCCCGCCGCCCCCGCCCCCGCCGATTCCGCCGCAGCCCTCCCCGCACGAGCCGTTCGAGCCGATGCTCTCCGGGATGGAGGAGGTCGGCACCGGCCTGCTGGACCGGCTGGACGCGATGCAGCGGGTGGCCGCCTCCGCGCCGGGCGGGCCGCTGCTGATCGTGGCCGGCCCCGGCACGGGCAAGACCCGGACGCTGACCCACCGGATCGCGTACCTGTGCGCCGAGCTGAACGTGTTCCCGGAGCGCTGCCTGGCGATCACCTTCACCCGGCGGGCCGCCGAGGAGCTGCGGCACCGCCTCGACGGGCTGCTCGGGCCGGTGGCCGAGGACATCACCGTCGGCACGTTCCACTCCCTGGGGCTGGCCATCCTGCGCGAGAACGCCGGGGCCGCCGGGCTGCCGGCCGGCTTCCGGATCGCCGACGACGCTGACCGGGCGGCGGCGCGGGCGGAGGCCGGCGAGGATCTGGCGGCGTACACGGCGCTGCTGCGCAAGCGGGACCTGGTCGACCTGGACGAGCTGCTCACCCTGCCGGTGGAGCTGCTGCGCGCCGAGAAGAAGCTGGTGCAGCGGTACCGGGACCGCTGGCAGTGGATCTTCGTGGACGAGTACCAGGACGTCGACGCCGTGCAGTACGAGCTGCTGCGACTGCTCAGCCCCGCCGACGGCAACCTGTGCGCGATCGGCGACCCGGACCAGGCGATCTACTCGTTCCGGGGGGCGGACGTCGGCTACTTCCTGCGCTTCTCGCAGGACTTCACCGACGCCCGGCTGGTCCGGCTGAACCGCAACTACCGCTCGTCCGCGCCGATCCTGGCCGCCGCCGTGCAGGCCATCGCGCCGTCGTCGCTGGTCCGGGGCCGCCGGCTCGACCCGGCCCGGCTCGACCCGGAGGCCCCGCTGGTCGGCCGGTACGTCGCCGCGTCCGTCTCCGACGAGGCCGACTTCGTGGTACGCACCGTCGACGAGCTGGTCGGCGGCCTGTCCCACCGGTCGCTGGACTCGGGCCGGATCGACGGCCGGTCGACGAACCTGTCGTTCTCCGACATCGCCGTGCTGTACCGGACCGATGCGCAGGCCGCGCCGATCGTGGACGCCCTGACCCGGGCGAACGTCCCGGTGCAGAAGCGCTCGCACGACCGGCTGCGGGACCGCCCCGGGGTGACCGCGATCGCCCGCGAGCTGCGGCACGCCGACGGCCTCGACGGCGGCCTGCCGGCCCGGGTCCGGCTCGCCGGGCAGGTGGTCGCCGACCGCTTCGCCGCCCCCACCCTCGACGGCTCCGGTGTGGCGCGCCCCGAGGAGGTCCGCGCGGCGGTGGACCTGCTGACCCCGCTGGCCCTGCGCTGCGGTGACGACCTGGAGCTGTTCCTGTCCCAGCTCGCCACCGGCGCCGAGGTGGACGCCCTCGACCCGCGCGCCGAGGCGGTCACCCTGCTCACCCTGCACGCCGCGAAGGGCCTGGAGTTCCCGGTGGTCTTCCTGGTCGGCTGCGAGGACGGCCTGCTCCCGCTGCGCTGGCCCGGCTCCACCCCGGACGAGGACGCGGTCGCCGAGGAGCGGCGGCTCTTCTTCGTCGGCCTGACCCGGGCCCAGGACCGCCTCTACGTCAGCCACGCCGCCCGGCGCGCCCGGCACGGGCCGGAGCGGGACTGCCGGCCGTCGCCGTTCTTCGACGTGATCGACCCGGGCCTGTTCGAGCGGCTGGGCGAGACCGAGCCCCGCCGGCCCAAGGACCGCCAACTCCGCCTGCTGTAGGAGGCTCCCGGAGGGGGAGGGGTTCAGCCGAGCAGGGCGGCGATCCAGGTGCCGGCGAGCAGGGCCGGCCCGAGCGGCAGCAGGGTGTCCCGGCGGACCCGGCGGGCCGCCAGCAGGCCGAGCACGGCCAGCCCGTGCAGCGCGTGCGGCAGGACCAGCCCGGTCAGCAGCGTCGGCCAGCCCAACCAGCCGAGCGGCAGCCCCAGCACGGCGGCGAGCTTGACGTCGCCGAAGCCGAGCCGCGAGCCGGGCAGCAGGGCCAGCAGCGCGTACCCGGTGAACGACAGCGCCGCCCCGGCCAGCGGGCCGAGCAGCCGGTCCGGCCGGCCGGCGACCGACGCCGCCGCGACCAGGCCGGCGACCGCGGCGAGGGCAGCCGCGCCGACCAGCGGGTCGGGCAGCCGCAGGCAGCCCAGGTCGACCACGGCGAGCACCAGCCCGAGCGCGGCCACCGCGAGGAATGCCGGCAGCGCCGCCCCGACGCCCGGCGCGACGCCGAGCCCACCGAAGACGACCGCCCCGACCACCGCGCAGGTCGGCGCCCGCCGCCGCGCGGACGGGAGCGGGCGGGTCGGGGTCGTACCCGGTCCGGCACCAGCCGGCACGGCGGCGGCGAGCGGCGCGGCGGTCGCGGCCGTCGACTCGGGCGGCGCGACAGCGAACCGGGTGGCCAGCCACGGTGCGACGGTGCCTGCCGCCGCACCGAGCGCCGCGACGGAGATCGGCAGCCCGGCGGACACCGGCCGGACGTTACCGCCGGGGTGCCCGGCCCGCCGCCCCGGTCCGTCGTCCGGGGCGTTCCGTGCTCACCACCAGCGCCACCCCGGCGACGATCACCGCGCCGCCCAGCACCACCTGGCTGGTCACCGGCTCGGCGGCCAGCAGCGCGCCGAGCGTGACCGCGACCACCGGGTTCACGTACGCGTACGTGGACACCAGCGAGATCGGCGCGTGATGCAGCAGCCAGACGTACGCGGTGAAGGCGACCAGCGAGCCGGCGACCATCAGGTACCCCAGGGCGAGCCAGGACCGGCCGGTGACCTGCCCGGGGTCGAAGCCGCGCAGCTCGCCCCGGGCGGCGGCGAGCACGGCCAGCGCCACGGCACCGGCGAGCATCTCGTAGACCGTGGCGACGAACGGGTCGGCCGGCATCGTCAGACGGCCGGACAGGAACGATCCCACCGACCAGGAGGTCGCCGCAGCGACCACGGTCAGCGCCCCCGCCAGCGGCACCGCCGCCGACCCACCGGTCGGCAGCACCAGCAGGACCAGGCCGAGAAAGCCGAGGCTCACCCCGGCGAAGGTCCAGAACCGGGGCCGGTCCCCTGTGGTCGTCCGGAGCAGCACGACCAGCAGCGGGACGGTGGCGACCAGCAGCGCGGCCACGCCCGAGGGCACCGCCGTCCCGGGTGGGCCGGACTCGGCGAGCACCACCAGTCCGTTGCCGCCGGCCAGCAGCAGCACCCCGACCAGCGCGGCCGAACCGAGCCGACGCCGGTCGACGCGCAGGGCACCCGCTCCCCGGCGTACCCGCAGGACGAGCGCGAGCACGGCGGCGGCTGCGGCGAACCGGAGGCCGGCCGAGGTGAGCGCCGGCAACGACTCCACCGCGACCCGGATCCCGAGGTAGGTGGAGCCCCACAGCACGTAGACGACGACGAGCGCGGTCCAGATCAGCGCCGGTCGGACCGGTCGCGCGGCGGCTCCGGCGGCCCCGCCGGGCGTGACCGGGCCGTCGGGTACGGGCGGACCGGTCGATGCCGTCGCACGCGGAGGAGGTGATGTCATCGGTTGACCACGCTACGGTGACCACGGCGTCGGTGTCCTGGTTGGTGGCCGGCCTCACCGCTCGGGCAGGAGGGTGCGCATGTCGAACTACGGATCACCGGGTGAGGGTCCCACCGGGCCGTGGCCCGGACGACGACCGGGCGACGGCTACGACACGCCGTCCGAGCGGTGGGCGGACGACGGGTCCTCCCGACCGTGGGCGGGCGACAGGTCCTGGCCGGGCGACGGTCGGGAAGAGCCGCACACGGCGTACCCGCCTCGCCAGCCGCGGCACCACGAGCCTCCCGAGCGGGCCGCCCACCCGGCGGACCAGGCACCCTGGACGGGCGATCCACGGCGGTTCGCGCCGCCGTCCCGGGAGCCGCAGCCCGACCCGTGGGACCGTCCCGGACCGTGGCCCCACGAACCCGAGGTCTACCGGCCGGGCGGGGGCGCACCGGGGTACCCGGCGGCCCGTCAGCCCGGCGGCCCGTACGCCCCGGGGCCGTACCCGGGGCCCGGCCCGAGCCGGCCGGCGTACACCGGGGCACCGGCGCCACCCCCGGACCGGAGGCGCGGACGGGGACCGCTGATCGCCGTGCTGGCCACCCTGCTGGTGCTGCTGCTCGGCGGCGGCTCGCTGGTGTGGTACCTGCTCGACCGGGACGATGCACCAGAGGGCGCCGGCCAGGCCCGGCCGACCGCCGACTCGACGCCGGAGGAGGAACCGGCCTCCCCGACGGCCCCCGCCCCGACCGCCCCGACCGCCCCGGCGCCCGAGTCGTCGGCCGATCCCCGCTTCGTCAAGGCCGGGCAGTGCGTCCGCAACACGGGACCGGCGGGTGGCAAGCCCAAGCTGCTGATCGCTCCGTGCGCCCCGAAGACGTACGAGGTGCTGCGCCGGTTCGACGGGCAGACCAGCGGCGAGAAGGACGCCGAGGCGAAGTGCGCCAAGGTCACCGGCTACACCAACTGGTACTTCTTCGACAGTCAGCTGGACACCCTCGACTTCGTACTGTGCCTGAAGGCCCGCTGACGCCGCTCTGCCTGTTCCGCGTCAGGAAACACACCAGCCGGGCACCGGTAGCTGAAACTAGGGCTGTCTAGCGCGCGCGCTAGACAGCCCTAGTTTTGTCTCGACGGCCGGCGACACGCCGGTAGCGTCCTCTACGGATGTCTAGGTTTCCGGCTAGACAGCCCGATATTGTGCGATTCGTGGATCCGGTCCGCAACCCGTACGCCCCGGGCGCCGGCCAGCGCCCGCCCGAGCTGGCCGGGCGGGGGCGGGAGCTGGACGTCTTCGACGTGGTGCTGGAGCGCATCGCCCGGGGCCGCCCCGAGCGCAGCCTGATGCTGACCGGCCTGCGCGGCGTCGGCAAGACGGTGCTGCTCAACACGCTCCGCTCGGAGGCCATCAACCACCTCTGGGGCAGCGGCAAGATCGAGGCCCGGCCGGACCAGTCACTACGCCGCCCGATCGCCGCCGCCCTGCACATGGCGGTCCGTGAGCTCGCACCCCGGCACCGCGCCCCGGACCGCATCGACACGTTCCTCGGGGTGCTGAAGGCGTTCGCCCAGCGCTCCGCGCCCGCCGGCCGGGCCGGCGCCGCTCCGAAGCTGCGCGACCGCTGGCAGCCCGGCATCGACGTGCCGGCCGCCACCGGCCGGGCCGACTCCGGCGACATCGAGATCGACCTGGTGGAGCTGCTCAGCGACGCCGCCGCCGTGGCCTCCGACGTCGGCACCGGCATCGCGGTCTTCATCGACGAGATGCAGGACGTCGGGGCGGAGGACGTCTCGGCGCTCTGCGCCGCCTGCCACGAGCTGTCCCAGCTCGGGGCGCCGCTGATCGTGGTCGGCGCGGGGCTGCCGCACCTGCCGGCGGTGCTCAGCGCCGCCAAGTCGTACTCGGAGCGGCTGTTCCGCTACCAGCGCATCGACCGGCTCGACCGGATCGCCGCCGATCGGGCGCTCTGCGCGCCGGCCGAGCGGGAAGAGGTCGAGTACGAGCCGAAGGCCCTCGACCTGCTCTACGAGAAGTCCGGCGGCTACCCGTACTTCGTCCAGGCGTACGGCAAGGCCACCTGGGACCACGCGCCGCGCTCCCCGATCACCGACGCGGACGTCCGGGTCGCCGCCCCCGAGGCGGAGGCCGAGCTGGCCGTGGGCTTCTTCGGCTCCCGGTTCGAGCGGGCCACCCCGGCTGAGCGCGAGTACATGCGGGCGATGGCGACGCTGTCCCTCGTCGAGGGGGACGCTGGCGGCCGGGACGACATGGACGCCGCCGTGCCGACCGCCGAGATCGCCCGCGCGCTCGGGCGCAAGCCGGCCAGCCTCTCCCCGGCCCGGGACGCGCTGATCAAGAAGGGGCTGATCTATTCCGGGGAACGCGGGACGGTCGCCTTCACCGTGCCGCACTTCGGCCGCTACCTGCGCACCCAGCCGGCCTGACGCGGGGCAGCAAGCCCTCAAGCCCTCGCCTAGACGCGCAAAGCACCGAAAAGATTCAACCCAAACCCAGTGATATAGATCACCGTCACTACTAGGCGTAGTCTCCCTGTGGTCGCATGCGCCACTTCCAGCGCCTCCGTTGCTCGCCGGGCATGACAATCGGTAAGCGGGGGCCGGAGTTCCGGTGCATTCATTCTCCGGAGCAGGATCCCCCGAAACCTTATTGCGGGCACCGATGACGACATGCTTAGCTCACTGTGCGCAGCGCTCCCGTTACCCATCCAGAGCAACGGAGGGTTTTGGATTCACGACGGGCTTCGACGAGAACGGCCAGAGCGGCGCGGGCGTGAGTCGGTCGCTGGCCAGCCGGTCTTTCCGAAGCCAGCCGTAGAGTCTGATCAACTCTACGGCTGCCATTGAGCCCTGCAACCTCGGAGGGCTCGCGCTACCCCTTTTCACCACTGATCGCATCGATCTTCAGGTGCGGTCAGCAGCGGAACCTCGCCGGTCAGCCCCGGCCATGGCAAATTGCGGCCTGACGACCGGCGAGTTCTATCATCTGGTCTCATGAAAGGACCACGAATGAAAGCCATCGTCAAGGGAGCCGTGCTGGGTCTGGCACTCGTGCCAGCGTTAGCGACCCCGGCCCTAGCATCCGGCCCGGAACACGTTGTGGGGGACTGTGGATTCGCGTCGGCCCTTATCGAGGGGGCGAACATCCGCACCGTGGCGGCGAACAACTCGACCATCTCGCTGAAGTACACCAACGGCATGGGTACGACAAACAACGTGAGCCTCCGCATCAGCCCCATCAGCGTGACGAGCGGGGATGCCTTCGCAGGAACCACCGTGGTCGGCCCAGGCACGGGCGGCACCTGGAATCTGGCGACCGAGGTCCTCGCGACCACCCGATTCACCCTCAACTACCGGTCTTCCGTCAACATCAACGCCAACGCCGACGACCATTGGGAGGGCGACCTCCGCTGGTGACGAATTCCTATCACTGATCATCCGACCTGACCTGGTCTAGTTTTGTGTTGGGCCGGTTGGAACGCTACGGTCCATGGCGGCCAACCGGCCCAACCTCGCGTAACGGGGAGAAACATGCGAGTATTCAGGGGCGTATTCCCCATTGTTGCAGCGGTCGTCTTTCTGACGACCGGCTGCTCGACGGGGTCGGACGACGACTCTGGAGGCGTCAAAAATTACGACGAGGCGCTCAAGGAATACAACGCGGCCAAGTCCTCGCTGACCCTGCCGGCCGACAAGAGTTGGGACTCGGCCCAGCAGCTGCGCAAAGAGGTCGATGGATCGCAGGTCGTTTTCCAAGACGGTGCCGCTACGGGGAAGGTCGAATCTTTCTGGCTGTGCGCCTGGCAGCAGGAGTGGCTGGCGGCCCGCGGCGACGATGCGCAGCGGGAGAAGCAGGCCCTCGACAACCTCGGCAAGTTCCCAACCCTACGCACCTACCAGAAGAACTTCGACCAAAGCAGCCGAGACGTCTTTGACGACGAACTCGCCAAGGCGAGGCTGGGTGATCCCAGCGTGGTGCAACAGGACGTCAAGGCGAACTGTGCGAAGGGCTGACACGGGAACTGGTCGGAGGCGGGTGTCGCGCTTCCCGCGCCGCACTCTGACCTTTGTGGCACTGCCGGCTGTCGTCCTCTCCGCCGGGGCCTGGTTTCTCTCCGACCACTCCGGCGCGACCTTTGTGCCGGCGTTGACCGACAAGAACACGCAATCGACGACCGCCACCGTGGAGCGGCGAAATCTGGTCAGCGTGCTGGCGTCGAACGGGTCCGTGGTGTCCTCGCCGAGCTATTCCCTGACCGCACCGAAATCCGGGGTCTATCTTCGCGACCGGTCGAAGAAGGGCGTGGTGCCGGCCGGGACCGTCATCGGCTGGATCCGGTCGTCGGGTAAGCGGGTGCCGGTCACGAATCCCGTGGAGGCCACCGTTCAGGACGAACTCGCCTCCTCCGGAACCACGGTTCCGGAGGGCCTTCCCCTGGTGGGCCTCAAGGCCAGCGGCTATGGCATGCGGGCCACCATCTCGGAAGCGCTCGTCTACCGGCTCTTCGAGCTTGCGCCGGAGGCGACCGCCCAGATCGACCACGGGCCCGGCCCATTCCCCTGCCGGGTGCTCGGCGGCCCCGATAAAGGCGGCGGGGAAGAGGGGGCAGGGGTAACCGTGACCTGTGCGCCGCCTGCGGATCTTCGTCTCTTTCCCGGGCTCAAGGGCGTGCTGGCCATCAGAACCGGCGAGGCCCGAAACGTTCTCGCGCTTCCCGTCGAGGCGGTGGCGGGAAGCGCGGAGCGAGGGCGGGTCCGAGTACGGGACGCCACCGGTTCGACCGAGACACGCGACGTGAAGTTGGGATTGACCGACGGGTCGTACATCCAGATAGTCGACGGTCTCGCGGAGGGCGACGTGGTCGTCTCACCGGCCCCGGCGCTCACGGATCCAGGCGAGGGCTGAGGGACCAGGCTTGCTACGGCTCAACGGCATTCGCAAGTCCTTCGACGGCCCGAAAGGCGAGCGCGTCGATGTGCTTCGGAACCTCTCCCTGCACATCCACGCAGGGACCACCGCCGCCATTCTCGGGCGCTCCGGATCGGGGAAGAGCACGCTACTCGCCATTCTCGGTCTTCTGGACAGCCCCGACTCCGGCACGTACCACATCGACGGGCAGGAAGTCAGCGGTCTGAGCGACGTGGCCCTCGCCCGCCTGCGAAGTACGCACCTCGGCTTTGTCTACCAGCGGTTCTTCCTGCTGCCCCACCTGAGCGCCTACGAGAACGTCGAGACGGCCCTCCAGCACGGCATTCCGGTGCCGCGGCGCCGCCGGCGGTCCCTCGTGCTGGAAAGCCTCGACCAGGTCGGCCTCGCCGATCGGACCACCCATCGTCCACGTCAACTGTCGGGGGGCGAGCAGCAGCGGGTGGCCATAGCCAGGGCACTGGTACGCACCCCCGCTGTCGTCCTCGCCGACGAGCCCACCGGCGCGCTGGACGAGAACACCAGCGAGCAGGTGATCACTCTGCTGTTGACGGCCGCCAAGGCCCGCGGCGCGACCACGGTGATGGTGACGCACGACCCCGAGGTGGCCATGCGCACCGACCGCACCCTGCACCTCGTCGAGGGGGCGTGGGCACGTGATTAGACGTATACCTGAGCTCATCTCGATGAGTGCGCGCGAGTTGCGGGCCCGCGGCGGCCGGGCGCTGCTCGCCTGCCTCAGCCTGGTCATCGGGATCATCGCGGTGATCTTCGTTCAGGCCACCGCCGGGGTGGCCAGGGCGGAGTTGATCCACCTCGCCGAGCTGAGGGAGGGCAGGGACGGCAGCGCGGTGGTCGCGGTCAGCGGCGACGCCCTCGGCAGTCAGACATCCCGGTTGCTCGCTTCGAAGTCGAACGCCGGTGCCGACGTCGCACTGTTCGTGTCGGACTCGGGGGCCGTGCTCACCAGCGGGCCCTCGGCGATTCCCATCATCGCCTTCGAAGGTGACGTCATGGCGGTGCGACCCTTCGATCTGATCGCCGGCCAATGGCCCACGGCGACGACGGCCGGCGCGGCGATGGTCGTCAACAAGGTGGCCTGGGAGCAGATCGCCGGGCGCTCGGGGCTGCTGTGGAGGACCGGGAAGGGTGATCTCGCCCGCCACGCGCCGGTGACCGCAGTCATCGACGACGGCGAGCAGGACCCCAGGGCGTACCTGCCCTGGCGGGAGTTGGCCGCGCACGCCCAGCCGGTCGCGGAATCCTCGGTGCGGGTGCTGGCCCGGGTGCCGTCAGGCGACGCGGCACAGAGCGTCGAATGGCTGCGCTGGCACGCAACCGTCGACCAGTTGCCGATCCAGGGCACGATCGAGCCGGTGAACGCGGCGGCGGGCGTCGACGACCAGTTGAGGGTCGTCACAACGGCGTTCCTGGGGGTCGGTCTGATCATGCTGTTGGTGGGTGTCCTCGGCGTGCTGAACATCGGCCTGGCCACGCTCAAGGAGCGGGCCGACGAGCTGGCCCTGCGTCGCTCCCTCGGGGCCACCAAGGGCGACATCATGGTGCTGGTTCTCGCCGAGTCCGTGCTCATCGGCTGCGTCGGCTCGCTGGTTGCGGTCCTGCTCGCGGTGGCGATGTACCGTCCGCTGGTGGCCGCCGCGCTCAGCGGCAGCACGGACGTCCCCTTCCCCCTGAGCGCGGCGGTCTACGGGGTGGTGGTCGGAGCGTTGGCCGGCGCGGCAGGTGGACTGATACCCGCCCTACGCGCGGCGCGGACCCCCATCGCGGCGGTCATGCGCGCCTGACGGGCCGTCCCACTGGCGGGGCGGTCAGACCTTGGACCAGGGCGGCGGGAAGAACACCTCGCCACGTGGCACCGGGTCGTCCCCGCTGGTGCTGGGCGGCAGGACCAGCGCCTGCCACGGGTCGCCCAGTCCGGACCACGGGCTGGTCAGCCCCATCCGGTCGGCGCGGGTGAAGCCGAACCGCCGGTAGAAGGCCGGGTCGCCGAGCACCACCACGAGCCGCTCGCCCAGCTCGGTGGCGGCGTCGAGGGCTGCCTGCACCACGGCCGTGCCGTGCCCGACGCGCTGCCGGTGCGGCGCGACGGCGACCGGGCCGAGGGCCAGCGCCGGGACCGCGTTGCCGCCCTCCGCGCCGACCCGGACCCGGGTCAGCAGGGCGTACCCGACCACCTCGCCGCCGTGCTCGGCGACCATGGCCAACTCGGGCACCCAGGCGTCGGTGTCGCGCAACTCGCCGACCAGCGCCACCTCGGGTGGGGTCGACACGTCGGGGCGGGCGAAGGCCGCAGCCAGTACCCGGCGGACCGGGCCGGTGTCGGCCGGACCCTCGGGGCGGAGCCGCAGCGTGGTCACCCGGGCGACGTTACCGGCCGGAGCCCGTCCACCAGCGACGGTCGCCCCGATCGGCGTGGCGGTCCGGATCGTGGGTACGCCTCCGGCGTCCACGTCGGCCGATCGGATCGGGCCGTTGTAGGGGTAGCCGCCGCCGCGACGGGGTATGACTGATCCATGAAACCCGTGCGCTCCCTCGCCCGCGTCATGTTGAGCGGCGTCTTCGTGGTCAGCGGCGCCCGCAACTTGCAGAACCCGGGACGGCTGGTGCCGGCCGCGAAGCCGGTGACCGACCGGGTCGGCCCGCTGATCCAGCAGGTCTCCCCCCGTATCCCCACCGACACCGAGACGCTGGTCCGGATCAACTCGGCCACCCAGCTGATCGGCGGTCTCATGCTGGCCACCGGGAAGTTCACCCGCCCGGTCGCCCTGGTGCTCGCCGGCACGCTGGTCCCGACCACCGTCGCCGGTCATCCCTTCTGGCAGGGCGAACCGGCCGAGCGGGCGCAGCACCAGACCCAGTTCATGAAGAATCTCGGCCTTCTCGGCGGGTTGCTGCTCGCCGCCGCCGACACCGAGGGGAAGCCGGGTCTGCGGTGGCGGGCGGGGCACCGGATCGGCCACTCACGACGGTCGGTGCAGCGGGCCGTCCGGACCGCCCGCCGGGAGGCCCGGATCGCCGTACGCTCGGCCGCCACGGCACGCCGACTGCCCGGCTGACCTGCGGCGCGCCGCTCCCCTCCCGTGGCTCTTCATCGCCAAGGCCACGAATCACCTGAACCACCCGGTAGGCGTTAACGCGGTGGAAATGTAAAAAACCAGTGTGGGATCGGACACGGTCGCATAACGCGGGAGGCATTAACGTGAGGCGCCGTTCTAGGCTCCGTGCTGGACCTGAACGGGTAGGACGATCTTGGTATGGGGGTGGCCACGCCATGCCGGCGACCGTCAGACGACGGATGGACCGCCTCACGCCGATCCGCCGCGTGACCCGGTCGACCCGTGGGGTCGACCGCAGGACCGCGGTGCGGGTCGGTGTCGTGGCCGCCGTCGCGTACGCCGCGTGGTTCGCCATCGGCGCCTTCGGGCGGCCGTACAACTTCTTCGACATGAAGATCTACCACGGCGCGGTGGTGTGGTGGATGAACGGCAACGAGTTGTACGACTTCATCGCCCCCTCCACGACGCTCGGCTTCACGTATCCACCCTTCGGCGGGCTGGTCATGCTCCCGATGGCGGTGGTGCCGGTGCAGGTCGCCGGCTGGTTGAACGTGCTGGCCAGCATCGCCGCCCTCGCCCTCGTCCTGGCCGGCCTGCTGCGGCCGGTCGTGGACCGGCTCGGCTGGCCGCTCTGGTTCACGGTCGGCATCGCGACGCCGATGGCGGTGGCCCTTGAGCCGGGCCGTGAAACCCTCGGCTACGGCCAGGTCAACCTGCTGCTCTTCGCGCTGATCATGGCCGACCTGATCGGTCTGCGCTGGCGGGCGAAGCGGGGCACCCGGTTCGACCCCGCCGACGGGCCGCTGCGGCGCTTCGTGTTCAGCGGGGCCTGGGCCGGGGTCGGCATCGGCCTGGCCACTGCCGTCAAGCTGACCCCCGCGCTGTTCATCGCGTACCTCATAATCACCCGGCAGTGGCGGGCGGCGGCCACGGCGGTCGGCACCGCGATCGGGGTGACCCTCGCCGGCTTCGCGCTCGTCGGCACCGAGTCCCGGTCCTACTTCGGCAGCGTGCTGTGGCAGACCGAGCGGGTGGGCGCAGCCGACATGACGCCCAACCAGTCCCTCGCGGGCCTGCTGGCCCGGCTCTACGACTCGATCGAGACGCCCGGCCTGCTCTGGTTGTCGTTCTCGGTGCTGATCCTGGCCCTCGGGCTGTCCCGGGCCGTCAGCGCCCGCGCCGACGGCGACGAGCTCACCGCGTTCACCCTGGTCGGGCTCACCGCCAACGTGATCAGCCCGATCTCCTGGTCGCACCACCTCGTCTGGGTCATTCCGGCGATCATCGTCCTGGCCGACGCGGCGGTACGCCGCCGGGAGGCGAGCCGGGGGTCGGTGCAGCGCGCCGGCCAGGCGTCGTCGTACAGCGGCCTGCCCGGGCTCCACGGGCTGCGCCCACCGATCTGGTACCCGACGCTCACCGGGCTCCGGCACGGCGTGGCGGCGCTCGGCCTCTACCTGCTGTTCCTGATCTCGCCGATCTGGCCGTACGAGCACCAGCTCCCTGAGATGTCGCACTACCAGGACGGCCTGTTCGGGGCGCTGATGGAGAACTCCCTCGCCGTGGCCCTGATCGTGCTGGTCGCCGCGCTGCCGTGGCGACCCGGCGCCGAGCCGGCCTTCTACGCGGACCGGTTCGGCCGCGCCCTACTGGTCAACGGCCGCCGCTGAGGCTCCGGCGGTCGCCGAGGGCACGACTGCCCGCCGACCCGGTCACCGCACCGACCCGACGGCGTCAGGGGCAGTTGACCCACTCCTCGGTGCCGTCGTCGAACACCTGCCGCTTCCAGATCGGCAGCCGCGCCTTGACCTCGTCCACCAACCGGGCGCAGGCGGCGAACGCGGCGGCCCGGTGCGCGGTGCTCACCGCCGCGACCAGGGCCACGTCGCCGACGCCGAGCGGGCCGACCCGGTGCGACACCGCGACCGCGTACACGTCCGGGTCGGCGGCCACCTCGGCGGCGACCTCCAGCAGCACCGCGGCGGCGCTCGGGTGGCCCTCGTACTCCAGGCTGGTCACCGGGCGGCCGTGGTCGTGGTCGCGGACCACGCCCCGGAACGACACCACCGCCCCGGCCCGCCGGTCGGCGACGGCCGCCTCGTGCGCGGCCAGGTCCAGCGGCTCCTCGGTGACCGTGCCGAAGACCGTCGACTCCTCGATCGTCACCAGGACCGTTCCCCCGGAAACAGGGGCAGCGGCACGACCGGCACCCGCGCGCCCGGCTCGCCCGTGGTGCCGGGACGGATGACGGCGAACCCGTCCGCGCCGGCCAGCCCGCGCAGCATCGCCGAGCCGACGTGCCGGACCGGGTGGGCGGTGCCGGCCGCCCGGTCCAGCCGGACCAGGGCCAGGTGGGTGTGGTCGCCGCGGCCGGGCACCGGCTCGGCGAGCGTGGCGTGCGGCAACGCCGGCATCGGCCGTCCCTGCAAGCCGGCCAGCAGCGGCGCGACCAGCGAGACGAGCGCGACGATCGCCGACTGGGGGTTGCCGGGCAGGCCGGCCACGAAGCGGACCCGGCCGTCCGGGTCGGCCAGCCGGGCCAGCAGCATCGGGAAGCCGGGGCGGACCGCGACCGTGTTGACCACGTAGTCCGCGCCGAGGGCCTCCAGGGTGGGGTGCAGGTGGTCGACGGGGCCGTGCATCGTCCCGCCGGTGGTGCACACCAGGTCGGCGGTGGTGAGCGCCGCGCGCAGGGCCGCCACGTGCGCCGGCAGGGTGTCGGCCACCGGGCCGACCACGTCGGCCGGGCGCACCTGGCAGCCGTACCGGCGCAGCCAGGCCGGCACGGCCGGGCCCAGGGCGTCGCGGACCCGGCCGTCGGCCGGCGGGCCCGAAGTCAGCAGCTCGTCGCCGAAGACCAGCAGCGCGGCGCGGGGCGGACGGCGCACCCGCAGGGCGTCGTGCCCGCAGGAGGCGGCCAGACCGATCACCGCCGGGTCGACCGGGGTGCCGGCGGGGAGCAGTTCCTCACCCGCGTACGCCTCCTCGCCCGGCCGGCGCCATTCCGGGCTCGGCCGCGGGGTGCCGGCGATCCGGCCGTCGGCCGTGCGGGTGGACTCCTCGACCCGCACGATCGCGGTGACGCCGTCGGGCACCATCGCGCCGGTGGCGATCTCGACGGTGGTGCCGTCCTCGGCGAGCGGGGGCGGATTGCCGCCGGCCAGCACCCGGCCGACGATCCGCCACGGCCCGCCCCCGCGCACCGCCCAGCCGTCCACGCTGGAGGTGGGGAAGGCCGGCAGGTCGGTGCGGGTGGCCAACGGCTCGGCGAGGGTGTGCCCGTCGGCGTCGGCTAGCGGCCGACTCACGGCGGGCAGGGCGGCGGCCAGGCCGACCGCGTACACCCGGGAGCGGGCCTCCTCCCAGCCCGCCGGCGGCGGTACGGCGACCTGCTCGGCGGCGGACGCGGTTTCCGTGCTCACCGGCCGAGCCTATCCCCGGGCGGTCCGGCCCGCCCCGCCAGTGGCCGGCCGACACCGCCGGTGGCCCGGCCCGTCCGCGCGCCGGCCCTACGGGCGGGACCACCCCGCCCGCCGCGCCGTCAGTGGTCGCCGCCGCGCAACTGGTCGACGGCGTGGGCCAGGATCGGGCCGAGCACCGCGAGGCCGTCGCGGGCGCCGCCGGTGGAGCCGGGCAGGTTGACCACCAGCATCCGGCCGACCACCCCGGCGACGCCCCGGGAGAGCGCCGCCGTGGGCACCTTGTCCCGGCTGTGGGCGCGGATCGCCTCGGCGATGCCGGGAATCTCATGGTCGAGCAGCGCGCGGGTCACGTCCGGCGTCCGGTCGGTGGGGGTGATCCCGGTGCCGCCGCTGGTCAGCACGACGTCGACACCGGCAGCCAGGGCGGCCCGCAGCGCCTCGCCGACCGGCTCGCCGTCGGGCACCACCACCGGGTCGTCCACCTGGCAGCCCAGCTCGCGCAGCCCGGCGGCGAGCAGCGGGCCGCTGGTGTCGGCGTAGACGCCGGCCGCCGCCCGGTTGGAGGCGACCACCACCCGGGCGCGGATCACGGCCGGTCCTCCGGCCGTAGCCAGCGGCCGGTCTTGCCGCCCTCCTTGCGCAGCACCCGCACCGCTTCCACCGACGCCGCCGGGTCGACCGCCTTGACCATGTCGACCAGGGCCAGGCCGGCGACCGCGACCGCGGTCAGCGCCTCCATCTCCACGCCGGTGCGGTCGGCGGTCCGCGCCGTGGCGCTGATCTCGACGGTCTCATCGGTCAGGGTGAGGTCGACCGTCACCCCGTGCAGCGCGATCGGGTGACAGAGCGGGATCAGGTCGGGGGTCCGCTTCGCACCCATGATGCCGGCGAGCCGGCCCACGGCGAGCGCGTCGCCCTTGGGCAGCCCGTCGCGGCGCAGCAGGTCGATCACCTCGGGGGTGGTCCGCAGCCGGCCGGCGGCCACCGCGAGCCGGCCGGTCACCGCCTTGGCGGAGACATCGACCATGCGGGCCGCGCCCGCCGCGTCGACGTGGGTGAGCTGCGCGGGATCGGTCACGGTCGCGAGCCTATCGTCCGGTACGCCCCGGACCCGGCCGAGGGCCGGGCGGCGCCGGGGGGTCGGTCGGGGCGCCGATGAAGCGGCCCGAACAAGCCGGGCACCGTTCTCGCGGGAATGGGGTGCCGCTGCGGACCGGGCGAATGGGCAGGCCCGAGAATTGATTGCTGCGGCATTCGGCCGCACATATGTATACAAACTTAAACAAAACCCTGCAAAAGTGCGTCAGGCTCCGTACGCCGAACGGACACCGGGCCGTCATCACAATTCACCGCCCCACCGAACGACCGCACCACGGGGTGCCCACACCAGCGCAAACGGCTATGGACGGACCGGGGAGAGACGGGAGGGAGGACCGCTCCGATAATTATGCCGAGAACTCGCAGGAGTTACGCTGTGGGTTTTCGTGCCAGAACGGTGAGTGACCTGAACAGCACTCATTAGCGCATTCTGCGCATATGGACATGCAATGCCACGAAGGCCCACCAAACGTCATAAGATTCGGCGTGTCAGCCAAGCCCGGGCAGGCATCGGTCGACGAAGTTCTTGAGACGAAAGGCGGGACCATGAAGGCTCACGACTGGCTCTGATCGAACTCTTCACCCGAGACCTGACCGGCCGTAAAGTCCGAGATACGCACTGCCAGGAATCACCGACGGCAGAGGGACTGGACGTGGCCGGGAGCGCAAGACGCGACAGTGAGACCGATCGGCGGCTTCTGCTGCTTGTCGGTCTCGTCGTGCTGTGCGCCGCCGCCGCGGTCGTGCTCAGCCTGCGCGACATCGGGTTCGACAGCCCGCCGAGCGCCCGAGAGCTCACCAGCGCGGCGACCGTGGCCTTCCTCGTGGCGGTGGGCGCCACCGTGAACGTGCGAATCCGCATCCGGGCGACGACCCACGGCGTCTCCTGGACCGAGGTCGCGGTGCTCGTCGGGCTCGCGGTGGCACCCGTGCCCTGGGTGATCCTCGCGACCGGCCTGGGCGTCGGACTCGTCCGGGGCATCCTCCGGGTGGCGCCCCTCAAGCTGGCGTTCGGCGTGGCCAAGGACATGGTCACCGCAGCCGTCGGCGGGATGGTGCTGCTGACGGTCGGCTGGAGCTGGCCGATCGGCGGGGCCGTCGGCCGGTCGATCTGGGCGCTCGTCGCCGCGTACCTCGTGGTCGTCGTCCTCGACGAGGTGCTGACCTTCCCGGTCATCGCCCTCGCCACCCGGACCCGCGTCCGCGACCTGTTCCGCGAGCACTACGACCTGCGCATCGCCAGCGCCACCGCCCGGTTCGCCGTCATCGTCTCCACCCTGCTGATCCTCAACAGCAACCCCAGCTTCCTGATCGTCGTGCCGCCGCTGGTGCTGAGCCTGCACCTTGCCTACTCCAGCCGGGTCCGCAACCGGGCGGAACGCGACGCCTGGCAGCGGCTCGCCCGGACCACCGACGCGCTCAACGTCGTCGACCTCGACAAGGTGCTCACCACCGCCGTCACCCAGGCCGCCGAACTGTTCTCCGCGGACGAGGTGGAGATCGCCCTGAGCGAGGGCACCCGGACCATCCGGGGCGCGGCCGGCGCCCTCACCTACGACGGGCCCGCCGATGAGGTCGGTGCGGTGGACGGGCCAGCCATCGAGGTGCCCCTCGAAGGGTCCGACCGGGCCGTCGACATCGGCGCGCTGCGGTTGCGGTTCCGGGGCCCGGTCCGGCTCTCCGAACGCGAGCAGTACACCCTGCGCACCTTCGCCTCCGCACTGTGTACCGCCGTGCGCAACGCTCAGGCGTACGCCGAGTTGGCCCGCGTCGCCGACGAGCACGCCTACGCAGCGACCCACGACGCGCTGACCGGCCTGGCCAACCGGCGGCACCTGCTGGAGCAGGGCACCGAGCAGCTCAACGCCCGACACGCCGACGGGGTGACCGCGCTGGTGCTGATCGACCTCAACCACTTCAAGGAGGTCAACGACACCCTCGGCCACGCCGCCGGCGACCGGGTGCTCATGCAGGTCGCCGGCCGGCTACGCGGTGCCGCCCACGGCGACGACCTGGTAGCCCGCCTCGGCGGCGACGAGTTCGCCGTGCTCCTGCGCGGCCTGCCCGCCCCGGCGGTGGCCGCCCACCGGGCGGAGGCGCTGCTCGCCGCGCTGCACGAGCCGCTCGGCCTGGACGGCATGCGGATCAGCATCGAGGCCAGCGGCGGCATCGCCGTCGCACCGGCCAGCGGCGGGGTCGCCGAGTTGCTGCGCCGTGCCGACGTGGCGATGTACCAGGCGAAGCGGGCCGGTCAGCGGATCTCCACGTACGCCCCGGGCCGGGACACCGCCGACCTCGGCCGGCTCACCCTCGGCGGGGAGCTGCCCCGGGCGGTCGCCGACCACGAGTTCACCGTCAACTTCCAGCCGATCGTCGACCTCGCCACCGGCGAGGTGACCAGCGCGGAGGCCCTGGCCCGATGGCACCACCCGGTGCACGGCATGATCGATCCGCTGCGCTTCCTGGAGGCGGTGGAACGCTCCGGGCTGCTCCCGGCGTTCGCCGAGGCGATCCTCGACGAGGCGCTGATCGCCGCCGGCAGCTGGCGGGCGGCCGGCTTCGACCTGCCGGTGGCGGTCAACGTGTCGCCGCGCAGCCTGCTCGACGCCCGCTTCCCCGGCGCCGTGCTGGCCCGGCTGCGCGCCCACGACCTGCCGCCGGACCGGCTGGTCCTGGAGCTGACCGAGACGCTGACCCTCAGCCAGCTCGACGTGGTCGACCGGGTGCTCAACCGGCTGCGCGACGAGGGTGTCCGGCTGGCCCTGGACGACTTCGGCACCGGCTACTCCTCGCTCTCCCTGCTCTCCCGGATCCCGGTCCACGAGTTGAAGATCGACCGCAGCTTCGTGTCTGTCATGGAGGCGTCGACGGAGGCCGCCGCCGTCATCCGGTCCACCCTCGACCTGGGCCGCAGCCTCGGGCTCACCGTGGTCGCCGAGGGGGTGGCCAGCGAGCCGCAGCGCCGTGCGCTCTGGGAGCTGGGCTGCACCGCCGGGCAGGGCCACCTGTTCGGCCGGCCCGTACCGGCCGGGACGCTGCTCTCCACGCTGCACCGCGGGTTCGGCGGTCGCCCCGGCACCCTCGCACCGCCGCTGCACGACGCGGGCGCCGTGCTCCGGCTCCCCTCCGGCCGCCGGCAGGGCGGCCGAGGCCGAGGGGAGCGTCTGCCACACTTGCCCGCGTGAGCGCCGCCGACCGGACCACCCGTACCCCCGCGAGCTGGCGGAGGATCGACCGGGCCGCGGGGGGCCTGGCCCTCGACATCGGCCTGTACGCAGCGTCCGCAGCGTTCGCGGCGGTCACCGCGATCAGCTCCACCCTGCCGCCGCACCGCGCCTGGGGAACCGTCGCCGCGTTCGGGTACCTGCTCGCCGCCGTCGCCGTCGCGGGTCAACTGGCCGCCCGGCGGCGCGATGCCGCCTCGTCGCTGGCCGGCCTACCCGGTCGCTGGGCGGTCACCGGGCTCGCCTGGGCCGCCGCAACCGTGCTGCCGCTGATCCAGCAGGGTGTGCAGCGAGCGGGCGGCCGGACCGACCGGGCACAGGAGGAGGTGGTGGTCGTCGAGCACGCCGGCACCCGCCTCGCCGAGACCGGCACCCCGTACCTCGGACACGACGCGATCGTCGCGCTCCCCGCCGACGAGCGGCTGCTCGGCTACACCCCGTACCAGCCGGGGATGGCCCTGTTCGGCCTGCCCCGCGCGGTCGCGGACGGCTGGTGGACCGACGCCCGGCTGTGGTTCGCGGTCGCCACCGCGCTGGCCCTCGCCCTGGCGGCCCGCGCCCTACGCCCGACCGACCCGACCGACCCGACCGGCCGGGCAGCGGCGGTGCTGCGGGGCGTCCAGGCGGCCACCGTGCTGCCGATCTGCGCCCTCACCCTGGCCACCGGCGGCGACGACCTGCCCGTGCTCGCCCTCTGCCTGCTGGCCCTCGCCCTCGCCGCCGTCGACCGGCCGGGCCGCGCGGGCCTGGCCGTCGGGCTGGCCGGCGCGCTGAAGCTCTTCGCCTGGCCGGTCGCCCTCGTCCTGATCGCCTGGGCGGCGACCCGGCGCTCCTCCGGGCGGCTCGCCGCCGGCGCGCTCGGCGTCCCGGCGCTCGCCCTGCTCCCCGCGCTGCTGGTCGACCGGGACGCGCTGGTCGAGAACGTGCTGCGCTTCCCGCTCGGCCACGGCCTGGTCACCAGCCCGGCGCAGTCCCCGTTCCCCGGCCAACTGATCGCGACCGCCCTGCCCACCGGCCGGGTGGTCGCCGCCGTGCTGCTGGTCGCGGTCGGCGTCGGGATCGCCGTCCGGCTGCTGCGCCGCCCGCCCCGCACGGCCGCCGCCACCGCCCTCATCTGCGGGTACGGGCTGCTCGCCGCGATCCTGCTGATGCCGTCCACCCGCTTCGGGTACCTGCTCTACCCGGCCGCCCTGCTGGTCTGGGCACCCGCCCTCGGCCGCCCCGAGCCGGGCGATCTCCGCCCCCCGACCGGTCGTTCTCGCCGGACTGCCGACGCGGGCCCGCCGACAGGGCGTACACCTGAGGTATGACGACGACCTACCGCGACCGAGAGGACGCCGGCCAGGTCCTCGCCGACCGGCTCGCCGAGCTGGCCAACCGGCCCGACATCACCGTGCTCGGGCTGGTCCGGGGCGGGGTGCCGGTGGCCCGGGTGGTCGCCGAGCGGCTCCGCGCACCCCTCGACGTGCTGGTGGTGCGCAAGCTCGGTTTGCCGATGGCGCCCGAGGTCGCCTTCGGCGCGCTCGGCCCGAACGGGGTGCGGGTGCTCAACGAAGCGGTGGCCGCCCGGGTCGACCCGGGGGACGTCGCCGAGGTGCAACGCCACGAGCAGGCGGAACTGGAGCGCCGGGAACGCCGCTACCGGGCCGGTCGCCCCCCGCTCGACCTGACCGGGCGAACCGCCGTCATCGTCGACGACGGCCTGGCCACCGGGGCCACCGCCCGCGCCGCCGTCCAGGTGGCCCGGCGGCTCGGCGCCCGTCGGGTGGTCGTCGCGGTCCCGGTCGGCTCCGAGGAGGCGTACGAGATGCTGGTCGCCGAGGCCGACGAGGTGCTCTGCGTCCAGCGGCCCGCCGGCTTCGGTGCGGTCAGCAGCTACTACGAGGACTTCCACGAGGTATCCGATGACGAGGTGACCGACGCGCTCGCCGCGATCGGGTGACATCACCAGGTACCTTCGGATAATGCAGCTCACCTGTCCGAAGTGTCACGGAGACATGCGTCAGTACGAACGCAGCGGAGTCGTCATCGATCAGTGCGGCGAGTGCCGGGGGATTTTCCTCGACCGCGGCGAACTGGAGAAGTTGTTCGAGGCCGAGGCGAACTGGAACCGGCAGCAGCCGGCGGGCGCCCCGAACCCGGCACAGCGCCCCCAGGCGCCCGGCGCCTACCCGCCGCCGCCTCCGCCCGCCCACCAGCCACAGCAGCCGGGGTACGGCGCGGTTCCCCCGCCGCCGCCCCCGCCGCCCACGCACGGCTACCCGCCCGTCGCCCCGGCGTACGGCGGGCACGGCCAGCAGCACCACGGCTACCACGGCCACTACCGCCGCAAGAAGAAGCACGGCGGCTTCCTCGGCGAACTCTTCGACTGACGGACGTGTCCGGGGCCGGCCGGTGGTGTTGCCAGCCGGTCCCGGGATCGCCCCTGGGGTCGGTCAGACGATCGCCATGTCCACGAAGCGGGAGAGGTGAAGTTGCGCGGCCACGGTGATGGAGTCGGTCGGACCATTTCTGTGTTTGGCAACAATAAAGTCAGCCTCGCCCGCGCGTGGCGACTCCTTGTCGTAGTAGTCATCTCGGTGTAGAAGGATTACCACGTCCGCATCCTGCTCGATGGAGTTGTGGGTGGCAATGCCGTTGGCGACGAAGTTGTGCGTGCCGAGGACGGTCGCGTCGTACACGTCACGCTCACCGATCGACTCAATTGAGACGATCTCGTCCCAGAAGATGTCGTTGGTGGCGTGCAGCTCAAGGTCCACTGAGTCGAGGACCGCCGCAATCTTCGCCAGCCTGGATCTGCTGGGTGCGTGTTTCCACAGGGTGCTGCCGCAGAACTGGGTTCCGATCGCCTTGGCGAACTCCCGATGGCTCATGCCCTGGTCGACGAGGATCCTACGGACCTCCGACCACACTTCCGTGGGCACGGTGTCAACGTTGGTATTACTCTCCCACTCCTCCAGCGCGCCGAGCAGCGCCGCGCAGTTGGCCGCCCGCTCGCCGTGCACCCCGATCTCACGGAGGAAACGAAGCTGGTCATCCCGGCCTGAAATATCGAGCGTGTACTGAGGCCGGTGCCGCACGACAGGTACGGCCTTGAGGCGGGCGGTTATGCCATACCGGAGTAGAAGTCGGGAGATGTCCTCCAACATTCGTCGGCTGGTCGAGGAGAAGTAGACCCTGCCACCGCGGCCGGACTTGTTGAGGAAGACGGATCCGTCGGTCGCCCACAGATGGCGGAGGAAGGTGGTGATCTGCTCCTTGGGCAGGCCGAAAACCGTCTGCGGCACGAACTTCTCGTGAGACCTGAGGCCGAACAGCCCGAGAGCGTCCAACCATTCGGCCACCGGATTCCGGCGGCCCCTGGCCAGTCGATAAGGAGCAGGCAGGCGCAGGGTGGTCACCCGGGCGGCGGCGTAGTCGTCCCGGACAGCAGAGATGCCGAAGTGCTTCGCCACATCCGCAACGGCCTGCAAATTCTGTTCGTCGCAACTGGCGTACCGAATCGGTTGTCGCCGGACGAACGAGCCGTCACCGAGCAGATGGGCCAGCAGGACCACCTCTTCCTCAGGCCAGGGCCTAGTGGCGAGCGGCGGCGGGATGTGCCTCGGCGTCGCGATACGCGCCCCGGCAGCCAACTCGCTCAGCGGCACCCAGCCGGCAAAGGTCAGGAAGGGGTGGTTGGCCGTGGCCTCGATCTGCTTTCCCGACGCCAGTGTCATCCGGAACACCTCGCGAGTGCCGCTCGGAAAGACGTGGGTCATGGTGCGGGGGGCGTAGCGAAGGTTGTCGTCGAGCGCCCAGACAGGAACTTCCTTGACCTCACCGGCGAGGAGTTCACCCAGCGTCACCTCTGTGTTGTTGTCCGCGCGGAGGAGCCTGGTCTCGGCGGTGAGGCAGCCAGATTCACGCAAATCGGACAACTGGGGTCGCTTGTCCGTCCGTTGTTCCGGGCCACGGTTGAGCTGACTCACCGCGATCACCGGGCACTCGACCTCCTTGGCGAGGAGCTTGAGGCCACGGGACAGGTCCGCGACCTCCTGCTGCCGGCTCTCGGTGCGCTTCGGCGAGGTCATCAGCTGGAGATAGTCGACCACGATCATCTTGAGGTCGTGCTTCTGCTTGAGCCGGCGCGCCTTCGCCCGGATCTCCATTAGGTTCATGCTCGGCGTGTCGTCGACGAAGAGCGGCGCCTCGCTGATCTCGCCCATACAGCGGGCCAGCTTGGTCCAGTCGTCGTCGGAGAGCTGGCCGCTGCGCAGCACGTGCAGCGGGACCCGGGCCTCGGCCGAGAGCAGTCGCATGACGATCTCGACCTTGCTCATCTCCAGCGAGAAGATCGCCGCAGCCTGGTTGGCCCGAATGGCTGCGTTGCGGGCGAAGTCCATGCTCGCGGTCGATTTGCCCAAACCGGGCCTACCGGCCACGATGATCAACTGTCCGGGGTGCAGGCCGTTGAGCAGCCGGTCCAGGTCGGTGAAGCCGGTCGGCACCCCGGTCATCATGCCGCCCTGGGCGCCGACCGCCTCGATCTCGTCGAGCGTCGGCTGGAGCATGTCGGCCAGGACGGCGAAGTCCTCGTTGACCCGGCGCTCGGTGATGTCGTAGACGGCCTGCTGGGCGAGGTCGACGATGTCGTCCACGTCCCGGCTGCCGTTGTTGCCGGTGCCGTACCCGAGCTGCACGATCTTCGTTCCGGCCTCGACCAGCCGGCGGAGCACCGCCCGCTCCCCGACGATCCGGGCGTAGTAGGCCGCGTTCGCGGCGGTCGGCACGCTCGCGATCATCGTGTGCAGGTACGGGGCCCCGCCGATTCGGGCCAGGTCGCCGGAGTCGGCCAGGGCGGCGGCCACGGTGATCGGGTCGGCGGGCTCGCCCCGTCCGTAGATGTCGAGGATGGCGTCGAAGACGGTGGCGTGCACCGGCCGGTAGAAGTCGTGGGACTTCAGGATCTCGACGACGTCGGCGATGGCGTCCTTGGACAGCAGCATGCCGCCGAGAACGCACTGCTCTGCGGCGACGTCCTGGGGCGGGGTCTTCTCGAACTGGCCCTCCCGCTGGGAGGGGGCTGGCGGCTGGCCACCGCCTCGTGGCTGCGTCCGCATGTCGTCGGCTACCGACACCGGTTCCCCCTCCGCTGCGTCGGTTCGAACTACCGGTCCGCCGCCGGGCACGGCGACTTCCGATCGGACCGGTCGGGTCGATCGGGGGTCATCGCACCGTCGGTCGAGAGGCAACCATACGGAACCCGAGGTCAGCGACTCAACCACGCCGGTGGACGAGCCTCTGGACAACCTGTGGACACCGGTGGACAACATGTGCGCAGGGTGTGCACAGCCTGTGGACAACCGCTGGGGAATTCTTCCACACAACGCTCTGAACTGGGAAAACTCTACCCACACCCTGTGGATAAGAATTTCCCGTCAGTTTCGCCGATCCTCGCCCCGTGCGGCCTCCCGCAGACAGCTGCGCCTACGTCGCGCCGCGCCCCGGTCGGGCCCTCCCGGGCCGGGGCGGAGCCGTCCCGCCCCGGGGCGAACTGGTCGGCGGTGCGCAAGCAGTCGGGCACCCACAGCCCGGCGGCGGTCGGCGACCGTGGGGTTGGCGGCGATGGTCGGGGTGGGCTCTCGACGGTGCTGATCAGCGCCGTCACCGGTCAGCGGATCGGCTGACCGGTGCCACACCCACGCGCACAGGGCCCGCACCGGCGTACCGGTGCGGGCCCTGCGCGTGGTGCTTCGGTGTCAGCCCTGGACGACGTTCAGGTCGAACTTGGCGGTCACCTCGGGGTGCAGCTTGATGCTGACCGGGTACGCGCCCAGCGACTTGATGTGGCTGGGCAGTTCCAGCCGCCGACGGTCGAGGGTCGGGCCGCCGGCCGCCTTGACGGCGTCGACGATCTCGGCCGGGGTGACCGAACCGAAGAGCCGCCCGCCGTCGCCGGCGCGGGCCTTCAGGTTGACCTTCAGGCTGTTGAGCCGGGCCTTGACCTCGTTGGCGTGGTCGAGGTCACGGATCTCCCGGGCCGAGCGGGCCCGCTTGATGACCGTTACCTGCTTCTCCGCACCCTTGGTCCAGACGATCGCGAAGCCCTGCGGCAGCAGGTAGTTACGGCCGTAGCCGTTCTTCACCTCGACGATGTCGCCCGGGGCACCGAGGCCGGACACCTCCTGAGTCAGGATGATCTTCATGTCGGTGCCTCCTCTCAGCGGGCCGTGGCCGTGTACGGCAGGAGCGCCATCTCGCGGGCGTTCTTGACCGCGCGGGCGATCTGCCGCTGCTGCTGCGAGGTCACGCCGGTCACCCGTCGAGCGCGGATCTTGCCGCGGTCGGAGATGAACTTGCGCAGCAGCGCGGTGTCCTTGTAATCGATATAGGTGATCCCGTCCTTGTCTAGCGGGTTCACCTTCTTCTTTGGCTTGCGAAGGGCCGCAGCCTTAGCCATTGACCGTGCTCCTGGTTTGCGATCGCGGGCGCTCGGCGCCATTAGAACGGGGGCTCCTCATCAAAATTGCCGCCACCCGAACCAGCGCGCGAGGGAGCTGGTGCGGCCGAGGCCCAAGGGTCGTCGAAGTTTCCTCCGCCGCCGCCCTGGGCACCACCACCGCCACCGCCGCCACCACCGAAGCCGCCGCCACCGCCGCTGGAACGCGACATCTTCTGCACCTTCGCCGTGGCGTAGCGCAGCGACGGGCCGATCTCGTCGACCTCAAGCTCGATGACGGTGCGCTTCTCACCCTCGCGGGTCTCGTAGGACCGCTGACGCAGCCGGCCCGACACGATCACCCGGGCGCCGCGCTGCAACGACTCGGCGACGTGCTCGGCGGCCTGACGCCAGACCGTGCACGCGAGGAACAACGGCTCGCCGTCCTTCCATTCGCCGGACGCCTTGTCCATGAACCGGGGCGTCGAAGCGACCCGGAACTTGGCGACCGCGGCCCCCGAGGGGGTGAATCGCAACTCAGGGTCATCGGTCAGATTGCCGATGACCGTGATGGTGGTGTCTCCTGCCATGACCATCTCCTCGCGCACTCATCGTTCGCCGTACAGACTCTCAGAGCCCTACGACAGCGTCGATGAAGCTGATCCGGGTGAACCGGGTGAACCGGATTGAACGCTGTTAGCGCATCTCCGGACGGATGACCTTGGTGCGCAGCACGGACTCGTTGAGCCGCAGCTGACGGTCCAGCTCGGCCACCGCCGCAGGCGTCGCCTGCAGGTCGATGACGGCGTAGATGCCCTCGGCCTTCTTGTTGATCTCGTACGCGAGGCGCCTACGGCCCCACACGTCGGTCTTCTCCACCGAGCCACCCGCGGTCCGGATCACGTTCAGGTACGTGTCGAGCGACGGTGCGACGGTGCGTTCCTCGAGGCTGGAGTCGAGGATCACCATGATTTCGTAATGACGCAAGACGTGCTCACCTCCTGTGGGCTAAGCGGCCACGGTCCTTCCGCGGCAGGAGGTCGTGCGTCTGCCCGCTCCGCGACCGGGGGAACCCGGCCGGGCGCGGACAACCGGACCAGAATACCCGGTCCGAACGATCATGCCCGGGCAGGTCGACCACTCCCGGCGTGCCGCCGGCAGCACGGCTGACCGGGCGACGGATCCGGCGGCACAGAGGGCAGCACAGGCCGGGGGCTCGGTCCGACGCTGGCGTCGGACCGGGCCCCCGTTACGAGGCCGCGGGGCGTCCCGTCCGCATTCCTTGGGTGGGACCTGGGGAGGAACGACCACACCGATGAGGTTGGATCGCGACGCCCCGCGGAGCTTCATCGTGTTGTTATCTGACGGTACAATGGCAATCGTCCCCTGTGGGGCGGATTGAGCTTTTTCCCGGAATTCCGCAGCCCGCCCCGGGCCGGGTGGCACCGTGCTGAGCGGCATCCGGCGCCACCGGGCCACCCCCACGCGTCGGATCCCACTCCGGCCGCCCCCAGGTCGCCCCGTGGCCCGCGCCCGGAGAATCGCTGGCACCCCCGGAAAGTCGACCGTCGATCCCAACCGGACCAACGACCACCCCCGCCCCGGGTGACGCCCCGCCCACCGGCGCCGTCCCTGGCAGCGCCGCACCGGATGCCGCCACCCGGGCGCACCGTCACCCCGCGCGTCGGTGCCGCGACGTAGGCTCGCCTCCATGCGTATCGGAGCCCACGTCGATTCCGCCGACCCGCTGTCGGAGGCGGCCGCCCGGGCCGCCGAGGCCGTGCAGTTCTTCCTCTCCGACCCACAGGGCTGGAAGGCCCCGCAACCACGGGAGGACGCCGACCGGCTGCGGGCCGCCGACGTCGACCTCTACGTCCACGCGCCGTACGTCATCAACGTCGCGACGCTGAACAACCGGATCCGTATCCCGAGCCGGAAGCTGCTGGTCGGCCACGCCACCGCCGCTGCGGGGATCGGCGCGAAGGGCCTGATCGTGCACGGTGGGCACGTCAACGCGGGCGACGACCTGGCGGTCGGCTTCGACAACTGGCGCAAGACCTTCGCCTACGCGGCGGAATCCGGCGGCTTCGCCCTCCCGGTGCTGATCGAGAACACGGCCGGGGGCGACAACGCCTGCGCCCGTCGCCTCGACGCGCTGGCCCGGCTCTGGGACGCCGTCGGCGAGTACGAGGTGGGCTTCTGCCTGGACACCTGCCACGCCCACGCCGGGGGTGAGGAGCTGCTGGACCTGGTCGACCGGGTCAAGGCGATCACCGGCCGGATCGACCTGGTCCACGCCAACAACTCCAAGGACGCGTTCGACTCGGGCCGGGACCGACACGACAACCTTGGCGGCGGCAGGATCGACCCGGAGTTGGTGGTGGCGGTGATCCGGGCGGCGGACGCACCGGTGATCGTGGAGACCCCGGGCGGGGTGGACGGGCAGGGCGCCGACATCGCGTTCCTGCGCGACCGGCTCGGCGCGGGAAGCCCGGCGGCATGACGACCGAGCGGGTCGGCGCCACCGGCGAGGACACGACCGGCGGGGACACGACCGGCGGGAGTCCGCTGGTGGACGGCGCCGCCGTGAAGAACCCGGACACCGCCACGAAGGGCATCGGGGACGGCGGGGCGACCGACGACGGGCAGGCAGCCGGCAGCGACCGGGCCGACGCCGGCCGGAAGAGGGCCGACGCGGGGCAGCACGCCGAGCCCGCAGCGAAGGACGACGACGGGAACGCCGACATCGTGAAGGACGACGTCGCTCAGGACGACGTCGCTCAGGACGACGTCGTCACCAGGTCCGCGGACACGGACGCCGCCGAGGGCGCCGACACCAAGGGCGGCGGCGACACGGAGAAGGACGCCGACAAGAAAGAGACCACGGACAAGAACGCCGGAACGGCGAAGGCCTCGGACACGAAGAAGGCGGACAAGGACGGCGGCACCGCGAAGGACGGCGACGGTGCGAAGCCGGACCGGTGGGAGGCGTTCGCACCCGCTCCGGAGCGGGTGCCCGGGCGGGTGGGGCGCGTCCTGCGGGCGGTCGGCCGGTTCCTGGTCCACGAGTGGACCCTGGCCGTGCTCGCCTCGCTGGCCCTGGCCGTCGCGCTCACCTGGCCGACGCTGCGCTACCCCCTCTACACGCTTCCTCAGGACTACTGGGACCCGAGCCTCCAGGCCTGGCAGATGGCCTGGTCCGGCCACGCCCTGCTGACCGACCCGGCGCAGCTGTGGCAGTCCAACACGTTCTTCCCGGACCCGTGGAGCTTCGCGTTCTCCGACACCCTGCTCGGCTACGCACCGGCCGGCATGATCGGCACCGGCCCCGAGGCCGCCCTGCTGCGGTACAACATCATGTTCGTGCTGGCCCACGCGCTGGCCACGCTCGGGGCGTACGCGCTGGCCCGGCAGCTCGGCGCGGGTCGGGCGGGCGCGGCGGTGGCCGGGATGAGCTACACGTACGCCCCCTGGCTGCTCGCCCAGGCGGGTCACCTGCACATCGTGTCCAACGGCGGCATCCCGTTGGCGCTGGCCATGCTGGCCCGGGGGCACGGCTGGTCGCTGCGCCACGGCTACCGCCCCGAGCGGCGGCACGCCGGGTGGGCGTACGCCGGCTGGCTGGTGGCCGCCTGGCAGCTCAGCCTGGGCTTCGGCATCGGGCTGCCGTTCGCGTACATACTGGCGGGGGCGACGCTCGTCGCCGCCGTGACGTGGTTCGTCCGGCGGCGGTCGAACCCCCGGCCGTTCGGGGTCCGGCTGCTCGTCGCCGACGTGGTCGGCGCGCTGCTCTTCGCCGGTGTGGGCGGGCTGCTGGCCGTTCCCTTCTTCAAGGTCGCCGAGCTGCACCCGAACGCGGCGCGGACGCTCGCCGACATCGGCGTCTACTCGCCGCCGTTCTCGGGCTTCTTCACCGCCCCGGCGGAGTCCCGGGTGTGGGGCGGCCTGCACGAGGGCGCGCGGTCGGTCCTGCCCTGGCACCCGGAGATGACCCTGCTGCCGGGCTTCGTGCTGTACGCGCTCGCCGCAGGCGGACTGTTCTTCTCGGTGTGGCGGCTGCGGCACCGGCTGCTGCTGCTCGCCGGGGTGGTGGTGACGATGGTGCTGGCGATGGGCACCCGTTTCTTCGGCGGCACCTTCACCTACGGGCTGCTGTTCGAGTACCTGCCCGGCTGGAACGGCCTGCGCACGCCCGGGCGGATGATGCTGTGGACGACGCTGCTGCTCGGGCTGCTCGCCGCGGGCGCGGTCAGCGCCTTCGCCGTGCGGGTGCGGGAGTGGGCCGCCGAGCGGGTCCCGCCGTGGCCGGGTCCGTGGCTACGGCTGGCCACGGTGCTGCCGCTGCTGCTGGTGGTCGCCGAAGGGCTGAACAGCACGCCGCATCCGGTGGTGCCGGCCCAGCCCGCCGCGATGCGGTCGGTGGACGGCCCGATGCTGGTGCTGCCGAGCAGCCAGAACCTCGACCAGCCGGTGATGCTGTGGTCGACCAGCAGGTTCCAGGACATGGTCAACGGCGGCAGCGGCTTCACCCCCGTTCGGCAGGCCGAGATCCGGCAGGCCGCCGAGAGCTTCCCGGACCAGGCGAGCGTGACCTACCTGCGCGACCTGGGCGTCCGCAACGTGGTGGTGCTGCGCGACCGGATCGCGGGCACGCCATGGGCGACGACGATCGACACCCCCGTCGACGCCCTGGGCATCACCCGTGAGGAGATCGAGGGCGCGGTGGTCTTCCGCCTCGTGTAGTCAGAATGTGGGAGCGGGGTACCGAGGCCGGCGCCGGACCGGTTGATGGGCGCCCTTCCGGTGAGTGCCGCTCAAGCGCGAAACGCCCGAATCACGAACGCGGCGAAGCGGCGGAAGGCGACAACCCGGTCGTTGGTCGATGTGGCGTGCAGGGTCCAGCTCGCGGCTCACGGTGGCGCCAGCGCCGTGGCAGTCACCACCTCCTCCCCCGAGCGTGGCCGTCGACTGCGCGACCTCGGTGCGACCCACGTGCTGGACCGCTCCGGAGAAGGAGGGGCGGACGATCTCCCGGGCTACGACGTCATCATCGACGTCATAGCGGGTGAACACATGCCTTCGTTCATCGACAGACTCAACCCTAATGGTCGACTCGTGGTCGTCGGCGCAGTCGGTGGCCAACCGCCGGCAGACTTCGGCACGAGGTTGATGGCCGCGTTCCAGAAGTCGATGTCCTTCGCCACCTTCAGCAGCGCGACGGTTGCGGAGCCTGCTCGACGTGCCGTGCGGATGGAGCAGTTCGCTGCCGCGGCTCGTGGCGGGCTCCAGACGGTGGTACACGAGGTGCCCCCGCTGGAGCACGCCGTGCTGGCGCACCAGAAGATGGACGCCGGCGAAGTCTTCGGCAGGATCGTACTGACCCCATAGTCATCTGATCGCAACAGCTGACGGCTCAGCCAGTCGCGGCGGCTGGCTCGGCGGGGACGTCCGACGGTCGCTGGCGCCAGCGGTCGTACCACGGCGCGTCCGGTGCGCCGTCGAGCACGCCGCCGTCCGGGTCGTCGGCGTAGGTGGCCCGCACGGCGTCCCGCCCCGGGTCCAGGATCTCCTTGACGACCAGCACGCAGAGCAGCACGACGGTGCCCAACCGCAGCGCGGAGGCCAGCACGAAGACCCCCTCGGGGAACACCGGGCGGTTGTTCGCCGTGCCGAGCAGTTCCCCGTAGAAGGCGACGAAGTAGCCGATCTCGGCGACCTGCCAGGCGATGAACGCGCCCCACTTCGGCCGGGCGAGGACGACCAACGGCAGCAGCCAGAGCACGAACTGCTGCGACCAGACCTTGCTGAAGATCAGAAACGCGGCGACGACCAGGAAGGCGAGCTGGGCCAGCCGGGGCCGGCGCGGCGCCAGCAGCGCCAGCGCGGCCACCCCGAGGCAGGCCAGCCCGAAGAGGGCATACGAGAGCCAGTTCAGGGTGGGGATGTTGGCGTTCAGCCACTCGAACGGCCCCATCGAGCCGGGGTCGCCGGTGTTGACCTTGCCGTCGAGGTAGCGCCCGATGTACCACAGGGTGCCCCAGTCGATGGGCCGGGTGGTGTTCAGCTCGAAGAAGCGGTCCCAGTTGTCGCGGTAGGGCACGGCGGCCGGGAGGTTGACCGCGACGAGCGCCACGAGCGCCGCGCCGACGGCGGTGAGGCCGGCGCGGAGCCGATTCGAGCGCAGGGCGAGCACCAGGATCGGCCCGAGGACGAACAGCGGCCACATCTTGGCCGCCCCGGCCAGGCCGAGCAGCACCCCGGCCACCGCCGGGCGGCGGCGGGCCCAGGCGAACAGCCCGAACGCGGCCAGCCCGACGGCGAGCAGGTCCCAGTTGACGGTGGCGGTGAGGAAGAGGGCGGGGGCGAGCGCGAAGAGGGCGGCGTCCCACGGTCGTCGGCGGCGCAGGTTGAGGATGACCGCGACGGTGGCCACCGCGAGCGCGCCGAGCACCAGGACGTTGAGGTTGTAGAACCACTGCCCCTGGTTGATCTCAGGGTTGTCGACGCCGAGCGCGTGCACCGGCAGCCCGAGCGCGCCCATGAAGTACCCGGTCAGCACCGGGTACTCGACGGGGTGGTCCTGGTAGGGCACCTTGCCCTCGTTGAGCCCCTCGGCGTAGTAGAGCGCCAGCACATCGGTGTAGCACATGCGGGTGTACTGCACGTTGTTCTGCCAGGCACCGTCCTGGCAGGGGGACTTCTGCACCCAGTGCAGCGCGAGGGTCAGGCAGGCCAGGGCCAACACGATCCGGGTGGCCGTCCAGAACCGGCTCTCGCGGCCGGCGGGCCGGTCCAGCGCGACCGCGTGGTCGCCCAGCGGGCCGCCGATCAACTCCGAGGCGCCGCGGACGAATCCGTCCGACCGGGACGGGTGGTCGCTGGCCCCGGCATCGTCGATGTCTGTCGTCGACTGGGTGCTCATGGACAGGAATCATCCCGTACCGATGGCCTCCGCGTCCCGCCCAGGCGCGAACATTCCGGTACGCGAAACGCCGCCGGCGGCCGGACGTGGTGTCCGGCCGCCGGCGGCGGCGATGCTCAGCCCAGTCCGCTCACTCGCGGGTGCGGGGCGCGACGGTGGGCAACAGCCCGCCACCGTTGCCGCCGTTGTCGTTCCTCGGCCGGGGGTCGGTAGTGCCCGGGTTGCCCGGCCCCGGGTTGCCCGGCCCCGGGTTGCCCGGGTTCACGGGGGTCTGCGGGCAGAGAGGGTTCAGCGGGTCGCAGGGGGGCTGCTGGGGCTGGGTCGGGGGCGTGGGCGGGGGCGGCGGCTCGGTGCCGTTGCCGGCGTCCGGGTCGCCCATCCCGGTGACCGAGGGCAGGCTCTCCCTTTTCTCGCCGTCGAGCGCGGCGTTCATGTACCGCTGCCAGATGGCGCCGGGGAGCTTGGAGCCGCCGATGTCCTCGCCGTTCTTGTCCCTGATCTGCGGCTTCCTCGGGTCCTTGCTGCCGACCCAGACCGCGGTGGCGAGCTGCGGGGTGTAGCCGACCATCCAGGCGTGGGCGTTGTCCTTGCTGTCGTATTCCCAGGTGCCGGTCTTGCCCGCCGCCTCCCGGCCGTTCGCCAACGACCGGCCGTTGGGAGCGGGGATCTGCTTGAGGACGCTGGTGACCTCCTTGGCCACGTCCGCGCGGATCCGCTGCGGGGGATTGGGATTGAGCTTCTCCCCCTTGATCACCTCCCACTTGCCGGTGTCCACGTTCTGCTTCTCGACCTTCATCACGAAGTGGGCCTTGTTGTACTTGCCGTCGTTCGCGAGGGTGGCCAGGCCGTTGGCGTGGTCGAGCACCGTCACCGGGTACTGGCCGTAGCCGATCACGTGGTAGAAGGGCTCGGGGGCGACGTCCTCGCCCTTCTTCTTGGTCAGGTCGATCGGCTTCGGCGGGTTGTCGGAGGTGGTCCACATGGTGGTCACGCCGGCCGCGCGGGCCATTTCGACCACCTTGTCCGGGCCGATCTTCTCGGTGACGTGGAAGAACGGCACGTTGTACGACTTGACCGTGGACTCCTCCAGGGTGCACCACTTCTTACAGACGCCGGCGCCCCGGCCCGCGTTCTGCACCTCGTTCTTGAAGCCCTCCGGCTTGAACGGGGTGGCGTCCCAGTGCGACTTCACGGAGATGCCGGCGGTGATCGCGGCGGCCAGCGTGTAGACCTTGAACGACGAGCCCGGGGCGTGGCCACCGGTCAGGTTGCCGGCGGAATCGGTGTTCTTGCCGGCGTAGTCGAAGTCCGCGCCGCTGTCGCCGCCGTAGTAGGCGAGCACCCGGCCGGTCTTCGGCTCGATCGAGACCACCGCTGCCATCAGGTTCTTCGGCTGATCGGCCAGCTCCGAGTTCTTCTTGGCCCGCATCGCGGTGTTCTCCGCCGCGCCCTGGAGCTTCGGGTCGATCGTGGTCTGGATCCGGTAGCCGTCCTCACGCAGCGCGTCTCCGCAGCTGATCTTGCCGGCCGCCCCTGAGTTGGAGCAGATGCCCCACTGCTCCATCTCCTCGCGGACGTAGTTGATCACGTTGCCGCGGGAGGTGTTCACGCCGAACGCGGCCGAGCCTGCGGCCTTCGGGCTGAGCGTCTTCGGGTACTGCGCGTCGGTCGGTCGTTGTGGCTTGTTCGGGGCGTTGATCCAGCCCTTGGCGGCCATGCCGTCGAGCACGTAGGTCCACCGCAACCGCGCGTCGCCCGGGTTGACAGCCGGGTCGTAACCCTTGTGGGTCTCGCTGGCAACCGGCTGCTTGATCAACGCGGCGAGCACCGCGGCCTGGGCCACGGAGAGCTTCTTGGTCGGCACCCCGAAGTAGGTCTGCGCCGCCGCCTCGATGCCGTACGCGCCGCGCCCGAAGTAGATCACGTTCAGGTAGTGCTCCATGATCTCAGCCTTGGTGTAGTCCTCGCTGAGCTTGGAGGCGAGGATCGCCTCCTTGACCTTCCGGGCGTACGTGTTGTCCTTCAGGCTCGCGTAGGCGTTGCGGGCGTACTGCTGGGTGATGGTCGAGGCACCCTGCTTGTCCTCGTTGGAGAGGTTGTTCCATGCGGCCCGGGCGATGCCCTTGTAGTCGACGCCGGAGTGCTCGTAGAAGCTCTGGTCCTCCGCCGCGGCCACCGCGTCCTGCACGTACTTCGGGATCTCGTCGATCTTGACGAGCTGCCGGTTCTGGTCGCCGAGCTTGGCCAGGACCGTCTTGTTGTCCTTGGCGTACACCGTGGTGGACAGCGGCAGCGGCAACTGCTCGGGCAGCACGACCGTGGTCGAGTAGTAGGTGAAGCCGACGACGCCGATACCGGCCAGCATGATGAAGATCGCGAAGCTGGCGATCAGCACGTTGATCCGGCGACGCTTCTTCGCCCGCGCGATCGTGTTCGGGTCGCCCGCGCCGCGACCGCCACGACCTCCCCGCCCCGGCCCGGTGGGCCCGCCGGGGCCCCCCGGCCCGCCCGCACCGCCGCCGGAGACCGGCGCCACCCCGGCCCGGCCGACGGTCGCCCGGCCGGCGAGCCCGCCCACGGCCGCGGACCCGACGCTCGCCCGCCCGGCGGAGCCGACCCCGACCGGGGCCCGTCCGGCCGGGGCGCCGCCGGGCGCCGGGGAGACGGGCACCGAGGCGCGACCCGCGCCGGCCCGCCCGGCCGCCGGGGCGCCGGGGACCGGCACCGAGGCCCGGCCCGCACCCGCGCGCCCGACCGAGGCGGACCCCACCGAGGCGGAGCCGGCGACACCGCCGCGCGGCGGCGGCACGGATGCCGAGCCGCCCACCGAGGCGCGTCCACCGGCGCCCCGGGGCGCGACCGGGGCACGGCCGCCCTGTGCCGTACCCTCTGGTGACCAGCCGTTGCCTCGGGCGTCGTCGCCGCGGGCGTGCGCGTCGGCCGTGCCTGGGTCGCCGTTGGCGCCCGGGATCTGGGCCCGCCCGCGCGAGGAGCTGGGATCGCCGTACGAGTTCATTCCTCACACCCTGCCGGTCGCGGTGGGACGCCATCGCGCCGCCACCGGGTTGCCGTGAGCTGAAACACGCGAGATCCCCGCCCGAGCGTGTCGGGGCGGGGACGTTACTTCAGGATCAATCGGGCCAATCAGGCCAAAGGGCTGTCGGTCGTCCCGTCTTCTCCACCCCGGGTCAACCGAACCAGCTGGATTCACCGTTGCGCCTCTCGCCTCCGCCGAACGGCCGGACCGGCACCCGCGGCCGAGCCGCCCACCGCGCCCTGCTCCGCCCCGGCCTCCGTGTCACCGGCCAGCCCGTCCCGGCCGAGCAGGTACTGCTCGACGAGGTGGTTCCAGTCGCAGCCGAGGCACACCTCCACCACGAAGACCTGGAACTCACGCAGCGTCATCGCCAGGACGGGCAACTCGGTCAGAGTACGCGCCTGCCCGGCGGACTGCTTGAGCTCGTCCCCGTAAATGTAGTGGACGTGGGTGAGGTTCTCGCTGCGGCAGATCGGGCAGCGGTCCTCGGTCGGTTCCCCGTGGAACCGGGCGGCGTTCTTCAGGTACGGGGAGGCGTCGCAGACGTCGTACGTGCCGACCCGGCCGGCGAGGAGTTCACGCAGCACCGCACGCTTCCGGAGCGAGTAGTCGACCACCTGGCGCTGCGTACGCATGCGGAGAAGGGTACGCCGTCGGGCCCGACGAGGCGACCACCGTCACATTCCGTCAACCCGGGAACTCGCTCCGAAGGGTTTGCCCTGATCCTGGGTGAGCCGCTAACGTGCGATGTATCGGTCCGATACATCGCGGTGGTTACGCCCACGCATCAGGGGTAAGAAGGGGTGGCCCGTGCTCGAACTCGCCATCCTCGGCCTCCTCCAGGAGTCCCCGATGCACGGCTACGAGCTCCGCAAGGAGCTCGCGGCCAAGTTGGGCGCGATCCGGGCGGCGATCAGCTACGGCTCGCTCTACCCGACGCTACGCAGGTTGCAGGCGGCAGGATGGATCACCGAAGCCGCCGAGACCCCGGCGACCGCCGAGGAGGTTCCCGCGCTGACCAGCCGGCGAGGTCGGGTGGTCTACAAGATCACTGCCGAGGGCAAGGAACGCTTCGCCCAGCTCATCGGGCAGGCCGGTCCCGAGACGTACGACGACACGGGCTTCGGTGTGCACTTCGCGTTCTTCGCCCGCACTGACCAGGCGACCCGACTCCGCATCCTGGAGGGTCGCCGCCGAAAGATCGAGGAGCGTCGCGAGGGTCTTCGCGACGTGCTGGGCCGGGCGGCCGAGCGCCTCGACGCGTACACCCTGGAACTGCAACGCCACGGTCTCGACGCCTGTGAGCGCGAGGTCCGCTGGCTGGAGGAGCTCATCGCCAATGAGCGCTCCGGCCGTGCCCCGACGGTCCCGCGAGCCGGGACGGTTGGCGGCCGACGAGATAACGACAGCCCGCCTCCGCCTGGAGAGTCCAGGAAAGAGCGGCCGTGATGAAGAAGAAGGAGGCAGACGCTATGGGCTCCGTCCGCGTCGCCATCGTCGGTGTCGGAAACTGCGCCTCGTCCCTCGTGCAGGGCGTGGAGTACTACCGCAACGCCGACCCGAACGACCGCGTCCCGGGTCTCATGCACGTCACCTTCGGCGACTACCACGTCTCGGACGTGGAGTTCGTCGCGGCGTTCGACGTGGACGCCAAGAAGGTGGGCATGGACCTCGCGGAGGCGATCGTCGCCAGCGAGAACAACACCATCAAGCTCTGCGACGTGCCGCCGACCGGCGTCAGCGTGCAGCGCGGTCCGACCTTCGACGGCCTGGGCCAGTACTACCGCGAGATCGTCGAGGAGTCGGACGCCGCTCCGGTCGACGTGACGCAGACGCTGCGCGACGCGCAGGTCGACGTCGTCGTCTGCTACCTGCCGGTCGGCTCCGAGCAGGCCGCCAAGTTCTACGCCCAGGCCGCGATCGACGCCGGCTGCGCGTTCGTGAACGCCCTGCCGGTCTTCATCGCCTCCGACCCCGCGTGGGCGCAGAAGTTCACCGACGCGGGCCTGCCGATCGTCGGCGACGACATCAAGAGCCAGGTCGGTGCCACCATCGTGCACCGCGCACTGGCGAAGCTCTTCGAGGACCGCGGCGTCGAGCTGCTGCGCACGTACCAGCTCAACTTCGGCGGCAACATGGACTTCATGAACATGCTGGAGCGCAAGCGGCTGGTCTCGAAGAAGATCTCGAAGACCCAGTCGGTCACCTCGCAGATCCCGCACGAGATGCAGAAGAGCGACGTGCACATCGGCCCGTCGGACCACGTGCCGTGGCTCGACGACCGCAAGTGGGCGTACATCCGCCTGGAGGGCCGCTCCTTCGGTGACACCCCGCTCAACGCCGAGCTCAAGCTCGAGGTGTGGGACTCGCCGAACTCGGCCGGCGTCATCATCGACGCCGTCCGGGCCGCGAAGATCGCCCTGGACCGGAAGATCGGCGGCCCGATCCTGTCGGCCTCGTCGTACTTCATGAAGTCCCCGCCGGTGCAGTACTCCGACCACGACGCGCACGCCGCCGTCGAGTCCTTCATCAAGGGCGAGGTCGAGCGCTGACACGCTGACCAGCGACAGCACGGAAGGGGGGGGGGGGGGGGGCCCCGCCCCGCCGGGGGGGGGGGGCGCGCCCGGGGGGGGGGGGGGGGGGGCCCGGCGGGCCGCCGCCGCGTGCGTCCCGGCCGGGGCGGGGGCGGCGCCCCCGGCCGC
>NZ_JBIATC010000008.1:25665-80853 GCF_042891255.1 Micromonospora sp. NPDC001898 | reverse complement strand
TACTGAGCCCCCCGGGTTGAATGCCCC
This sequence comes from Micromonospora sp. NPDC001898, assembly GCF_042891255.1. Classification (NCBI taxonomy): domain Bacteria; kingdom Bacillati; phylum Actinomycetota; class Actinomycetes; order Micromonosporales; family Micromonosporaceae; genus Micromonospora; species Micromonospora sp. NPDC001898. The sequence goes on along the minus strand of NZ_JBIATC010000008.1, from coordinate 80,826 downwards.
CCCCCCCCGCCCCCCCCCCGGCGGAGCTGCCACCCAACTGGGGGGGGGGGGGGGGCGCCCCCCCCCCCCCCCCCCCCCCGGGGGGGGGGGGCGCCGCCCCCCCCCCCCCTTCCGTGCGTGCTGTCACCGGCCGGTGCGCGTGCCGGTCGGACCGGTCAGACCAGCCCGGCGTCCGACACGGCGCGGCCGTTGACGCCGCCGCGGTCAGCCTCCGGCGGCAGAACCCCCCGTCCGCCACGCAGCAGCTCCGCCGCGTACGCACTCACCGCGTCACCGCGGCGGGCCGTCAGGCCCACCTGATGCTCCTGAAGTGAGAGGTCGTGCTCGTCGCGCCGCATCCGGGTCCGGCGCTCGATCTCGTCCCTCTCCTTCGCGTACTCCTCGACGGCCCGCCGCTCCTCGGTGTCCACGCGCTCGGCGAAGACCCGTTGGGCGGACGCGGCGCGCATCTTGAACAGCTCGTCGTAGCCGGTCGTTCCACCGAAGAACTTCACCACCACCGGCAGGCAGTCGATCGCCACGAAGAACAGCCGGATGGCCCAGGTGCCGACGAAGAGGGCGAAGCTCTGCCCGGAGAGGGTGTGCAGCGCGTCGAGCCGCTCCAGGAACCCGATCGCCCCCTGGTGGCTGCGCTCCTCCTCGACGCGCCCGTTGATCTGCTCCTCACGGCTCCTCTCGAACGTGGCCACCGCCCTGCCGAGCCGGGTCTCCAGGTCCGCGACGCGCCCCCGCAGGGTGGCCAGCTTCGCGGCGTTCTGGGCCACCGGGTGGGTCCGGGCGAACTCCTCGGCGTCGGCGTTGCGCTGCCGGCACAGCGGCCCCGCCCCGCGGCGTCCGGTGAAGCCGTCGCGCTCGCTCCCGCCCCCGACGCACTCCTTGACCGCGTCGGAGCGGAGCCGGGCGAGCGCGTCGGTGTCCCGCTTGACGGTCTTCTCCAGCGCCGCCGCCTCGCCACGCAGCCCGGCCAGCTCACGCGTGACCGACGCGGGCGTGGCGGCGAAGGCCAGCGTGAAGCCCCGGCACTCTGCGGTGACGACGTCCCGCTCGGCGGTCGCCCGCTCCTCGCCGTTGCACTTGACCAGGTTGGTCCGAAGCGCGTCGAGCTGCCTGCCGCGCTCGTCCTGGACGTGCTGCACGATGGCGGTCTCGAAGATCCGCATGATGAGCGGCTCGGCGATGATGAAGCCGAACATCAGCGCCACGGTGAGCCGCATCACCAGCGAGCCGACCCGCCGGGCGTTGCCCGCCATGCTGGTGACCAGCAGCCGGTCGAGGTTCAGCACGAACACGGCCCAGAGCAGGGCGGGCACCAGGTGCATAGCGGAGAATGCGCCCAGCGACTGGTTGATCGCCATCAACATCGAGAACCCGGCGACCAGGGCGGTGCCCAGCACGACACCACCCAGCGCCGTGTGGCGGGCACGTTCGTGCCAGACCTCGCGAAGCAGGGGCTCGTCCACTCCGGCGAGCGCACGCAGGAGGCGGGGCGGTTCGACACCGTGGGGGCGGCTTACCCGGTCGGCCTCCTCCCGACCTGGCCGCTTCCGGTGCTCAGGCAATGTCTTCCTCGCTCGGAATGGCGTCCGGCTCCGACCGGTCCCCGCCGGGGCTGACGCCGCGACCGCCGGCCCGACCGGCGCCGAGCGGGATGGTCTGTCCGCCCTCGGTGACCGCGGGCGCCTCGCTCGCCCCCATGCGGCGCCCGGCCACCTCGTCGAGCAGTTGCATCGGGTCGACGGGCATGCGGTCGAAGTACCCGCGGTCGACCATCATCTGGAGCGTCTCGCCGAGCTGACGGCGGCGGTCCCGCTCGTCCTCCCGCATCCGCTCGGCCACCTGCCCGACGTTGACCTCGTGCCGGACCACCCCGAGGGCCTCGGCGGAGGCCGGCCCGGCGGAGAGCAGGTCGGCGTACCGGTTGACCTCTCCGTTCTCCCAGGCCACGTCGATCCGCCCGACCTCGTGCTCCCACTCCTTGTCCCGGATCCGGCGGCGCTGGTCCCGCAGGTCCGCCGAGGGATGCACCAGAACCGAGGAGAAGCCGATCGACATCCCCCGCACCGCCGGCGGCACCAGGGTGCAGTACGCGGTGATCTGCGCGTCGACCAGCCGACGAACCTCGTTGATGTCGTCGATCCGGTAGTTGAGGCCCAGGCTCTTCAGGTCCCGGTCCTGAGCCAGGTGGTTGTACAGCACGGCGGAGAGATCCATCAGGCCGGACTCGGCCACGGTCTCCGGCGCGAGCACCTGACAGCGGAACGTCGCCGCGATGGTGAAGTCGTCGGCCGCGCTGATCGAGGGGATGACGAACTCGCAGGTGACCATGGAGGCGCGCCGCTGCACGACGCTGACGGCGACGGCGTGCACCACCACGTCGTCGGTGAGGTCGATGTGGCGGTCTCCGTAGAGCCGCTGGCGGCCGCCCACCTCGAAGACATAGACGCCGCCGGGCGGCACTGGCGGCAGGTCGGCTTCGTTGCGGCGGGCCGACAGGAACAGCCGCCGGGGTACGGGGGGCAGGGTCTTCTCACTCAGGACCGGGTAGAGCATTTCAGTCTTGGCCCTTCCTCAGGGTCGACACGAACGGATCAGCGCAGGGCAGGTCGGGTGGTGCGGGCGAGGGCGGTCAGCAGGGCGGTCACCACCGGACGGAAGGCGTCGGCCTCCCCGAACGGGCCCCGCAGCGCCCACGCCAGGTCGCGGCGCAGCAGCGCGCACTCCTCGGGGGAGAGTTCCGCCCGTACGGCGTCGCCGAGCTGGCCGACGGCGTCCTCGGCGGCGGGCTCCCGCGCGAGCGCTTCCAACGTGGCGCGCAACGCGTCGATGGCGAGCCCCCGGTGCGGCAGGCTGCGCAGCGCCTCGGCCCAGAGCGCCCCGACCGTCGTGGCGGCCGTGGGCCGCAGCCGGAGCAGGTACGCCACCATCGGCTCCTCGCGGTCGAGGTGCGCGACGCTGAGCACCTCCAGCACCGCCTCGATCGCGTGGCCGTGCTGGCGCAGGTCGAACGCTGCGGTCAGGGTTCGGCGCAGCCGGAGGAGCAGGCGTTTGAGCAGGGCAATCGAGCCGTCCAGGTCGGCCGCGGTGGCGCAGAAGAGCAGACCGAGCGAGCGGACCGCCATCACCCGGATCCGCTGCCCTCGGGTGGACAGGTGCCACAGCCAGCGTTCGGCCTCGGTCGGGTAGCGGATGCCGAGCGGCCCGCCGAGCGCCATGGCCGCCGTCACGGCGCAGTTCTGGCCGGCCCCGTCCGTCCAGCTGAGCACCGTTCGGAGGGCCATCGGGGCGAGGACGTCGTCGCCGGCCATGAACGACACCGTCGACACGGCCGTGAACCGGGTGGCGGCGCTGCCGGCGGCCCACGAGCCCAGGAGGTCACGGGCCTCCCCGGCGGCGCTCCGGTTACGCGCGAGCAGAGTGACTCCGAGCGCGAGCTGGAGCCGGGTGTCCAGGTCCCGGATGGCGGCGAGTTCGTGCATCCACAGGCGCAGCGGCTGCCAGAGCTGGTAGTCGCACTCGTACAGCTCCCCCAGCACGTGCTCGCGCATCGAGTCGGCGACGAACACGATCCGCCGCTCGTCCCCCAGGTCGTCGTCGAGGGTGGTGCCGTCCTGGCGGGTGATGAGGCCGCCCTCGCGGTGCAGCCCTCGCCGGCCCTGGATCACCACCGCCGGCGTCCGCGCGGACCCGGTGTCGACGGTCACCGTCCGGAGGGCCTCCGCGCGGTCGATCTCCCGAAGCCTGGCGTACGCGCGCTCGAACGTGCGCTCCGGCAGCTCGTACGCGAACGCCAGCGCCGCCACGGTGAGCAGTTCGTCCCACCCCGACGCCTGGTTAAACCACTCCTCAACCCGGTGTCGGGCGGTCCTCTCGACCTCGTCGAGCGCCGCCTCCACCCCCTGCGGCAGCCGGTCGAGCAGCCGGACCACCTCGGCGGGACGGCCGAGTTCGATGGCGTGCTGCCGGATCCGCGCCCGGTCGGCCTCCGGCAGCGGGCACCCGGACCCGTCCCGTAGGCGGCCTTCGAGGATGGTGACCGGGTCCGGGCGGTGCCAGGCGACGACGTGACCAGCCCGCACCCGCAGCAGGGCGGCCCGCGGTTCGGTGGTGATCACCAGGAAGGCGCCGGCCTTCTCCAGGCGGTCGCTGAGCCGCGCCAGGTCGAACTCCTGCACCACGCCGTCGCGGCGCTCGCCCATCCAGTCCAGCAGAGCGTAGCCACGGTCGCGCAGGTAGTCGTACTCGACGAGCTGCGCCAGCGCCATGGCCGGCGACAGGCCGGTCACCTCACCGACCAGCCCGGTCGCCTCCTGCAACAGGGCGAAGGCGGAGGCGCGCCGGCCGATGCCCTCCTCCCCCGTGAGAACGACCAGGTGGCTCCCGCGGAGCGCGTCCAGCGCGGTGGCGAAGCAGGAAGGCCGCGCGTAGTACCGCAGCGCGTGCCCGATGTCCGCCGGCCGGAGCCGGCCCACCAACGCCGGGGTCGCGAGGGTGCCCCCGGAGACCCCGAAGGTGGCGTGTGCCGCGTGCACCTGCCCGTAGAACTTGTTGATGACGCGTGCGCCGTACCGCTGGTCGTCGAGTCCCACCTCGTCGTCCCCGGCGGCGGAGGGAACCGGCGGGGACACCACCGGCCCGTCCGGGGGAGCTGGGTCGTCGGTGTCGGCCGGTCCGGCGGGTGCTGTCCCCTCGTCATCCATGGACACCCCCGGAGATGCCGAAGGTGGCGTGTGTGGCGTGCACCTCGTCGTTGAACACGTTCGTCACCAGGCCGGCGCGGTCCCCGCCGGATCGCGCCGGGCGGTGGCGCGGGGCTTCCGGCCTCGCGTTGGTGGCCTGGTCGGCCGCCCCGCCGCTGGCGCCGTCGAGGTCGAGCCGGTGCACATCGGCACCGAGCACCCGGAGCCAGGCGACGGCCCGGTACTCCTTCTCGGACACCTCTACCCGACGGAAGTCGTCCGCGCCCAACGTCGTGTGCCCCTGGCCGATCACGTCGGTGAACACCCCGTCCGAGACGATCAGCGCCAGGTTCACCGACCGGGCGAGCTTGAGCGCGCTGCGGATCGGCGCGGAGTTCAGCAACCTGCTCACCACGACCACGCCCTGACCGGCGAACCCGTTGTCGGCCCGGTACGCGACGCCCGTGTGCAGGGCCATCCGCAGGCGTAGCCGCTCCGCCGGATCCCGGGACCGGTTGAACCGGGCCAATTCGGCGTCCAACTGCCGGGGGAAGTCGTCGACCACCCGGGGCTCGTCCGGTCCGAGCGGCACGAGGGACAGTTCCTCGTCCCCCACGCCCTGCCGAATCCAGGTGGTCCGGTCCAGCTGCGCCCGGGCGGCAGCCTCGTCCAGGAGCTGGACCAGCGTCCTCTGCATGTCGTGCTGGGCGCGATCGTCGCGCCCGCCGTAGCCCTCCGCATCGACAGAGACGCAGAGCCTTCGGCCGAACTGCTCGTGAAGCTGCATGAACCAGCGCTCCCGTAACGGTGGGTGGTGTGATTTCTGCCCACCCACTGTTCGTGGGATCAGCTGTCCAGACCCCTCACAAATACGGGTTCGGACTGTCAGCTACGCGATCAGGGCAGGGTTCACCCGCGGGGCGACGAGCGCCCGACAGCGGATCACCGAATTGTAGTCAGGCCATCACCAAGGGCAATAGTGTCGAGCGGTGCCGAGCGGTCAGCTCCAGAGCCGACGCAGCGCGACCCCGGCCTCCAGCTCCAGCAGCTTCACCTTGCGCGGCAGGCCGCCGCCGAAGCCGACCAGCCGTGCCCCCGCGCCGACGATCCGGTGGCAGGGCACGATCACCGGGATCGGATTGCGGTTGCAGGCCACCCCGACGGCCCGCGCCGCGCCCTGGTCCCCCACGGCCTTGGCCACCGCCCCGTACGTCATCGTCTCCCCGTACGGGATGCGGGTCATCTCCCGCCACACCGCCCGCTCGAACTCGGAGCCCCGGCGCACCGCCACCGGCACCGTGAACTCGGTCAGCTCGCCGGCGAAGTACGCCCGCAGCTCCGCCACAGCCCGCCCGGACAACTCGTCACCGGGCGTCTCGGCCGCCGCCACCCGCCCGAAGTGCGCGCCGCACACCCCGGCGTCGTCGGTGGCCACGGAGAACTCGCCGATCGGCGAGTCGAGGACGGTCCAGCGCACACCCCCATTCTTCCCTCCCGGTCCGACCTCGCCGCGACCAGGCCGCCCGACGAGGCAAGATTCCGGCTCCGGTGGGCGTCTTGACCATCGGAGGTGGGCGGTGACTGAGGTGACCGACGGGGAGTTCACCGCGTTCGTCAACGAGCGGGGCCCGGCCCTGCTGCGCTTCGCGTACGCCCTGGCCGGCAGCCAGCACGGCGCGGAGGACCTGCTCCAGAACGCGCTGGCCAAGGCGTACGCGCGCTGGCCGCGGATCCGGGGCGACGCAGAGCCGTACGTGAAGAAGATCCTGTACCACGACCAGGTCTCCGGCTGGCGGCGCCGCTCCCGGCGGCCCGAGGTGCCGGTCGACGTGCTGCCCGAGCCCCCGGCTGAGCGGGACAGTGGGCACGACGTCGATCTGCGGATGCTGCTGCGGGACGCACTGCTGACGCTGCCGCCCCGGCAGCGGGCGGTGCTGACCCTGCGGTACCTGGAGGACCTGAGCGTGGAGCAGACCGCCGCCCTGCTCGGCTGCCGGACCGGGACGGTGGCCAGCCAGGCGTCCAGGGCGCTGGCCAAGCTCCGGCAGTTGGTGCCCGACTTCGTCGACCACGCCGACCGGCCGGAGGTGAACCGATGAACTCGTCCGCCGAGGAGGCGCTGCGGGCCGCCCTACACGGACTCGCGGGCGAGGCCCGTGCGGTCCCAGACCTGGCGGCCGGTGCGTTGCGGCGCGGCCGGCGGGTGCGGACCCGCCGTCGGGCGATGGTGGTGAGCGTCTCATTGCTCGCCGTCGCCGCCGTGATCCTGCCGTTCGTGCTGCTGCGGCACCGCCCGCCGGTCCTGCCGGCGGTGCCCGAGCCGACCGCCAGCGCGACTCCCGGCCCGGACCTGCTCCCGACCCCGGGTCGGAACTGGACGGCGTCGCCACTGGTCCTGCCGGGAGACTGGGTGGTCGGCAGTGCCCTGCGCGACGGCACCGGCTGGGTGCTGGACCGGAGCCGGAACCGCTACCAGCGCGCCGACGGCTACGCCGGGGTGTGGCCGGCACCGAGGGGCGCGTTCGCCGCCCTCGTCGACGCCGGCCGGCCCCTGGAGATCGGACTGGGCGACACGGCCCGGGGCCGGACCAGTTGGATCCGCGTCGGCCTCACCGTCGGGCCGCCGCAGTGGTCGCCGGACGGTCGGCGGCTGGTGGTGACGATCAGCGACAAGGAGACCGGGGGACGGTTCATCGGCGTCCTCTCCACGGACGGCGGGTTCCGTCGCTACCCCGTCGACACCGTGCGCTACTTCTGCACCGACTACTGCTTCTTCACCTGGACCCGGGGCGGCCGGGAGTTGGCACTCCAACAGACCGACGCGTTCGCCCCCCGGTCCGAGTCGGCGCGGCACCCCCGCCGGGGCGTGCAACTCTTCTCCGCCGACGACGGCCGGCCGACCCGGTTCGTGGCCGTGCCCGGCGACCCGGTCGGCCCGTGGGCCTGGTCGCCGGACAGCCGGCTGGTGGTGGTGCAGGGCCAGACCGAACCACTGCTGGTGGAGACTGCCACCGGCCGGGTGCTCCGGGCCCTGCCGACGGCCGACGTCGCCTTCGTCTCCGACGACCGTCTCCTCTACCGGCGTCCGTACGGCTACCGGGACTACGTGCTCGCCGATCCGACCGGACGCGAGTTGGCCCGGCAGCCCGTGCCGCGCGAGGTGGCCACCCTGGAACTCTCCGCCACCCCGCGCTGAGCGTGCACCGGCCCCGCCTCCGGCGGTGCGCCCCTGCCCCGTGGCCTCCACCTGACGCGCCCTGCCCCACCGCCCCCGCCAGGCGTGGGCCACGGCCGCCGGGTGACCTTGCGCGGCGGCGCTACCGTGCAGCTCATGGCCTCGGGGACGCTCATCTTCCTGATCATCGGCGGGGCGGGCGTCGCCGTGCTGGCGCTGGCCCTGCTCGGCGCGGAACTGTTCCAGTTCGGCCATCCCGACGTCGACGGGCCGGTGTCCGTCGAGGCGGTCGCCGGCTTCACCGGCGCGTTCGGCTTCGGCGCCGCGATCGTCAACGAACTGCTCGGCGGGCGTACCCCCGGGATGATCACGGCGGCGGTGGCCGGCGGCGCGCTGGCGGCGGTGCCCACGGCCTGGGTCGCGGTCCGGCTCAGCCGGGCGGCCCGTACCATGCGGACCGACCCCACCCCGACCCGCAACGACCTGATCGGCGCGCTCGGCCTGGTGGTGACCCCGGTTCCGGTCGACGGGTACGGCGAGGTCCGGGTCCGCGTCGCCGGCCAGCCGGTGAAGCTCAACGCCCGCGCGGACGAACCGATCCCGGTCGGCGCCCGGGTCTTCGTGGTGGAGGCCCTGAGTGAAACCAGCGTGTACGTCGAAACCTACTGAGCCCTGCCGCAGGGACCCACGAAACCTCTAACCCCTCGGAGCGGAAGTCGCATGCCCCTTCTCATCGCCATCGGCGGCGTGGTTCTCCTCGTCGTCTTCCTCCTCCTCTTCGTGCTCTCCCGGATCAAGGTCGCCGGGCCCAACGAGGCGTTCATCGTCACCGGCCGCAGGGGCCGGACCACGCACACCGCCGACGGCGGCCGCTCCACTGACAACTCCGGGCAGAAGGTCGTCCTCGGCGCGTCGGTCTTCGTCCTGCCGGTGGTGCAGAAGATCCAGTCGCTGGACCTGTCCAGCCGTCGCATCGACGTCGGCATCAAGGGCGCGGTGAGCAAGCAGGGCATCCGAGCCGACCTGCACGGCGTCGCCATCGTCAAGGTCGGCGGCACCGAGGACGCGATCCGCGCCGCCGCTCAGCGTTTCCTGCACCAGCAGGACGAGATCGACAACTTCACCCGCGAGGTGCTGGCCGGCGCGCTGCGCTCGATCGTCGGCCGGCTCACCGTCGAGGAGGTCATCCGGGACCGGGCGGCGTTCGCCAGCGCGGTGGCCGAGGAGGCCGAGCACTCGATGACCAACCAGGGCCTGGTGCTGGACACCTTCCAGCTCCAGGACATCGTCGCCGAGGGGTCGTACCTGCAGGACCTGGGACGCCCGGAGGCGGCCCGGGTGCTCAAGGACGCCTCGATCGCCGAGGCCCGGGCCCGGCAGCAGGCCGAGCAGGAGCGGCTGCTGGCCGAGGAGGCCATCGCCGAGGCGAACCGGAACCTGTCGCTGAAGCAGGCCGCCATCCAGGCCGAGATCGACGCCGCGAAGGCGAAGTCGGCGGCAGCCGGCCCGCTCGCCCAGGCCGAACGGGACCAGGCGATCCTCTCCGAGCAGCAGAAGGTGGCCGAGCGCAACGCCGAGCTGAAGCAGCGCCAGCTCGACACCGAGGTGCGCAAGCCGGCCGACGCAGCCCGTTACAAGGTGGAGCAGGAGGCCGAGGCGGCCCGCAACGCGGCCGTGCTGAACGCCGACGCCCAGCGGCAGGCCACCATCGCCGCCGCGCAGGCCGTCGCCGAGCAGTCCCGGCTCACCGGTGAGGGCGAGCGGGCCCGCCGGGCCGCCCTGGCCGAGGCGAACGCGATCGAGGGCGCCAAGGAGGGCGAGGCCGAGCAGCGCCGGCGCTCCGCGATCGCCGAGGCGGTCGAGCGGGAGGGACAGGCCGAGGCCGCGGCCATCCTGGCCAGGGGGCAGGCCGAGGCCGACGCGATGGCCCGCAAGGCCGAGGCGTTCGCCGCGTACGGCGAGGCGGCGGTGCTGGACCTGCTGGTCCGGGTGCTGCCGCAGGTGGTCGAGGCGGCCAGCGCGCCGATCGGCGCGATCGACAAGCTGACGGTGATCTCCACCGACGGGGCGTCCTCGCTGACGAAGTCGGTGGCGAGCAACGTGGCGCAGGGGCTCCAGCTCGGCACCGACCTGACCGGCATCGACCTGGCCGGCCTGCTCGCCAAGCTGGGCGGAGGGCAGAACGCCACTGCGGCGGCCGACCACGGCGGCCGGGCCGCTGTGGACGGAAGCACCGGCGACCGCTGAGTCACGCCGAGGCCGGGCGGACCCGCAAGCGGGTCCGCCCGGCCTCGTTTGCGGGGCACGGGAGAAAAACCGGCGCCCGCCGGACCTCCCCGGTGTGGGGCGGTACCGACGGGCGCCGGGTCGGTGCGGGGGTTGTCAGGCGAGAGCGATGGTGAACTGCTCCGCGGAGGTGACCGAGGTGCTCTTGGCGATCAGCGGCTTGGTGCCACCGGCCTCGGCCGTGACGATCATGCTGTTGGCGTTCGAGTACAGGTGGACGGTGCCGTCCGGGTGGTGCCAGCCGACGAAGAAGGCTTCCCCGTCGATGACCTCGGTGCTATTGGCCAGCAGCGGCGCAGCGCCGCCGTTCTGTGCGACCACGTACTTGTTGTTGACCAGCGCGCGGAGGGCGACCCACCCGCCGCCGAGGTCGACGAGCTCGTACTTCTCCCAGGCGCCGGCGGAGGTGCCGCGGGCGATCAGCGGCTTGGTGCCGCTGGTCTCCGCCGTGACGAATTTGCCGTTCACCTTGGCCTGCATGCTGACGATCGGGTTCGGTGCCTCGAAGTCGAACTTCTCCCACGCGCCGATCGAGGTGCCGCGGGCGATCAGCGGCTGGTTGCCGCCGCTCTCCGCCACGACGTACTTGCCGTTGATCTGCGCCTTGAGGCTGATGCTGCCGTCGGTGTTGTTGAACAGCTGGAACGTCTCCCACGGGCCGATCGCGGTGCTGCGGGCGATCAGCGGCTTGGTGCCGGCGCTCTCCGCCACGACGTACTTGCCGTTGGTCTTCGCCTTGAGGGCGACCAGCCCGCTGCCGGCGGAGACGACGTCGAACTTCTCCCACGCGCCGAGCAGCGCGCTACGGGCGATCAGCGGCTTGGTGCCGCTGCTCTCCGCCGAGACGAGGAGGTCGTTGACCCGGGCCCGGAGGCCGACGGAGCTGCGGCTGACCGGGGCCGCATTCACGTGCAGCAGCCGGTCGATGCTGCCCGTCGGGCCGAGCACCGCGCCGGAGATCCCGTTGGTGACGATGGCGTCGCGCACCTGCTGCGGGGTCCAGCCCGAATGCTGGCCGAGGAGCAGGGCGGCGGCGCCGGCCACGTGCGGGGCGGCCATCGACGTGCCGTTGATCGTCTCCTGCGCGTCGGTGCCGCCGATCCAGGCGGAGGTGATGCCGACGCCGGGGGCGAACGTGTCCAGGCAGGAGCCGTAGTTCGAGAAGGCGGCCATCATGTCCACCCGGTCGGTGGCGCCCACGGTGATCGCGGCTCCAGCCCGGGCCGGCGAGTACGAGCAGGCGTCGTCCGCCTCGTTCCCGGCGGCGACGGTGTAGCTGATGCCGGAGGCGATGGAGGCGGCGACCGCGTCGTCCAGCGCCAGGTCCGCCGGGCCGCCGAGGCTCATGTTCGCCACCGCCGGCTTCTGGGCGTTGTTGGTCACCCAGTCGATTCCGGCGACGACCTCCTCGGTCGTGCCGTAGCCATCGCAGTTGAGCACTCGCACCGCGACGAGGTCGACGTCCTTGGCGACGCCGTACGTGGTGCCGCCCACGGTGCCCGCCACGTGCGTGCCGTGCCCGAGGCAGTCGGACTCGATCCCGTCGGCGACGGCGTTGAACCCGAAGCTCGCCCGGCCACCGAAGTCCTGGTGGTCGATGTTGATGCCGGAGTCGATGACGTACGCGGTGACGCCGCTGGCCGACCCCGGGTACGTGTACGAGTTGTTCAGCGCGGGGGTGGTCTGGTCGATCCGGTCCAGGCCCCAGGAGGGCGGGTTGGCCTGGGTGTCGCTCGCGGAGTACTTGCGGACCGGCTCGACGTACGCGACGCCCGGATCCGCCGCCAGGCGCCTCGCCTGGGCGGGGGTGAGCTGCGCGGAGTAGCCGCGCAGGGCACCGGTGAAGACCTTCCGGACCGTACCGCCGTTGGCCTCCGCCAGGGCCTTCACCGTGCTGCGGGTGACGCTCGGGCTGGCCTTGCCGTTCTTGAGCTTCACGATGTAGCGGCCCGGCACGACGCTCTTGTCGGCTTTACCGGCCTGCGGGCGCTTCGGAGCGGTCAGGGCCGGCCGCACCGGACCCCCGGCGGCGTCCGGGCTGACCGCGCCCGGGCTGGCCTGTGGGTTCGGGGTGGTCGGGTTGGCCACCGCGGTGCCACCTGTGGTGGCGCAGACGATGGAGGTCACGGAGGCAAGCGCGAAGCCGGCCACCGTAGAGCGGCGCATTACGCCACGATTTCTCAAAGAAAACTCCCCGTTGCAGCATCAACCATCCAGCTCGGATGGCCGAGGAATGATGATTCCGGCCTCACACTGATGGACAGGAGGCCTGGATGATGTTGCACCATCATGGACGGTCGTCAAAGGGAATTACCTCAGCCGATCGGTCGATACGGTGCCGACTCGGCGTCAATTTCCCGACTGTATGGACCATCGGAACCCTCGGCGGAGCCCTCGGTCAGCCGGCGATGCCCTGCTCGCGGGCCCAGCGCAGCAGCTCCGCCTCCGCCTCGTCGCGGTCCAGCGGGCCGCGCTCCAGGCGCAGCTCCTTCAGATGCTTCCAGGCCCGGCCGACGACCGGCCCCGGTGGCACGCCGAGCAGTTCCATGATCGCGTTGCCGTCCAGGTCGGGGCGGACCCGGGCCAGGTCCTCCTCGGCCTCGATCCGGGCGATCCGCTCCTCCAGCGCGTCGTAGTCCGCCGCCAGGGCGGCGGCCTTGCGCCGGTTGCGGGTGGTGCAGTCCGAGCGGGTCAGCTTGTGCAGCCGGGGCAGCAGCCCTTCGGCGTCGGTGACGTAGCGGCGCACCGCCGAGTCCGTCCACTCGCCCCGGCCGTACCCGTAGAAACGCAGGTGCAGGTTGACCAGCTTGACCACCTGCGTGATGACGTCCTTCGGGTACTTCATGGCCTTCATCCGGGCCTTGGTCAGCCGGGCGCCGACCACCTCGTGGTGGTGGAAGCTGACCCGGCCGTCCGGCCCGACCGCCTTGGTGGCCGGCTTGCCGACGTCGTGCATCAGCGCGGCCATCCGCAGCACGAAGTCGCAGCCGCCGGTCTCGTACGACACGGCGTTGCTGACCACGGTGAGGGTGTGCTCGTAGACGTCCTTGTGCTGGGCGTGCTCGTCGATCTCCAGCTTCAGCCCGGTCAGCTCGGGCAGGAAGCGGTCGGCCAACTCGGTGTCGACCAGCAGCCGCAGCCCGGTGATCGGGTCCGCGCCGCAGAGCAGCTTGGTGAACTCGTCGCGGATCCGCTCGGCGGTGATCCGGTCGAGGTCGGCGGCCATCCGGGCCATCGCGGCGCGCACGTCCGGGTGGACGGCGAAGCGGAGCTGGGCGGCGAACCGGGCCGCCCGCAGCATCCGCAGCGGGTCGTCGCCGAACGACTCGGCGGGGGTGCCGGGGGTGCGGACCACCTTGGCGGCGAGGTCGTCGAGGCCGCCGTGCGGGTCGGTGAACCGGTGTTCGGGCAGGCTGACCGCCATCGCGTTGATCGTGAAGTCGCGGCGCTTCAGGTCGTCGGCGAGGTTGGTGCCGTACTCGACGACGGGGTTCCGGCTGACCTGGTCGTACGCCTCGGCGCGGAAGGTGGTGATCTCCAGCCGCAACCCGTCGCGCTGGCAGCCGATGGTGCCGAAGTCGCGGCCCGTCTCCCAGACCGACTCGGCCCAGCCCTTGATGATCCGCAGGGTCTGGTCGGGGTGGGCATCGGTGCAGAAGTCCAGGTCGTCGCCGAGTCGACCGAGCAGGGCGTCGCGTACCGACCCCCCCACCAGGTGCAGCTCGTGGCCCGCCTTGGCGAACCGGCGACCCAGCTCGTCGGCGACGGGGGAGACGCGGAGCAGTTCGGCGACGGCGTTGTGCTGCGCGGCGGTGAGCTCGCGGCGGTCAGCGGCGTGGGGAGCGGAGGCTTCGGACATGGGATCGCCAGCGTATCGGGCCGGTGGAGGAACTGATCCGCCGGGCGCGGGTCAGCGGTGGGGTTGACTATGGTCATGTGGTGCGGGCCGGTGCCCGGCTCCGAGACGTACCCCATGGAGGCTGGAAGATGAGCGGCGGTCTGTACCGCAGCGCGAACGCCGCGCAGGGCGGCGGCCGGCCCCCGGGCGACGACGCCACCTTCATCTCCGCGGAGCCGTTGAACCAGCCCGCTGTGGAGGCGACCGCACCCCCGCAGGAGGTGGTCGCGGAGACCAGCGCCGCGACGAACAGCGCGGTGATGGCGATCGGCAGCCTGGTCAGCCGGGGCACCGGCTTTCTGCGCACGCTCGTGCTCACCGCTGCGCTGGGTGGTGCCCTGGTCGGCGACGCCTACACCACGGCGCAGATCTTCCCGGGGATGGTCTACGAGTTCCTGCTCGGCGGCATCCTGACCAGCGTCCTGGTCCCGGTGCTGGTGCGCCGGCGCAAGACCGACGACGACCGGGGCCAGGCGTACGCCCAGCGGCTACTCACCCTGGCGGTGATCGCGCTGGCCGTCGCGGCGGTGATCGCGGTCGCGATCGCCCCGGTGCTGACCTGGCTGTACGCCAGCGACCAGCAGACCGGCGACTATCGCGGCCTGGTCAACGCGCTGTCCCGACTGATGCTGCCGATGATCTTCTTCACCGGCCTGAGCGCGCTGATCAGCGCGGTCCTCAACACCCGGGGCCACTTCGCCGCCCCGATGTGGGCGCCGATCCTCAACAACATCGTGGTGATCGCGACCGGCGGCCTCTACATCGCGATCTTCGGTGCGAAGATCGTCGAGCCGGACGAGATGACGTTCGGACGCATCCTGTTGGTCGGCGGGGGCACCCTGCTCGGCGTGGCGATCCAGGCGGCCGGCCTGCTGCCGGCGCTGCGCAAGGTCGGCTTCCGCTGGCGGTTCCGCTTCGACTTCGGCAAGCTCGGCCTCGCCGAGCTGGGCCGGCTCGGTGCCTGGATGTTCTGCTACGTCGCGGTCAGCCAGATCGGCCTGATCGTGGTGTTCAACCTGCTCAGCCGGGCCAGCGGCGAGAAGGCGGCCGGCCCGCTGATCTACAACAACGTCTTCCTGCTGTTGATGATGGCGCACGGCATCATCGCCGTATCGATCATCACGGCGCTGATGCCCCGGATGAGCGCCGCCGCCGCCGACGGCCGGTACGCCGACCTCGCCGCCGACCTGTCCCGGGGCACCCGGACGGTCACGGCGGTCCTCGCCCCGATCGGGGTCTGCTACGCGGTGCTCGCCGCCCCGATCGCCTTCGCCCTGTTCCAGCACGGCGCGTTCACCGAGCAGAACGCCCGGGACACCGTCCCGGTGCTGGTCGTGGCGGGCATCGCGCTGGTGCCGTTCGCGATCAGCCAGCTCTTCACCTTCGCCTTCTACGCGCTGCCGGACACCCGGACCCCGGCCCTGACCAACATCCCGGTGGTGGGGCTGCGGGTGGCCGTACAGATCGGCCTCTTTTCGCTCTTCGCGGCGAGCTTCGCCGCCGCCGGGATGATGCTCGGCAACGCCTTCTCGTACGTGGCGGCAGCCGTCATCTCGGCGTGGCTGCTGCGCGGCCGGGTGGGGCGGATCGGGATGGGGCAGATCAGCGGCACGTTCGTGCGGGTGGCCGTCGCCGCCGCCGGGGCCACCGTCGTCGGGTTGCTGGTAGTGAAGCTGCTGCCGGGCGACGACGCACCCACCCTGGTCCAGTCGGCGGTGCAGATCGTGGTCGGCGGCGCGGCCATCGGTGGGACGTACCTGGGGCTGGCCATGGTGCTGCGGATCAGGGAGATCACCGAGGTGATCGGGATGGTCCGCAGCCGGATCGGGCGCTGACCCGGGGCCACGCCGGGTCCGACCGGCAGGTGCCCGGCCCCGGCTGGCACGCAGGGTGACTGGGGATCACCAGGCTGGGGATACACCTGTGGATAACTCAGCGATTCGCGGGTCAGCGACCGTAAGTGCCTGTGGACAACCAGCCGAAAGGTTGAGCATGGCGAGCCGTTGGGTGGGGAATCCGGGCGGCGGAACCGGCCCGCCACACCGGCATGGCCCCTGCGACGACTACTTGCGGTCAACCTCTAGATTGGCCAGTACATGTGCCAGCAACGCGGCCGACAACGGCCGTAACCGGACGAGTCCGGCATGTCCCGGCACCTCCGCCGGGTACGGCGGGAAGATGACATGTCGGCGAGACGGGCAACCCGGGTAAGGTCGCTCTCGACGGGTACGGCTGAGCCAGGCGTTCCACGTCGGCACCGTCGGCCGGTTCCTCAACAGGCAGAGCGGGAAGCCACATGCCCAGCAGCGCGGGTCCATCGATCGACACGATCACCGAGGGAGGACGGGTGACCCAGGTCGGCGAGGGTCAGGAGGCAGCGGAGAGCGCGCCGCCGATCATGACCTTCGGTGCTCCCACGGCGGGTGAAATCCTCGCCGAGCGGTACGAGCTGGTCGAGCACATCAACAATGACAGCGCCGGCCGGCTGGTGTGGCGCGGAGTCGACGTCGTGCTGCGCCGTCCCGTCGCGGTCGTGCTGCGCTACCCAGGCGGCGACTCGGCCACCGAGATGCTCCAGGCAGCCGTCGCGGCCAGCCGGGTGATCCACCCGAATCTGGTCGGCGTCTACGACGCCATCGACGAGGCCGAGCGGGCGTACGTGGTCCGCGAGTGGGTGGACGGGCAGTCCCTTCGGGAGATGGTCGCGGACGGCCCCCTCGACCCGGGCCGGACGACCGCGATCGGCAACGCGGTGGCCAGTGCGCTGGCCGCCGTGCACGCCACCGGCATGGTGCACGGCAACATGCACCCCGGCACCGTGATGATCAGCGAAGAGGGCCGGGTGGTGCTGGCCGACGCCCGCACCGACGGCGCCGACAGCCAGAACAACGATGTCCGGGCGATCGGCGGCATCCTCTACTTCGCCCTGACCGGACACTGGCCGCACGCCGAGGCTCCGCTGCACGGCGCCACCGCCGGGCACGGCCGGGCCGCCATCCCGGACGCCGTCCGCGACGCCAGCGGAGCGATCGCCGCGCCGAGGCAGGTCCGCGCCGGCGTGCCGGCCTACCTCGACGACCTGACGATGGATCTGCTCGACGCCGGGATCGCCCCACCCCCATCGGACGTGCTCGCGGCCGAACTGGGCCGGCTCGACATTCCGATCGAGGAGGAGTCGTACCTGGAGCCGGCCGGGCCGCTGCGGTTCGCCGCGGAGACCGGCGACGAGCCGTCCCCGCTGGCGTCGGTGGGCGGCCGGAAGGTCGCCATCGGCATCGCCGGCCTGCTGGCGGTCGCCCTGGTCGGCCTGCTCATCGGGATCAGCGCCCTGGGCGGGGACGACGAGCCCCCGCAGACCGAGCCGGTGGCCCGGCCGTCCAGCAGCGCCCCGCCCAGCGAGGCGGCCCCCGCCGCCACGCGCAAGCTCTCGCCGAGCGACGTGCGCATCATCGACCCGGACAGCAAGCTCCGCGACGAGCTGGGCGGCGCCGAGAAGGTGATCGACGGCAACCAGGACGAGGGCTGGGAGACCGACACCTACACCCAGTCGAAGTTTGGCAACCGCAAGAGCGGCATGGGGGTATGGATCGACCTCGGCGAGGAGCGCACGGTCAAGTCGGTGCAGGTGAACCTCTCCGCCACCGGGGCATCCGCCCAGCTCTTCGCCGGCACGACCGACCCGCCCTCCACCTCGGCCGGCGACAAGTCGCTGTTCACGAGCTACAAGAAGAATCCGGTCGGGCAGCCGTTCGAGGAGCACGACGGCACCACCATGACCTTCAACGGATTCGACGCCGACGCGAAGTACCGCTTCCTGCTGTTCTGGCTCACCGAGCTGCCCTCGAACGACCGGGGCTACCAGGTCGAGGTCCAGGAGATCACGGTCCAGGGGTCGTGAACCGACGACCGTCGACGGGTCGCCGCCCGGGGCGGGCGTGGTGATGGACGGCCACGGCGAGCGGACCACAGACGTACCGGTGGACGGCCAGCGCCGTCCGCCGGTCGCTGTTCCGACCGGCTCCGTCCCGGGCATCGGGCCGAGCGACGTGGAACTGCTCCGCGCCCACGTCGCCGGAGACAGGTACGCCTTCACCGAGCTCTTCCACCGGCACCGGGACCGGCTCTGGGCGGTGGCCCTGCGGACGATCGGCGACCGAGAGGAGGCCGCCGACGCGCTCCAGGACGCGCTGCTCTCCGCCCATCGCGCGGCAGCCCGTTTCCGGGGCGATTCCGCTGTCACCACCTGGCTGCACCGGATCGTGGTGAACGCCTGCCTGGACCGGATCCGTCGCCGGCAGGCGCACCCGACCGTTCCGCTGCCGGACGGGACGTACGGCCCCGACGACGGCCCGTCGACCGGCGGGGTGGAGCCGGCCGCCCCAGTCCAGGACCACGACACCGCTCTGGTGGTCCGCCAGGCCCTCGCCGAACTGCCGGTCGAGCAGCGGGCCGCGTTGGTGCTGGTGGACGTGCAGGGCTACCCCGTCGCCGAGGTGGCCCGGATCCTCGACGTCGCCGAAGGAACGGTCAAGAGCCGCTGCGCCCGGGGTCGCGCCCGCCTCGCCGTGGCCCTCGGCCACCTGCGAACGGGCGTCGTCCCCAGTGGGACGACCGACGAGCGCCCGAACCTCCGGTCCGGGCGGGTCGCCCCGCCGCAGGACGGGCGGGCGGGGACGCGCGGCCGGGACGCCGCCGCACCCGACGGCGGGAGCGTGGCCGGGCCGGACGTGCCCGTCGTCACCCGGGGGAACCCTCGGCAGGCGGGGGGCGTCCGATCTGGGTCGGGGCACTCCCGGCGCGACGCCAACCAGGAGGAATCGTGACGGCCGGGGGGTTCAGGGAGGTCGACCACGACCTGCTCGCCGACTACCTCGGCGGTGCGCTCGACAGCACGCCGGACGAGGCGGTCGTGGCCCGGCTGGTCGAGCAGGACCCGGCCTGGGCCGAGGCCCACGACGCGTTGGTGCCGGCCCTGGCCCGGGTCGGTGAGGACCTCGCGGCCTGGGCCGGTCCGACCCCCGAGATGCCGCTCGCGGTCGCCGACCGGATCGCCGCCGCGCTGGCCGGCGCCGGCCCGGGCACGCCCACCGCCCCCTCCACCGTGCCGGACGCCACGGACCGGGCCGACCCCGACCGCGCGACCGGCGTGCTGCCCGCGCTGGTCCCGACCCAGCCGTCGGGCGGCTCACGCCGGCCCGCCGGCGGGTCAGGGCCGACGACCGGGCGTACCGGGACCGCCGGTCCCGGCCGGCGCGGACGACGCTGGGCCCGGATCGCCGGGCCGGTGGCGCTGGCCACGGCGTCGGTGTTCGCCATCGGGCTGGGGCTCAACCGGTTCGTCACCGAAACCACGCAGTCCGACAGCGCGTCGACCACCGCGGCGAGCGAACCCGCCGGGGCTGTGCGGGGCGCGCAAGAATCGTTCCGTGCGGCCGGCACCCCGCAGCGCAGCGGCACCGACTGGACGCCGGAGGCCCTGGCCGCCGGGGCCCCCGGCGGGCCGCCGACCGGGCCGGCCAAGTCGTTGGGGCAGGGATCGGCGGGGCCGCCGGCCGTCGAGGGGGGACGCCTCCCGGCGGTTGATGGCCTCTACCGGCTCACCACACGGAGCGCCCTGGACTCCTGCCTCGCGGCGGTCAGCACCGAGCACGGGGCCGGTCCGCTCACCGTCGACCTGGTCGACTACGCCCGTTTCCGGGGCGACCCGGCGCTGGTGGTGCGCTTCGTCGACCCCTCCGGGGCGAGCTGGGCGTGGGTCAGCGGCCCGGAGTGCGGCGTACCCGGATCCGGGGCCGACACCCGCTACCGGGCGCGGGTAGGGTGAGGTCGCGGTGCGCCGGCCGGCGTGACCGGCCGGGCCCGGCGAGCCGGAATCGGCGTTGCCGTCCTTCCACGTGACCTGACCCACCGGATGACCGGCTCGGGAATCCCCACTTCGTACGATGGCGTTCTGCAAGTCAGGAGCCGGCGTCCGCGTGGCGGCGGCACTCAGACCGACATCGGTGTGCGCGCCGATGGCGACCACACACATCGGGAGACGGCAGTGGACGAGGTCCGCAACCTGATCATCATCGGCTCCGGGCCGGCCGGCTACACGGCGGCGGTCTATGCCGCGCGCGCCAACCTCAAGCCCCTGATCATCGAGGGCGTGCAGTCCGGTGGCGCACTGATGACGACGACCGAGGTGGAGAACTTCCCCGGGTTCGCCGACGGCATCCTCGGCCCCGAGCTGATGGACAACATGCGCAAGCAGGCCGAGCGGTTCGGGGCCGAGTTCCTCACCGACGACGTGACCCGGGTCGAGCTGAAGGACACCGGCAGCGTCGGCTCCGACGCGGTGAGCACCGTCTGGGTCGGCGAGACCGCATACCGGGCCAAGGCTGTCATCCTCTCCACCGGTTCGGCCTGGCGTCCTCTGGGCGTGCCGGGTGAGCAGGAGTACCTCGGCCACGGCGTCTCGTCCTGTGCCACCTGTGACGGCTTCTTCTTCCGCAACCAGCACATCGTGGTGGTTGGCGGCGGTGACTCGGCGATGGAGGAGGCCAGCTTCCTCACCCGGTTCGCCGAGTCGGTCACCATCATCCACCGGCGCGACTCGTTCCGGGCCAGCAAGATCATGGCCGATCGGGCGCTAAGCAACGACAAGATCAAGACCGAGTGGAACTCGGTGGTCGAGGAGGTCCTCGGCGCCGACGGCAAGGTCACCGGCGTACGGGTCCGCAACGTGCACAGCGGGGAGAGCAAGGTTCTCGACGTGACCGGCGTCTTCGTGGCGATCGGTCACGACCCGCGCAGCGAGCTGTTCCGCGACCAGGTCGAGCTGGACGACGAGGGCTACGTGAAGGTGCAGGCCCCGAGCACCCGGACCAGCATCCCGGGCGTGTTCGCGGCCGGTGACGTGGTCGACCACACCTACCGGCAGGCGATCACCGCCGCCGGCACGGGCTGCGCCGCCGCCCTGGACGCCGAGCGCTTCATCGCCACGATCCAGCCCTGAGCCGGCAGCACCAGCGACGCCGGCGCGGCGTTGCACCGAACGACGAATGAGTCGAACCGCAGTTCTGGAGGAGAGTCATAGTGGGAGCGACAAAGGCGGTCACCGACGCGAGCTTCGCCGTCGACGTGTTGAAGTCTGACAAACCGGTGCTCGTCGACTTCTGGGCCGAGTGGTGCGCGCCGTGCCGCAAGGTTTCGCCGCTGCTGGAGGAGATCGCCGGCGAGATGGGCGACCAGATCAGCATCGTGAAGCTCAACATCGACGAGAACCCGGAGACGGCCCGCGCCTACCGGGTGATGTCCGTGCCGACCCTGACCGTCTTCAAGGACGGCGAGCCGGTCCGGTCCATCGCCGGCGCCAAGCCGAAGGGCGAGCTGGTCAAGCTGATCCAGTCCGCGCTCTGACCGACGCGTTCCGAAACCCCCGCACCCCTCCCGGGTGCGGGGGTTTCGGGTTTCCGGCCCTTGACCTGCGCGGACACGGCACCTCGACGGGCCGGACCGCATAGCCTCAACCAGGGGGCGTCCGGTGGTCGGCCACGCCGCGCCCCGTCGCCGTCCGGGTCGTAGGCCCGCCTCCGGCGTCGCGGGACGACCGGCCGGCAACCGTGCGAAGGGGGTCGAGCGTGCGTCCGATCCGACCCGGTGACCGGGGACCGGCGGTGACCGAGATCCGCGGTGTGCTGACCGGCCTCGACCTGCTCCCCTCGGCGCCCACGGGCGACGACGACGATTTCGACGCCGCGACCGAGCGCGCGGTCCGGGCGTTCCAGCAGTCCCGGGGGCTCAGCGTGGACGGGCGGGTCGGCGCGGAGACGTGGCGCGCTCTGGACGCCGCCCGCTGGCGGCTCGGCGCGCGGACCCTGTACCACGCGGTGCCGGAGCCACTGATCGGCGAGGACGTCCGATCGTTGCAGGAACGCCTGCTGGAGATGGGGTACGACGTGGGTCGCGCCGACGCCATCTACGGCGTGCGCACCTCCCGGGCGGTGGCCCAGTTCCAGCGGGAGATGGGGCTCAAGCCCGACGGCTCCTGCGGCCCGTACACCATGGGGGCGCTGCGTCGCCTGGGGCGCAAGGTGGTGGGCGGACGGCCGCAGTGGCTGCGCGAGTCCGACGCGATCCGGCAGACCGGCCCGGCCCTGGTCGGCCGGATCGTGGTCATCGACCCGGGGCACGGCGGCACCGATCCGGGGGTGGTGGTGCCGGACGGACCACTGCGCTGGACCGAGTCCGACCTGGTACACGACCTGGCCAGCAGGCTGGAGGGGCGGCTCGCCGCTTCCGGGGTGCGGGTGCAGCTGACCCGGGGGCCGGCGCCGGGGAGCTGCCTGCCCGACGTGGAACGGGCGCAGCTGGCCAACTCCCTGGGCGCGGACGTGTTCATCTCGCTGCACACCGACGGGCACGCCAATCCGGAGGCCGAGGGCGTGGCGACCTACCACTACGGCACCGACAACGGGGTCACCTCGGCCACCGGTGAGCGGCTGGCCGGGCTGGTACAGCGGGAGATCGTGGCCCGGACGGGGCTGCGGGACTGCCGGACCCACGCCAAGACGTGGGACCTGCTCCGGCTGACCCGGATGCCGGCGGTACGGGTGGAGGTGGGCTACCTGACCTCCCCGGCGGACCGTGGGCGGCTGATCGACCCGTGCTTCCGGGACCGGATCGTCGAGGCGATCGTGGCCGCCGTCCAGCGGATGTACTTCCCGGTCGAACGGGACGTGCCCACCGGCTCGATCGACGTCAGCGAGCTGCGGGCGGCGGTCGCGGCCGGCCGGGTGGCGACTGCCTGATCCCGGCCGATCCGCTGCCCGAGCACTTGAGCGGGGCCGGCCCCGGACGTCCGCCTGCACGATTCCCGACCGGCCGGGACGTCCGCGCGGCGGTGACCGCGTTGGTGCGGCGTCAGCCGCTGGTGGAACGGGTGGCCGGGGCGGGCCGGACCGGCCGGAGCAGGGTCTCCGGGCTCATCGAGCCGAGCAGCTTCTCCAGGGCGTACTCGACGTCGGACTTCCAGCTCAGCGCGGTCCGCAGTTCCAACCGCAGCCGGGGATAGCGCGGGTGCGGGCGAACCGTCTTGAAGCCCACCGAGAGGAAGTAGTCGGCGGGGGCGACACAGCTGCCGGGCGGGTCGCCGTCGTCGCCGTACTTCGCGTCGCCGAACGCCTCGATCGCCTTGATCCCCCGCTTGGTGAGGTCCCGGGCCACGCCCTGTACGAGCATCCGGCCGAGCCCGCCACCGGCGAAGGGAGCGACCACGTACGCGGTCATCAGCAGCGCCGCGTCGGCGGAGACGGGCGAGGTCGGGAACGCCATCGCGCGGGGCACGTACGCCGGCGGCGCGTACATGACGAAGCCGGCGGGCATGCCGTCGACGTACGCGAGCTTGCCGCAGGAGCCCCACTCCAGCAGTGTCTGGGAGACCCAGGCCTCCTTCTCCAGCCCCGGGTCACCAGCCGCGCAGGCTCGGTCGGCGGACACCGGATCAAGCTCCCAGTAGACGCACTGCCGGCAGGTGCGGGGCAGGTCTTCGAGGGTGTCGAGGGTCAAGCTGACCAGACGTCGCGACATTGGCGCATCCCCACAATAGGCTCGGAGGCGAGACCGGCGCGCAACGACGCCGCCTCGGGCCCCCGACGAGCGATCGTACGCCGACTGACGACGCTACGGGAGGGGACGCGCGAATGCACCCGGGGTGTCCCGCCGGCCGGTCCACCGGTCCGGGATGTGGACTCGGGGGTCACGTCGTGGCACCGATCGTCGCCAACCGGACTACCATCGGGCATCTGCGTCCCGTGCCGCCATGGTCTGCGGCGTCCCGGGTAATCCGGGCAGGCGGGAGCCGCCCGACACGCGATCGAGGTGATGTCATGACCGGCACGACGCTCGACGACTACACCGACCGGTACGCCCGGCGCGTCCGGGGCATGACCGCCTCGGAGATCCGTGCGCTGTTCGCGGTGGCCAGCCGGCCGGAGGTGGTCTCCCTCGCCGGAGGCGCACCCTACATCGCCGCCCTGCCGCTGGACGCGGTGGGCGAGATGCTCGGCCGGCTCGGCTCCGAACACGGGGCCACCACCCTCCAGTACGGCATCGGCCAGGGCACCCTGGAGCTGCGCGAACGGATCTGCGAGGTGATGACCCTCTCCGGCATCGACGCGGCCTGCGGGGCGTCGCCGGAGGACGTGGTGGTCACCGTCGGCGGCCAGCAGGCGCTCGACCTGGTGGCCCGGCTCTTCCTCGACCCGGGTGACGTGGTGCTCGCCGAGGGGCCGACCTACGTCGGCGCGCTCGGGGTGTTCCAGGCCGCCCAGGCCCAGGTGGTGCACGTGCCGATGGACGACGACGGGCTGATCCCGGAGGCGCTGGAGGCCGCCGTCGCGGAGTTGGCCCGCGCCGGCCGGCGGGTGAAGTTCCTCTACACGATCCCGACGTACCAGAACCCGACGGGCGTGACGCTCAGCGAGGAACGACGCGAACGGGTGCTCGACATCTGCGAACGCGCCGGCCTGCTGGTGGTCGAGGACGACCCGTACGGTCAGCTCGGTTTCGAGGGCGACGCCCCGCGCCCGCTGCGGGCCCGCCGCCGCGACGGGGTGTTCTACCTGAGCACCTTCTCCAAGACCTTCGCCCCGGGGTTGCGGGTGGGCTGGATCCTGGCCCCGCACGCCGTGCGCGACAAGCTGGTGATCGCCAACGAGGCACAGATCCTCTGCCCCAGCGGGTACGCCCAGGCCGCCGTCTCGACCTACCTGGGCACGATGCCGTGGCGGGAGCAGCTCAAGGTCTACCGGGAGGTCTACCGAGAGCGCCGGGACGCGATGCTGGCGGCCCTGGACGACCTGATGCCCGCCGGCACCACCTGGACCAAGCCCGCCGGGGGCCTGTTCGTCTGGGCGACGCTGCCCGAGGGCCTCGACTCGAAGGCGATGATGCCACGGGCCATCGCGGCCCGGGTGGCGTACGTGCCCGGCACCGGCTTCTACGCCGACGGCACCGGCACCGGCAACATGCGGCTGAACTTCTCCTTCCCGTCACCCGAGCGGATCCGGGAGGGCGTACGGCGGCTGGCCGGCGTGATGGAGCAGGACATCGCCATGCGCCGGGTGTTCGGCACGGTCAACCGTCCCGAGGTGCGACGCGGGCAGGCCGGCGCGGACGCGCCGGGACCCGACTTGGCATGATTCCGGCATGGCTTCGACCCCTGCCGAGCGCATCACCGTGACCGACCCCGCCGCCGAGCCTCACGTGCTGGTGCTCGCCGGTGGGCTCTCCTACGAGCGGGACGTCTCCCTCCGGTCCGGCCGCCGGGTGCTCGACGCGCTCCGGGCCGTCGGGGTGGAGGCGGAGCTGCGGGACGCCGACATCGCCCTGCTGCCGGCGCTGGTCGCCGACCCGCCCGACGCCGTGGTGATCGCCCTGCACGGCGCCACCGGCGAGGACGGCTCGCTGCGCGGCGTGCTCGACCTCTGCGACGTCCCGTACGTCGGCTGTGACGCCCGCGCGTCCCGGCTGGCGTGGGACAAGCCGTCGGCCAAGGCGGTGCTTCGGGAGGCCGGCATCCCCACCCCCGACTGGGTGGCGCTGCCGCACGACCGATTCTCCGAGCTGGGCGCGGTGGCGGTGCTGGACAGGATCGTCGACCGGCTGGGCCTGCCGCTGATGGTGAAGCCGGCGCAGGGCGGTTCCGGGCTGGGCGCCGCCGTGGTCCGGGAGGCGGCGTCGCTGCCGGCCGCGATGGTCGGCTGTTTCGCGTACGACTCGACGGCGCTCGTCGAGCGGTACGTCCCCGGGATGGACGTGGCCGTCTCGGTGGTCGACCTCGGGGAGGGGCCGCAGGCGCTGCCCGCCGTGGAGATCGTGCCCCGCAACGGCGTGTACGACTACGCGGCCCGGTACACCGCCGGCCGGACCACCTGGCACGCTCCTGCCCGGCTGGGCCCGGAGGTCGCGGCTGCGGTGGCCGAGGTGGCCGTGGCCGCGCACACCGCGCTCGGGCTGCGCGACCTGTCCCGGGTTGACCTCATCGTGGACGCGAAAGGCCAGCCGCACGTTCTGGAGGTCAACGTCTCGCCGGGGATGACGGAGACGTCACTGCTGCCGCTCGCGGTGCAGGCCGCCGGGCTGGACTTCGGCCGGCTGCTCGGGTCGCTGGTGAGCCGGGCCGCCGCCCGTCCCGCCTGACCTTCCCGCGCGCCTGACCTTCCCGCACCTGGCTTTCGCGCGCGCCTGGGCCTTGCCCACACCTGGCCTTCCCTCGCGTCGGTCCGCTGTGCGGTGTCAGTGGTGTCCGGGCTCACCGGTCGGCTTGTCGGTCGACGGGGCGGCGGCATCCTCCCCGCCGACCGGCTCCGGGATCTCCTCGGCCGCTTCGATCACCCCGATCGTGTCGTCCTCGACCGGGGCGGGGGCGGACGACTGCGCGGCGATACTCGACGGCGCCTGCCACTGGATGCGGGGCGGCTCGGCCAGCGGGCGGCCGCCGAAATCGGCCAGCCAGGCGGCCACCAGGGCCAGGTTCTCCCGCCACTGTTCCTCGGAGATGGGCGGAAGGATCGAGTCCCACAGCGACAGGAACGTGCCCCGAAGCTGGAGTCGCCCGTACGGCCGGGCCAGGAACCACAGGTGCAGGTGGGCGGACCCATCACCCCAACGGTTGACGTGGACCCGCGCGACGCCGTCGAGGGAGCGGATGGCCCGTTCCAGCCGGACCGTCATCACGCCCAGTTCGGCGGCGAGGAGGTTGGGCAGGTCGCCGAGGTCGAGATGGGAACGGGCCTCCAGGATCAGCACCATCGGTAGCCCGGTCGGCCGGTCCATGGCCCGAACCCGCCAACGCTCGCCGACCCAGATGTACGCGTCGTCCGGCGCACCACACGCCGCGCATTCCTGAGCTCCCTCGCCCTTGCGCGGGGGTTCCACCTCGACCGGGGCGTCGAGGTGCTTGACCTGAAGGTCGCCTTCGAAGGGGAAAGAGGGCCAGGAGGTGAAATCGGGAACTGAGGGAGGGGTGTCGTGCACGACGCTGACCCTAACCGAGCGAGCCACGGCTGTCCCTACCTGATTCGCCCACCCTCGGGTACGCCGGGCCGGCCACAGCCGCTCGCCCCCGCTCCGGTCAGCCCGCTCCGGCTCGACAACGCATCGGCTATCCACACGTTATCCACAGGCCCCCGAGGCCATCACCACCCCCCGTCATCCACAGGCTGGCACCGCGTTTCACGCGGGGTTTCACGTGAAACGGGGGGTGCCTGTGGAAAACCGCTGTGGATAACTTGGCGGCTCGGCAGCAAAGTTGTACACAGCCCACCAGTTCCCTCGTACCTAACGAACCGGGGAGCGATGGGTCGCTGTCCCAGCCACCAGAATGTGAGCACTTCGAGGCCCAGTCGGGGGCGCGCGGGACGAGTAGAGGGGGTGTTCTGGTGGGCGAGGTCTATCGCGGTGCTGCGGCCGGGCGCGGGACCGGGCCGCCACGACGCTACCTCGCGACCGGTCGACCCTCCGGCCTCCGCTGGCCCCATAGGTGCCGCCCGCCGTGACCCGCTCCGCCCCGACACGCTGACCTTCGTGGCTTGGTCCCGGCTCGGTGGCTACTCCCCGAAGGAACAGGTCGCTGGAGGGGAGGGCAGGGTCGGCCGGAATACCACCGCGTCGCCTCCGGCGGCCGGGCAGAGCCCGGCGCGACAGCGAACTAGAAGTCCGGCACCGCGGCGGGCGTCGAGCCGGCCGGGGCCCACGAGCGAGCCCGATGACATGGCACCACACGGTGCGCCCGTCCGACCTAGCGCAGCTCCCAGGGACCGGACCGGCTGTGTACGCCGCCCGGACGCACACCGCGCCGGGCGTCCGCTGCGTTCCGCCCGCCCTGCTTCCTGTTCGTCGGCCCCGTCCGGTTCCACGTGAAACCGGACGGTGGCGATCCGATTAGCGCCGGTCTGCACGGGCTGACGGAACCGAGCGCGCCGGCGCCGCCGACTCTCGCCCTCTCGTGGCCGCCCGTACTGGCCGGACGCCGGGCCTTCGGCTCTGGTCCCGATCTCCGCTCCACCGCCGGCGCCCAGCTCTATCCCTCAGTCCGGCCCCCTCGGTCCGGCCCCCTCATTCCGGCCCCCCGGTCCGGCCCCCTCGGCCATGCTCGCTCTGCTGCGAGTTCTGCTCCTTGGCAAACAACATGTTGTCGCTTCTCGCCCTCGGCCGGTCCGGCCCGGAGCCACGGCAGCGCGTCCCGCCCGCTTCCGGTCGCCTCCGCCGCCGGGTCCGGCTGCGTGGCACCACCGCGCCGCCGTCGACCGATGCGACTCACCCGTCGAAGGCGCACCGTAGGAGCCCGTTTCACGTGAAACGGGCCCTCCTTCTCGCGGGCGGCGCTTGTTCCCGCAGGCGAACCTGCGTCCAGTGGCAGGGCCTGGGCGGTCGCGGCGGCGAAGATTGGCTCCGTCCGCGGCGGGCTGCCTCGTCGTGAACGGGATGGCGTGGGACGGTGGCGGTCGCCGGGACGCCCGTTCGCGCCCTTCAGTCCGCACATCGATGGCAGCGGAGCCACGGGTGTGGGCGCGTTGGCGGGCGGCATACAGGCCGCGCTTGGAGAGGGCGAGAGGGCGGTGTGGTCGCAGGCTCCGGCGGGCTCCCCCTGGCCGGATGCCTGACGGCAACCCGTTGGGCGGAGTAGACGTTTCACGTGGAACGTCGCCCCGGGGCGCTACCGGGCCACGATTGGATCTGAGCCGCCGCGTCGTCACCCCTACCGTCAGGGCGGGCTTCCTGCCGGTCCTGGGGCCTCGTGATTGAGCCCGGCCACCCCGGAGCCGCGTCACACCGATCATGCCCGCAGGAGCCCGTACAGAGGGCTGATCTGCCGTCCGCGTTCGGAACCCCGCGTTGCCTCGTTCACCGGCCACCTGGTCCCGCCATCGCGAGGCTCAGCCCCGCAACACGCGCACCGGCTTCTCCTCAGGAATCCACATGCTCGCCTCGGTCCACGCCGAGTACCACCGGACGGGCAGGTTCGAGTCGACCCGGAGCCGCTGCGGCGAGAATGACCGTAGCCGGCCGCCTGCTGCGGTTGTTGCGGGGCCTGTGCTTACGGTGGCGCCTCCCGTACCGGGAGGGGCCGAAAAACAATCCGGCCGCGCCGTCCTGCACGGATGGCGCGGCCGGGGTCCAATCCGGGTCAGTCCTCGGCTTCCTCCTGGCCGACCCCGATCATGCCGACGATCCTTTCGAGGTCGTCGACCGTGGCGAACTCGATCGTGATCTTGCCCTTGTTGCGCCCGATGTCCACCTTCACGCGGGTGTCGAACCGGTCGGAGAGCCGGTCCGCAAGATCGTTCAGGGCGGGAGCGTGCGGCTTGGTCCGCCGCTTCGCGGCGGGGCTCTTGGCCGGGCCCTCCGCCAGCGCGAGCGCAACGATCTCCTCGGTGGCCCGGACGGACAGCCCTTCGGCGACGATACGCAGCGCCAGCTGCTCCTGGGCCTCCGCCTCGTCCAGGCTCAGCAGTGCCCGGGCGTGACCGGCGGAGAGCACCCCGGCAGCGACCCGCCGCTGCACCGGGGCGGGCAGGTTCAGCAGCCGGATGGTGTTGGAGATCTGCGGTCGGCTGCGGCCGATCCGCCGGGCCAGTTCCTCGTGGGTCGCGCCGAACTCCTCCAGCAGTTGCTGGTAGGCGGCGGCCTCCTCCAGGGGGTTGAGGTTGGCCCGATGGATGTTCTCCAACAGCGCGTCCCGGAGCATGGCGTCATCGCGGGTGTCCCGGATGATCGCCGGGATGTTCTCCCGACCGACCGCTTGTGCGGCCCGCCACCGGCGCTCGCCCATGACGAGTTCGTACTTCTCGCCGTCCAGCGCCCGCACCACGATCGGCTGGAGGAAACCGACCTCCTGGATGGAGGTCTTCAGTTCCTCCAGCGCCTCCTCGTCGAAGACCTGGCGGGGCTGCTTCGGATTGGGCATGATCGCGTCGACCGGGATCTCGGCGAACCGGGCGCCCGGCACCGGGCTGAGCTGAAGCTCGGGCTCCGTCGACTCGGGCCCTGTCAGTTCGGACTCGGTCACCACCGGCTCCGGTACCGCCATCGGTTCGGTCGCTGTGGGCCCGGCGATCGCAGGCGGAACCTGGGCGGCGCGTTCACCGACCTCAGGCGTCGCCGTCATCGTTCCGGCGGGCTGGACCGGACCGGTGGGAATCAGGGCACCGAGACCCCGACCCAGACCGCCCCGAGGACGGTTCTTCATACGACGCCTCCCAGCGACTCGTCCGCACTACACATTCCGGCTCACCGGTGCCTTGACCCCACGCTCGGCGATTTCCTGGGCGGCCTCGAAATAGCTCGTCGCCCCCCGTGAACCGGGATCGTAGGTCACCACCGACTGGCCGTAGCTCGGAGCCTCCGAGACGCGGACGTTCCGGGGGATGACCGCCTGGAGCACCTTGTCGCCGAAGTGGTTCCGGACGTCCTGCTCCACCGCGTCGGCCAGCCGGGTACGCCGGTCGTACATGGTGAGCAGGATGGTGGAAACCTCCAGCCTCGGGTTGAGGTGCTGGCGGACCAGATTGATGTTGTTGATCAACTGGTTGAGCCCTTCCAGCGCGTAGTACTCGCACTGGATCGGGATCAGCACCTCCTGCGCGGCCACCAGCGCGTTGACGGTGAGCAGGCCGAGCGAAGGCGGGCAGTCGATAAAGACGTAGTCGAAGTGCCCGGGGTAGGCGGCGATTGCCCGGACCAGGCGAGACTCCCGGGCAACCACCGACACCAGCTCGATTTCGGCGCCGGCCAGGTCGATCGTGGCCGGCACGCACCACAGGTTGGGGATGCCCTCGACGCCCTGGGCCACCTCCTCCAGCGGCACGCTGTTGATCAAGCAGTCGTAGACGTCCGGGACCCCGGTATGGTGCGGGACGCTCAGCCCGGTCGACGCGTTGCCCTGCGGGTCGAGGTCGACCACGAGGACCCGGTTTCCGTGCAGGGCGAGCGCCACCGCCAGGTTCACCGTGGTCGTGGTCTTACCCACGCCGCCCTTCTGGTTGGCGACGCACATCACCCGGGTCCGCTCGGGGCGGGGCATGGTCACCTCGCCACTCGGATTAAGGATCTGCACGGCGCGCATAGCCTCCATAGCCAACGGTGGGTCATCCTCTTCGCGCGTCGGGGTTTCACGTGAAACGTACGCGGCATCCGCCGGATCGGCCCCGAAGGCCCCGGCCGGCGGCACCGGCGTGTCGGCAGAAACAGCGACTCCAGGGGTCGCATCGGGCACCGCACCGGGTGCGGGATGTCGGGGGACAGCAGCTACGGCCGAGGGCGACGGCTCGAACCGGACGGGCACGGCGGTGTCGCGCTGTTCCGCCGCGGCGCGCTTGGCGACGGCCAGGTCATCGGGGTGGCTCGCACCGTAGACCGTGCCGGCCCTTCCCACGGAATGCGGGGTGCCGCCCGAGCCGGTCGGCGCGTCGCGGCGAGCCGCTGGACCGCAGTCGGCTGACGGCGAGCCCGGGTCCGAGCGGTGGGTGGCCCGATCACGCTGGTCGGTTTCACGTGAAACGGGGTCGGCCGCGGAGTGTTCCCCGCGACCGGTCGTCACCCGTGGATCGTCGTACCTGCCGTCGTCATGCACCTGTCATCCCTGCCCGCTCCGGATGGTCGGTCCGCACCCCGTCGTCTTGGCCACGCTCGTCGCACCACAGAGAGCCTACGGCCCGGCGGAGGCGGCCGGGGTCCCCCGGGGCGCAGATGCCGCCCGCACCATCACTGTCGACGCGCGGCCAGCCTACGGCGGACAGGCGCGGCCGGTCCACGTCGGGTTCTTCAGAACCACCGCACGCCCGTCTCACTATCAACGACGCGACCTGCGGTGGGAAGCCGGCGGAGATTCAGGGGAGTCGGATCAGCGACCCCGGCGCGACCCACCACGCGTCCGCTTCGCCGCAGGCTTGGCCCTCGCCTGGTTCACGACCCGCTCCCGGACGATCTCCACCACCGTCGCGGGCGGCTCGATCACCCCGACCCCGCAGTGGTGCACCTTGGGCTCGCCCCCGCCCAGTTTGGCAACCGCCTTGGCATGCTCGGCGATCTCGTCGCCGGCGGACGATCCCTTCACCGCCAACAGGCGTCCGCCGGGCACCACCAGCGGCAGACACCAGGCGGAGAGCCGATCGAGTGGGGCCACCGCTCGCGCGGTGACGATCTCCGCGCGGAACGGCCCGACACCGGTGGATCCCGTTGACGCCTCCTCCGCCCGGCCCCGGAACACCCGAACGGCCTTCGTCAGACCCAGCCTTTCGACAACCTCGACGAGGAACGAGGTACGCCGGGCCAGCGGCTCCACCAGCGTCACGGTCAGGTCGGGGCGCGCGATCGCGAGTACCAGGCCGGGCAGACCAGCGCCGGAACCGACGTCCAGCACCGACGCGCCCTCCGGGATGCGCTCCGCGACCGCGGCGCAGTTCAGCAGGTGCCGTTCCCAGATCCGTGGTGCCTCGCGCGGCCCGATCAGGCCCCGGAGCACGCCATCGGTGGCGAGCACCTCCGCATACGCGGCGGCGAGGTCGAGCCGGTCGCCGAAGAGAGAGCGCGCCGCCTCGGCCAACTCCGGCGGCAACGCCGCAACGGCCGGGTCCGACCCGTCGGTGAAATCCAGCCCGACGTCCGCGCCCGGCGCGTCGCTCGGTTCCGACACGTCGTTCCGATCTGACACGTCGCTCGGGTCCAGCACTTTGCCAGGGTCCGGCACTTCGGTCCGATCTGACACGTCGCTTGGGCCCGGCACGTCGTTAGGGTCCGGCACGTCGGCGTGTCGACGGGACCCGACAGGCGACGGCCCGGGCGGCGTGCCACCCGGGCCGGTCACGGCCTCAGCCGTGGTGTCGTCGTGTGTCACCCGATCAGTCCGCCGGCTGGACGATGATGCGGCGGTTCGGCTCGACGCCCTCGGACTCGCTCTCCACCCCGCTCATCGCGTTGACGACGTCGTGGACGCACTTACGCTCGAACGCGGACATCGGCTCCAGCCGCACCGGCTCGCCGTACTCCTTGACCTTCTCCACCGCGTTCTTGGCGACGGCGGCGAGCTCCTTGCGGCGGTTGGCCCGGTAGCCACCGACGTCGAGCAACAGCCGGCTCGGGGTGCCGGTCTGCCGGAACACCGCCAGCCGGGCCAGCTCCTGGAGCGCCTCCACAGTGGCACCGCGCTGACCGACCAGGCTCTGCAGCCCGTCGCCGACCACCTCGACTACCGGGCGGCCACCGGACACCAGCTCGTCGATGTCCCCGTCGTAGTCGAGGATGTCGAGCAGCCCCTCGACGTAGTCGGCCGCGATCTCGCTCTGCCGGAACAGCTCGCTCTCGGCCGGTGCCTTCTTCTCCCGCGTGCCCGAGCCGGCCTCGCCCTCCTCCGCCTCGGTGTCGTCGGTGGCCTCGATCGGTGCGCTCTCCTCGTCCACGGACTGGTCAGCGCTGGGGATGCTGGTCTCGGTCACGGTCTCATCTCCGTACTCGCTCGGCCGGACCGTCGGGTCCGCTGGTTTCCCGGGTCCGGCGGGAGATCGCCGGTGCCCTGGGCACGTCTGTACGGGCCACTCTCGCCCGTGTCCGCGCTGGGCGCGGCGGTTCCGGCCCGGCGCCTGCCTTGGGGGCGGCTGCCAGGGGGCCGGTTCCGTCCGTCGCCGGCCGGGCCGGCGACGGACGGCGGGAGGATCAGCCCTGACGCTTGGCCGGGCCGCCCTTCTTCGGGTTGGCCGGCTTGGCGCCCGGCTTGGGGCCGGCGACCTTCGGGGCGGACGGGGCCTGCTTGACCGGGGCCGGGGCGGCCTTGCGGCCGAGCAGCCCGCCGGTCTTCTTGGCCGGCTGGACCGGCCCGCGGGACGCGGGGGCACCGGGGCGGCCCGGGGTGGGCGGCGGCGGGTACTTGCGCAGCACCCACTGCTGCTGGCCGAGGGTGAACATGTTGTTGGTGACCCAGTAGATGATCACACCGATCGGGAAGATCGCACCCGAGACGAGCAGCGACAGCGGGATGCCGTAGAGCATCAGGCGCTGGATCATCTTCTGCTGCGGGTCCTCCGCCCAGCCGGTCTTGAGGATCATCTGCCGGCTGGTGAGGTAGGTGGTGCCCATCATGATCAGAACCAGGATGCCGGCGATCACCTTCACGGTGGTGCCGTTGGCGTTCAGCGCCGCCAGCTCGTCAGCGGTGGATCCGAACTTGCCGGCGATCGGGGCGGTGAAGATCTTGGCGCTGGAGGCGCTGTTGAACTGTTCGACCGCCCAGCCGTAGAGGGTCTTGTTGTTCTCGCTCTTCCCCGGGTCGAGGCGGCGCAGCACGTGGAAGAGACCGAGGAAGACCGGGATCTGGAGGAACATCGGAAGGCAGCCCATGAGCGGGTTGGCCTTTTCCTTCCGATAGAGCTCCATCATCTCTTTCTGGAGCGTCTCCCGGTCACCCTTGTGCTTCTCCTGGAGCTCCTTCACCTTGGGCTGGAGCGCCTGCATGGCCCGCTGGGACTTGATCTGCTTGACGAAGACGGGGAACAGGATCACCCGGACGGTGACCACCAGGAAGACGATGGCCAGGATCCAGGACCAGTTCGTACCGATCACCGAGTTGACCGGCACGCCGATGGCATCCCAGGCCGAGTGCCAGGTCAGCAGGATCCACGAGATCGCGTAGTAGATCCAGTCCAGACTGAACAATTCTCAGGCTCCAGTCACATCGGCACGGCGGCGACCGCCCGGCTCGGGCACCGGGTCGTATCCACCTGGGTGAAAGGGGTGACAGCGCGACAACCGCAGGACCGTCAGGCCGACTCCCCGGAGCGCGCCGTGCCGGGAGACCGCCTCGAGGGCGTATGCACTGCACGATGGGTAGAACCGACAGCGGGCCGGCAGCGCCGGGCTGATCCAACGACGGTACGCGACGATGGGCCAGGTCAGCACCCGGGCACCCGGGCTCGTCGGCCGTGGCGCGGCGGAACCGCTGCTCATCGGGACCGCCGCCCCCGGGGTGTGCGGGCGGTGGCGAGCGCCCCGTCGAGGTCGGCCCCGAGCCGGGCGTACGACGCCTCGGCTGCGGCCGGCAACGCGCGTACCACCAGGATGCTGCCGGCCGGCAGGGCCGACAGCCGCTCGCGGACCAGATGCCGCAGCCGACGCCGCACCGTGTTACGTACCACGGCGGGGCCGACGGCCTTGGACACGACGAAGCCGGCGCGGGTCGGTACGGAGGTTTCCTCCGCACCGGGGGTCCGCGCCGGCTTCGGCGAGGTATCGATGGTGGGGCCGGGTGTGGCGGGCAGCGTCAGGTGGACGACGAGCGAGCCTCGGCCGGCTCGACGGCCAGCCCGGACCGCTGCGGCGAAGTCGCTGCTGCGCCGCAGTCGTTGCGCGGCCGCCAGCACGACTGCCCACGTCCCCCGGACCGGACCGGTCGGCCTCAGGCCGACAGGCGGGTGCGGCCCTTGGAACGACGGGTCGAGAGGATGGCGCGGCCGGCCCGGGTGCGCATGCGCAGCCGGAAGCCGTGGGTCTTCGCGCGCCGGCGGTTGTTCGGCTGGTAGGTGCGCTTGCTCACGTCAGGCTCTCCGTTTTCATACGCCCCGCGCGTAGGCCCGCAGGGGTCGTGTGGTGGTCCAGGCCACCCTCGGCGGTGGCCCCGATCGGTGCTGCCCGAGGGCGCGGGACCCCGATTATGCGGGGAGGACGACCGCGGACAGCAAGCACGCACCACCCTAGCAGAGGGCGGTAGAGCAGCCGCTCCAGCCTACGCAGGGGGGCAATGACCGTCAAACACCTCGTACGACGGCCCCGCCAGGCCGCGAGCGCGACCGAAGCGGTGGTTTTCACTGATGCCGACAAGGGTGCCACGCGGTGACGGTTGATGGGCCCCGCCCCCCGCTGTTAGCGTGCGCGTTTGCGGTCCGCGCCGGCAGCCGATTGGCGTCGGCAGGCAAGACCGGACAAGGTAGTGAATCGTTCGGCACGGTGGAACCCGCTTCAGCGCCCGCCCAGACAGGGGGCAGGTCCGACCCGCGTCCGGCGGGAGGCCACAATCGGTCGGTACACAGGCTGTGGATAACTTGTGGATAACGACGACCGGTCAGCCGTTCGGGCTGGACCAGCGGCGGTCGGGAGCAGAGGCGAGGGGGTGGCACGACGGTGGCCGGTACTACCGACCTTGCCGCGGTGTGGACCGCGACCACGGACGAGCTCGCCGATGAGATCATCTCCGCGCAGCAACGCGCGTACCTGCGGCTCACCCGCCTCCGCGCGATCGTGGAGGACACCGCACTGCTCTCCGTCCCGGACGCGTTCACCCGCGACGTGATCGAGTCCCGGCTGCGGCCCGCCATCACCGAGGCGCTGACCCGGCGGCTCGGCCGGCCGATCCAGGTGGCCGTCACCGTTCGGGTGGCCGAGGACGCGGGCGGACGCCCGGCGGGCACGGTCTACCGCAGCGCCCCCGATGCCGACGGCCCGCCCGGCTTCGACGGCCCGCCCGGCTTCGACGGCCCGCCCGGCTTCGACGCCCGCGGCTACGACGGGCAGGGAGCGGACCGGCACGAGCCGGAGCCCGGCTTCCCCGCCCCCGGGTACCCGGACCGGGGTGAGCAGGCCCACGCCGGCCGCGGCCGACCGGCCGGTTCCGGGCGCGAGGACACCGGCTACCCGGAGCGCGACACGTCGGAGCACCCGTCGGAGGATGACGCCCCCGCGCGCTCCGACGGTCACCGGCCGGGGCTGGTGCCGGCCAGCCGGGACGCCCAGGAACCGCTGTTCAGCGCCGCTTTCGCCGAACCACCTTCGCCGGGCCGGCGCGGCTACGAGGGGCGCTCGGGTGCCGACAGCCGGCCCTACGAGCCCCGGTACCGCGACGCCGGACCGGCGAGCGGCCCACGGCTGCCCCGCGACGGCGCGACGGACAGCGGTCCGGGGCGCAGCGTCGCGGATCACCGGCCCGGCGGCCGGGACGACCGGCGGCCCGGCGGCGCGGAGGCCGGCGGGAACCGGCTCAACCCGAAGTACATGTTCGAGACGTTCGTCATCGGCTCGTCCAACCGGTTCGCGCACGCCGCCTCGGTCGCGGTGGCCGAGTCGCCCGCGAAGGCGTACAACCCGCTGTTCATCTACGGCAGTTCCGGGCTGGGGAAGACCCACCTGCTGCACGCCATCGGGCATTACGCCACCACGCTCGGCAACGCACGCTCGGTCCGGTACGTCTCGACCGAGGAGTTCACCAACGACTTCATCAACTCGCTGCGGGACGACAAGACCAGCGCGTTCCAGCGCCGCTACCGCGACGTCGACATCCTGCTGATCGACGACATCCAGTTCCTGGAGAACCGCGAGCGGACCCAGGAGGAGTTCTTCCACACCTTCAACACCCTGCACAACGCCAACAAGCAGATCGTGATCACCTCAGACCGGTCACCGAAGCAGCTCGCCACGCTGGAGGACCGGCTGCGGACCCGGTTCGAGTGGGGGTTGCTGGCTGACATCCAGCCACCGGACCTGGAGACCCGGATCGCGATCCTGCAGAAGAAGGCGGCCCAGGAGCGGCTGTACGCCCCGCCGGACGTGCTGGAGTTCATCGCCTCGCGGGTGTCGAACTCGATCCGGGAGTTGGAGGGTGCGCTGATCCGGGTCACCGCGTTCGCCAGCCTCACCCGGTCGACCGTGGAACTCTCGCTGGCCGAGGAGGTGCTGCGGGACTTCATCCCCGACGGTGCCGGCCCCGAGATCACCGCTGACCAGATCATGGTCTCCACCGCCGACTACTTCGGGGTCAGCCTGGAGGACCTGCGCGGGCACTCCCGGTCCCGGGTGCTGGTCAACGCCCGCCAGGTGGCCATGTACCTGTGCCGCGAGCTGACCGACCTGTCGTTGCCCCGGATCGGGCAGGCGTTCGGGGGCCGGGACCACACCACCGTCATGCACGCCGACCGGAAGATCCGTCAGCAGATGGCGGAGCGCCGCTCGCTCTACAACCAGATCGCCGAGCTGACCAACCGGATCAAGCAGACCACCTGAGCCGTACGCCCGCCGCCTACCCGCGGCGTGAGCATCCGACGCCCGGCCGGACCCGGCCGGGCGTTCGCGCGTTCGGAGGCGGGTGACCCCGGACACATTCCGCCCGACGGTTCCGTTGTCCACAGGGCGTCCCCGTGCGGTTCGGGCTGGACCCTCGACCGGGTTGAGGCCACAGAATCGGGCGATGCCCGTCCACCAGCGCTGCTCGTTGTCCACAGCCGCCGCCGGTTTTCCACAGCCGGTTTTCCACAGCCGGTGGAAAACTACCGTCCGCCCCGAGCCGGTTACCCACAGGCTGTGGAAAACCCTGGGGACGAGGCTGTGGACGCCTGGGGACAACGCAGACGTTGTCCACCGATCTGAGAGGCCCTGTGGATTTCCTGTTGAAGGTTCTGGGGACGACGGCGGTCCGAGCGGGTCGGGCCGTCCACAGGTCTGGGGAGAAAGTCGGTGGATAACCGGTGGATAACCGGTGGACGGCTGTGGAGAACTGGGCGCTCCCGGACGGCCTGTGGATCGCGGGGCCGGTTGTACCCCCGGTTCTCCACAGCCAATCCACCGGTGGATAACCTACCTGACCTGCCCAGACGTCGGTTTTCCACAGTTTCCACAGGTGCGATGAAGACGATGAGTTTCTTCTTCTAAGAGAACAAAAACCAATCATCACCGTTGGACTTCCTGTGGATCGGGTCGGAACGGCCGGGGACAGCCCGTCCGGCACCGACACGATCCGCGGGGTCGGGCGCACAGCCGATGCCCCCGCGCCCTAAGGTGCGATGGGTACCCGCACGGTCGGGCGGGACGGTAGGCAGCGGTCGGCATGAGAGAGTTGTCGCTGACGTCGACGCGGAGGCATTGATGAAGTTCCGAGTAGAGCGCGACGCGCTCGCCGAGGCCGTGGCGTGGACCGCGAAGAGCCTGCCCAGCAGGCCGTCCGTACCGGTGCTGGCCGGCGTGATGCTCCGGGTCACCGACGGCAACCTGCAGGTCTCCGGCTTCGACTACGAGGTCTCCAGCCAGGTGACCGTCGAGGTGCAGGGCGACGCCGACGGTGCCGCGCTGGTCTCCGGGCGGCTGCTCGCCGAGATCACCAAGGCGCTTCCGGCCAAGCCGGTCGACATCGCCGCAGTAGGCGCGCATCTGGAACTGGTTTGCGGCAGTGCCCGGTTCACCCTGCCCACCATGCCGGTGGAGGACTACCCCGCCCTCCCGGAGATGCCGGAGAGCGCCGGCACTGTCGACGCTGCGGCGTTCGCCGCCGCCGTTGCCCAGGTCGCCGTGGCCGCCGGCCGGGACGAGACCCTGCCGATGATGACCGGTGTCCGGATCGAGCTCTCCGGCGGCAACCTGGCCATGCTCGCCACCGACCGGTACCGCCTCGCCCTACGCGAGATGGAGTGGAACCCGGACAACCCCGAGGTGAGCATCAACGCCCTCGTGCCGGCCCGGACCCTGCACGACACCGCCAAGGCCCTCGGCCCGCTCGGCGGCCAGGTCACCATGGCGCTTTCCCAGGGCGCAGCCGGCGAGGGCATGATCGGTTTCTCCGGCGGCACCCGGCGCACCACCAGCCGGCTGCTCGACGGCGCGAACTACCCGCCGGTCCGCTCGCTGTTCCCGAGCAGCCACAACGCCGAGGCCCGGGTGGCGGTGAGCACCCTGATCGAGGTCGTGAAGCGGGTGGCCCTGGTCGCCGAGCGCACCACCCCGGTGCTGCTCAGCTTCAGCTCCGACGGGCTCGTCGTCGAGGCAGGCGGCACCGAGGAGGCCCGGGCAAGCGAGGCCATGGACGCCACCTTCACCGGTGAGGCGCTGACCATCGGCTTCAACCCGCAGTACCTGATCGACGGCCTGAACAACCTGGGTGCCCAGTTCGCGCTGCTCACGTTCGTCGACGCGTTCAAGCCGGCGGTGATTTCCCCCGCAGGCGAGGATGGTGAGGTCGTCTCGGGGTACCGGTACCTGATCATGCCGATCCGCGTCTCCCGCTGATCGCACACTTCTTGATCCAGACGCACCGGAGGTAGGAACAGATGCAGCTCGGCCTGGTAGGACTCGGCCGGATGGGCGGCAACATGCGTGAGCGTTTGCGCGCCGCCGGGCACGAGGTGGTCGGCTACGACCGCAACGCGGAGCTGAGCGACGCCGCGAGCCTGGCCGAGCTGGTCGACAAGCTCGACGCGCCCCGCGCCGTCTGGGTGATGGTCCCGGCCGGCGTCACCGACACGACCATCGACGACCTCGCCGGCGTGCTCGGCGCGGGCGACATCATCATCGACGGCGGCAACTCCCGGTTCAGCGACGACGGGCCCCGCGCCGAGCGGCTCGCGGAGCAGGGCATCGGCTACCTCGACGTCGGCGTCTCCGGCGGCGTCTGGGGCAAGCAGAACGGGTACGGCCTGATGGTCGGCGGCGCGCAGGAGCACGTCGACCGGCTGCTGCCGATCTTCGAGGCGCTCAAGCCGGCCGGCGAGTTCGGCTTCGTGCACGCCGGCCCGGTCGGTGCCGGCCACTACGCCAAGATGGTGCACAACGGCATCGAGTACGGCCTGATGCACGCCTACGCCGAGGGCTACGAGCTGCTTGCCAAGTCGGAGATCGTGACCAACGTGCCGGGCGTGTTCAAGTCCTGGCGCGAGGGCACCGTCGTCCGCTCCTGGCTGCTCGACCTGCTCGACCGCGCCCTCGACGAGGACCCGGAGCTGGCCGAGCTGAGCGGCTACACCGAGGACACCGGCGAGGGCCGGTGGACGGTCGACGAGGCAGTCCGGCTGGCTGTGCCGTTGAACGTCATCACCGCGTCGCTGTTCGCCCGGTTCGCCTCGCGGCAGGACGACTCGCCCGCGATGAAGGCCGTCGCCGCGCTGCGCCAGCAGTTCGGCGGGCACGCCGTCCACAAGCGCTGAGCGGTATCCACAGCCTGTGTACGTCCGCCGGCTCGAACTGGTCGACTTCCGCTCGTACGAGCGGGTCGGCGTCGATCTGGAGCCGGGTCCGAACGTCCTGACCGGCGCCAACGGCGTCGGCAAGACCAACCTGGCCGAGGCGCTGGGCTACGTGGCGACCCTGGACTCGCACCGGGTCGCCACGGACGCCCCCCTGGTTCGGATGGGGGCGTCCTCCGCGGTGATCCGGTGCGCCGTGGTGCACGACGGGCGCGAGCTGCTGGTCGAGCTTGAGATCGTGCCGGGCAAGGCCAACCGGGCTCGGTTGGGGCGCTCGCCGGCCCGGCGGGCCCGCGACGTGCTCGGCGCGCTGCGGCTGGTGCTGTTCGCTCCGGAGGACCTGGAACTCGTCCGGGGCGACCCGGCCGAGCGCCGCCGCTACCTCGACGACCTGCTGGTCAACCGCCAGCCCCGGTACGCCGGGGTGCGCGCCGACTACGAGCGGGTGGTCAAGCAGCGCAACGCCCTGTTGCGTACCGCGTACCTGGCCCGCAAGACCGGCGGGTCGCGGGGCGGAGACCTGGCCACCCTCGCCGTCTGGGACACCCACCTGGCCCGGCACGGCGCCGAGCTGCTCGCCGGCCGGCTGGAGTTGGTCGCCGCGCTCGGCCCGCACGTCACCAAGGCGTACGACACGGTGGCGGCTGGCCGGGGCGCGGCCGGTGTCACGTACCGACCGTCGGTGGAGCTGACCGACCCGACGCCCGACCGGGCGGCGCTGGTCGAGGCGTTGACGGCGGCGCTGGCCGAGTCCCGGTCGGCCGAGGTCGAGCGGGGCATCACCCTGGTCGGCCCGCACCGCGACGATCTGGTGCTCAACCTCGGCCCGCTGCCCGCGAAGGGGTACGCCAGCCACGGCGAGTCCTGGTCGCTCGCGCTGGCGCTGCGGCTGGCCGGGTACGACCTGCTCCGATCCGACGGCATCGAGCCGGTGCTGGTGCTCGACGACGTCTTCGCCGAGCTGGACGTGGGTCGCCGGGAGCGGCTGGCGGAGCTGGTCGGCGGGGCCAGCCAGGTGCTGGTGACCTGCGCCGTGGACGACGACGTGCCGACCGGCCTGCGGGGCGCCCGGTACCAGGTCGGCGAGGGGACGGTGCGCCGTGTCGGCTGAGCGGGAGCTTCCACCGGCTCGCCTCGGGCCGTCGCGTCCGGGACGTACCCCGGCCGGCGGGGCTCCGGCCGGGGGTGGGGGCGCGCCGCGCCGGGCCGGGCGGCGCGACGGCGGCCAGTCGGCACCGCCGGCCGATGGTGCCGGGCGGCCCGACGGTCCGGTGGCCGACGGTCCAGCGGTCGCCGGCACCGGTGCTGGTGACGGTGGCGGCAACGACGGCTCCGCAGGGGCGGCGGGGCCGGAGCTGGCCCGGGCGGTGCTGGACGCCGCGAAGGCCCGCCGTGACTCGGCGGCCCGGACCCGCCGGCGCAGCGTGGTGTCCGGCGACGGCGAGGGCGGTCGGCGGCTGCGCGGCTACTCGGGCCCGGGGCCGGATCCGCGTGACCCTCAGCCGCTGAGCGCCGTGCTCAACCGGCTGGTCAAGGCGCGCGGCTGGGAGCAGCCGGCCGCCGAGGCGACGGTCTTTGGCGCGTGGGAACGAGTGGTCGGCTCCGAGGTGGCCCAGAACAGCCGTCCGGTAAAGCTGGAGAACGGCGAGCTGACCGTGGAGGCCCGGTCCACCGCGTGGGCGACCCAACTACGGCTGCTCGCCGGTTCCCTGCTCAAGAAGATCGCCAGCGAGGTGGGCCACAACGTGGTGCGCAAGCTGCACATTCATGGCCCGGCCGCGCCGTCCTGGTCGCGGGGGCCGCGCAGGGTCCGGGGGCGGGGCCCACGCGACACCTACGGCTGACGGTCAGTGGCCGGGACGCTGGGCCTCTCGCTCGGCGCGTTTACGTTCCCGCTGATCACGGCTCCACTGCTTACGCCTTTCCAGGTCCTGCTTCCACGCCTCCCGGGCATGGCGCGAGCCGCCCTGCACCGCTCCCTGCACCTCGGAGGGGCCGGCGAGGTTGCGGAACACCCAGCCCATGAGGCGGCCGCCCCTGCCCGAGGAGTCGCCCACCTGCTTGTCGTCGCTCATCCGCCTGGCCTCTCCCGCGCCGCGCCCGGAAACATTTCGTGCACCAATAATTGGTACACCAATCGTTGCTAGGATCGCAACGGCGACGACGAGGAGGCCTGCGGTGTCCGACCAGCTTGAGGGCGATCCCCTGGCCCTGGAGGAGCAGGTGTGCTTCGCGCTCTCCGTGGCGGCGCGGGGCGTGGTCGCCGTCTACCGTCCACTGCTGGAGCCGATGGGGCTGACCCATCCGCAGTACCTGGTCATGCTCGCGCTGTGGCAGCATGCGCCGCTGTCCGTACGGGAGCTCAGCCGCCTGTTGCAGCTCGACCCAGGGACGCTGTCACCGCTGCTCAAGCGCCTGGAGGCCAACGGGTACGTCCGGCGGGAGCGCGACCCCGCCGACGAGCGCAGCCTGGCTGTGACGCTCACCGTGGGCGGCGAGGCGCTGCGTGCGCGCGCCGAGGAGATCCCGCCGGCGATCGTGCGGCGGCTCGGGATGCCGATCGAGGAGTTGCGGGACCTGCACGCCGTCCTGACCCGGGTGATCGCGGCGACGAACCGGGCCGGCGGGGGCGGTGTGAACCCCGGTCAGGCGTCGGCGTAGACCGCGAAGCCGCGGTCGGCGCAACGGCGGTAGAAGGCCGCCAGCACGCCCAGCTCGGCGCAGGTGAAGTCCCACTGCGGCGGGTCGCCGTTCTCGTCGCGCAGCGCGTCCAGCCGGCTGCCCAGCCAGCGCAGCTGCTGCTCGGCGAGGCGACCGTCGGCGAGCAGGCCGCGCAGTACGGCGCTCACCGAGTCGAAGTCGACCGTCTCCCCGTGCGGGCGGTGCCCGGCCACGAAGCGCTCGACCCCGCCGGCGACCCAGGCGCAGCCGTCCGGGTCGATCACCGGGTCCTCGTCCTCGGCGGCGGCGTCCGTGGCGTAGAGCACATTCTCCAGCCCGAGCAGGAGATCGACCAGCTCGGTGTACGCCGTGGCCCGGACGGTCCCGGTCTTGGCGATGTGTTCCGCGAGGGCCGCCGTCGGCGCGGAGATCCGCGGCAGGTCGACGATCTCGCCGAAATCGACGAACTCGGCCGGTGCGACCGGGTCGTAGAAGCGGCCGGT
This sequence comes from Micromonospora sp. NPDC001898, assembly GCF_042891255.1. Lineage (NCBI taxonomy): Bacteria > Bacillati > Actinomycetota > Actinomycetes > Micromonosporales > Micromonosporaceae > Micromonospora > Micromonospora sp. NPDC001898. Next base: position 36,658 of record NZ_JBIATC010000008.1, on the reverse strand, counting down.
CCGCGGCCAGTGCACCGCGACGTTGTCCAGCCCCATCTGGCGTCACCCCTTGAGAGCACGTGTCGGATCGTTCGGGTCGATCGTCCGGTTCCGACCGGAAAAGATCAAGACCAGCCACGCTGGGCGCCGCAAACGTACGCCCGTCGCGGGCCCCGACGCGACCCCGGCCCCTGAGCGTCCCGGCCCGATCGGCGGCGACGCCGCCCGCCGATCGGAGCTTGGCGTGTAGGGGGAGTCGTGGGTGGCGCGGTTCGGCCGGCTACGGAGGTCTCAGCCGCCGCGAAAGGGGTGCCGAGTGGCGGTTCTGTCGTCCGCGCACAGTAAGATTGAGGCGAGACGAAGACCCGACACGGAACGACGGGCGCGGGCCCACCAAAGGTCCGAGATCATTGTTCCACGTCGGGTCTAGCCGATCGCGATCCGCGGGCAACCGCGGCGACCGGCGTTCCGGCCCGTACCCCGGTTTCCACCGGTCTCGGGCCGCGCGCCGACGTCGCGTCCTGTCCGCCGAACCCGCGTCCGACGCGCCGCTTGCCGGCTCGGGGGCGCGAGAAAGTGGCCGAGGGTGGCAGCGCAGGACAAGCAGGAGTACGGCGCCGAGTCGATCACCGTCCTCGAAGGGCTGGAGGCGGTCCGTAAGCGGCCCGGCATGTACATCGGGTCGACCGGTGAGCGCGGTCTGCACCACCTGGTGTGGGAGGTCGTCGACAACGCCGTCGACGAGGCGCTGGCCGGACACTGCGACACCATCGACGTGGTGCTGCTGGCCGACGGCGGGGTCCAGGTCACCGACAACGGCCGGGGCTTCCCGGTCGACCTGCACCCCAAGTTGAAGAAGCCGGGCGTCGAGGTGGCGCTGACCGTGCTGCACGCCGGCGGCAAGTTCGACGGCAAGGCGTACGCCGTGTCCGGCGGTCTGCACGGCGTCGGCGTGTCCGTCGTCAACGCCCTCTCCAGCCGGATGGCGGTGGAGATCCACAAGTCCGGCTTCGTCTGGCGGCAGAAGTACACCAACTCCAAGCCGGGCCCGCTGGACAAGGGCGAGACCACCGACCGCACCGGCTCGACGGTCAGTTTCTGGCCCGACCCCGACGTGTTCGAGACCGTCGATTTCGACTTCCAGACCATCTACCGCCGCATCCAGGAGATGGCCTTCCTCAACCGCGGCCTCACCATCCACCTGCTCGACGAGCGGGTCCCGGAGGGCGAGGAGGGCAAGCCGCGCGAGGTCACCTTCTGCTACAAGGGCGGCATCGCCGACTTCGTCCGGCACCTCAACGCCTCGAAGAACCCGATCCACAAGACGGTGGTCGAGTTCGGTGCCGAGGAGGAGGGCATGTCGGTCGAGATCGCCATGCAGTGGAACGAGTCGTACGGCGAGTCGGTCTACACCTTCGCCAACACGATCAACACCCACGAGGGCGGCACCCACGAGGAGGGCTTCCGGTCCGCGCTGACCGGCGTGGTCAACCGCTACGGCGCGGAGAAGAAGCTGCTCAAGGGCGATGAGAAGCTCTCCGGCGAGGACATCCGGGAGGGCCTGGCCGCGATCATCTCGGTCAAGCTGGCGAACCCGCAGTTCGAGGGCCAGACCAAGACCAAGCTCGGCAACACTCCGGTGAAGAGCTTCGTGCAGCGGGTCTGCAACGACCGGCTGGTCGACTGGTTCGACCGTAACCCGGCCGAGGCCAAGATGATCATCACCAAGGCGTCCCAGGCGGCCCGAGCCCGGATCGCCGCGCAGCAGGCGCGCAAGCTGGCTCGGCGCAAGTCGTTGCTGGAGTCCGGCTCGATGCCGGGCAAGCTGGCCGACTGCCAGTCCACCGACCCGCGCGAGTCCGAGGTGTTCATCGTCGAGGGCGACTCGGCCGGCGGCTCGGCGAAGCAGGGCCGCGACCCGCGGACCCAGGCGATCCTGCCGATTCGCGGCAAGATCCTCAACGTGGAGAAGGCCCGGATCGACCGGGTGCTGAAGAACAACGAGGTCCAGGCGCTGATCACCGCGCTGGGCACCGGCATCCACGACGACTTCGACATGGAGAAGCTGCGGTACCACAAGGTGGTGCTCATGGCCGACGCGGACGTCGACGGCCAGCACATCCAGACGTTGCTGCTCACCCTGCTGTTCCGCTTCATGCGTCCGTTGGTCGAGATGGGCAACGTCTACCTGGCCGCTCCGCCGCTCTACAAAATCAAGTGGAACAAGAAGGGCGACGACGCGCAGTACGCGTACTCGGACCGGGAGCGGGACGGGCTGATCGCGCTGCGCCAGCAGAAGAAGCCGAACGCCAAGCCGGACGACATCCAGCGGTTCAAGGGTCTCGGCGAGATGAACTATCCCGAGCTCTGGGAGACCACGATGAACCCGGGCACCCGCACCCTGCGGCAGGTCACGCTCGACGACGCGGCGACCGCGGACGAGCTGTTCAGCGTGCTGATGGGTGAGAACGTCGAGGCGCGTCGCTCGTTCATCCAGCGCAACGCCAAGGACGTCCGCTTCCTGGACATCTGACGGACTCGGCGGGCCGCCCCGGTCGTCCACCGGGCGGTCCGCCGATCCACAGGGTTATCCACAGCCTGGCCGGTTTCCACAGCGGTTATCCACAGCACGAAACCGACTCTGATTCTGATAAGGGTTAACAGTGACCGATACCCCCGAGTCCACCCCGAGCGAGCCCGAGGTCCCCGAGGCCGCTGCCGCCGCAGTCGTGGCGCATGACCGCATCGAGCCGGTAGGGCTCGAGGTGGAGATGCAGCGCTCCTACCTCGACTACGCGATGAGCGTCATCGTCGGGCGGGCGCTGCCGGACGTCCGGGACGGGCTCAAGCCGGTCCACCGCAAGATCCTCTACGCCATGTTCGACTCCGGCTACCGGCCGGACCGTGGCTACGTCAAGTGCTCCCGGGTCGTCGGCGACGTGATGGGCCAGTTCCACCCGCACGGCGACTCGGCCATCTACGACGCGCTGGTCCGGATGGCGCAGCCCTGGTCGCTGCGCTACCCGCTGGTCGACGGCAACGGCAACTTCGGCTCGCCCGGTAACGATCCTGCTGCGGCGATGAGATATTGTCTGACCGGAGATGTCCGTATTCGTGCCGCCAACGGCAGCGTGCGGATCGGCGACCTCGTCCCCGACGCGACACCGGGCAGTGAGACCGACGTCGAGCTCAAGGTCCGCGACCGCAACGGCGACCTGGTCCGCGCCTCCAAGTTCTTCCACTCCGGCGAGCACCCCACGCTGCGGCTGCGCACCCGCGAGGGGTACGAGCTGGCCGGCACCCACAACCACCCGGTGCTCTGCCTGGTGGACGTGGCCGGCGTGCCGACCCTGCTCTGGAAGCTGCTCGCCGAGATTTCCCCGGGCGACCGGGTGGTTCTCCAGCGCACGGTGCCGGACGAGATCGGCTACCCGATGCTGGAGCACGTCGAGGCCGCCGTCCTCGCCGGCGCCTTCGTCAGCGAGGGCTGGGTGTCCGAGGAGCGGGCCGGCTTCAACAACGTCGACCGGGAATTCTTCATCCGGGTCCTCGCGGCCTACGACCTCGCCGTCGGCGGCCCGCGCTACGTCAGCCAGCGCACCATCGCCTCCGGCAGCCTGCTGCACGAGATCGACGTCCAGAACCTTTCCGCGCTTCGGGCGAGCATCCTCGGTGAACTGGTCGGCGCGCGGAGCGCAGAGAAGTTCGTGCCGGAGTTCGTCTGGCAGGGGCCGGCGGCGATCAAGCGGGCCTTCCTCCAGGCGCTCTTCGAGGGCGACGGGTCGTCGTCGATGCTGCCCCGCAACACCATTCAGGTCTCGTACTCCACTCGCAGCGAGCGGCTGGCCCGCGAGGTGCAGCAGCTCCTGCTGGAGTTCGGTGTGGTCAGCCGGCAGTGCCGGTACGACGACGGCGAGATCAAGGTCGTCGTCACCCACCGGCGGGATGCCCGCATCTTCGCAGCCCACGTCGGTTTCCTCGGCCGCAAGCAGGCCAAGCTGGAGTCGGAGCTGGCCGCCGTCCCGGCCACCAGCACCGCGCTCTCCAGCGATCACGTCCCGCTGGTCGGCGACTTCATCCGCGAGCACGGTGCGAGCCGGTGGACCGAGCGCGACTGGCTGCGCCGGCACAACGTCGACCGGATCGAGCGTTGGGAGCGGGACCGCGAGGAGATCGCTGCCCGGATCACGAACACCGAGGTGCTCGACGTGGTCGAGCCCCTGGTCGACGGTCGGTTCTACTACGCCGAGGTGACCAGCGTCACCGACGCCGGGGTGCGGCCGGTCTACAGCATTCGGGTGGACACGGACGACCACTCGTTCGTCTCCGACGGCTTCGTCAGCCACAACACGGAGTGCAAGCTCGACCCGCTGGCGATGGAGATGCTGCGGGACATCGACGAGGACACCGTCGACCTCCAGGACAACTACGACGGCCGGGCCAAGGAGCCCACCATCCTGCCGTCCCGCATCCCGAACCTGCTGATCAACGGCTCCGAGGGCATCGCGGTCGGCATGGCCACCAAGATCCCGCCGCACAACCTGCGCGAGATCGGCGCGGCCGTGCAGTGGTGCCTGGAGAACCCGGAAGTCGACGAGGCGACCACCCTCGACGCGCTAATCGAGATCGTCAAGGGCCCGGACTTCCCCACCCATGGCCTGATCGTCGGCACCCAGGCCATCCAGGACGCGTACCGGACGGGCCGTGGGTCGATCCGGATGCGGGCCGTGGTGGAGGTCGAGGAGGACAAGCGGGGCCGACCCTGCCTGGTGGTCAGCGAGTTGCCCTACCAGGTCAACCCCGACAACCTCGCCGAGCGGATCGCCGAGCTGATCAAGGAGGGCAAGCTCGCCGGCATCGCCGACATCCGGGACGAGTCCTCCGGGCGTACCGGAATGCGGATCGTGCTCGTGCTCAAGCGCGACGCGGTCGCCAAGGTGGTGCTCAACAACCTCTACAAGCACACCCAGCTCCAGGAGACCTTCGGCGCCAACATGCTGGCGCTGGTCGACGGCGTGCCGCGCACGCTGAACCTGGCCCAGTTCCTGCGGTACTACGTCGAGCACCAGATCGAGGTGATCCGGCGGCGGACCGCGTTCCGGCTGCGCAAGGCCGAGGAGCGGGCGCACATCCTGCGCGGCCTGTCGAAGGCGCTGGACGCCCTCGACGAGGTGATCGCCCTGATCCGGCGGTCGCCGACCGTCGAGGACGCCCGGCAGGGCCTGATCCGGCTGCTGGAGATCGACGAGATCCAGGCCACCGCGATCCTGGACATGCAGCTGCGCCGGCTCGCCGCCCTGGAGCGGCAGCGGATCCTCGACGACCTGGCCAAGCTCGAGATCGAGATCGCCGATCTCAAGGACATCCTGGCCAAGCCGGAGCGGCAGCGGCGGATCGTCTCGGAGGAGCTCGGCGAGATCATCGCGAAGTGGGGCGACGAGCGGCGGACGAAGATCCTGCCGTTCGACGGGGAGGTCTCGATGGAGGACCTCATCGCCCGCGAGGACGTGGTGGTCACCATCACCCGCACCGGGTACGCGAAGCGGACCAAGGTCGATCTGTACCGCTCCCAGCGCCGCGGCGGCAAGGGCGTCAGCGGGGCCACGCTGCGGCAGGACGACATCGTCAGCCACTTCTTCGTCTGCTCGACCCACGACTGGATCCTGTTCCTCACGAACAAGGGTCGCGTGTACCGGGCCAAGGCGTACGAGCTTCCGGAAGCCAGTAGGGTAGCCAAGGGCCAGCACGTGGCCAATCTGCTCGCTTTCCTACCGGACGAGCAGATCGCGCAGATCATTGAAATTCCGAACTACCAGGTGGCCCCCTACCTGGTACTGGCCACGAAGAACGGCCTGGTGAAGAAGACGCGGCTCGAGGAGTTCGACTCCAACCGTTCCGGCGGAATCATCGCGATCAACCTGCGCGATGAGGACGAGTTGGTCGGTGCTGCCCTGGTCGCCCCGTCCGACGATTTGCTGCTGGTCTCCAAGAACGCCCAGGCGATCCGCTTCAACGCCACCGACGAGGCGCTGCGGCCGATGGGCCGGGCCACGTCGGGCGTGATCGGCATGCGGTTCAGCGACGACGACGTCCTGCTCGCGATGGAGGTCGTGCGTGAGGGGCTGGACGTGCTGGTGGCCACGAACGGGGGATACGCGAAACGTACCCCGATCGAGGAATACCCGGTCCAGGGCCGGGGAGGTAAGGGCGTGCTGACTGCGAAGATCACCGAGCGACGCGGTGGTCTGGTCGGCGCTGTGGTGATCGACCCGGACGACGAGCTGTTCGCGATCACCAGCAACGGTGGCGTCATCCGGACTCCGGTGAAGCCTGTACGCCGTACGCGTGACCGGAACACAATGGGGGTCAAGCTGATGGACCTCCCGGACGGCGTGACTATCGTGGCGATTGCTCGCAATGCCGACGAGCCTGACGAACAGGACTAGTTGATGACGGAGACACAGGCGAAGTCGGGGAACAAGGGGACCTCGGCCAACCCGGTCGACGAGGAGGCCGCCGCGAAGGGCGGCGCACCAGCGACCGGCCGCGCGGCCGTGGGCCGGGCGACGGTCCCCGCCGACGCGCCTGCCCCGAAGTTCACCCGGGCTCCGGGTATGGCGCCGCCGCCGGAAACCCCCGGCGACGACTCGGGGGCCGGTGACAAGACGGAGACATCCGACGTCGACGCGCCCACCTCCGTGGCCGCTCCGGCCGCTCCGGCCGCGGGGACAGGCAGCGCCGCCCGCCCGGGGACGACAGCGCCGATCCGGACAGGAAGCGGCCAGTCGACCGGCAGCGCCGCCACCGGCACACTGCCGCGTGTCGGTGGCGGCACGGCCAACCCGCGCCCGGACGGCACCCGTCCGAGCGCGGGGGGGCGCCCCGCCAACGGCGGCGGGCTGCCGCCGGGGGTCGCCGGGTCGTCGGCCTCGGCCGTCGGTGCTGCCCGGGTCGGTGAAGCGGTACGTGCCGCGCGTACCTCGGTCAGCTCCGCCGCGTCCCGCGGGCCGCGGCGGGCCCGGCTGAACCTCAAGCGGATCGACCCCTGGTCCGTGATGAAGTTCGCCTTCGCCGTCTCCGTGGTGCTCTTCATCGTGGTGGTGGTCGCCACCTCGGTGCTCTACCTGGCGCTGGACGCGATGGGTGTGTTCCAGAGTGTCAACGAGAGCCTGAGCGACCTGGTCAACGCCGGTGGGCAGAGCACGAGCGGCTTCCAGATCACCGCCAAGGGCGTGATCCTCAGCTCCGCCCTGATCGGTCTGGTCAACGTCGTCCTGTTCACCGCGCTCGCCACCCTCGGCGCGTTCGTCTACAACGTCTGCGCCGACCTGGTCGGCGGGATCGAGCTGACGCTCGCCGAGCGGGACTGATCGCACCCGACGCCGGGGCGCGCCGCGTAAAGCGGTCGCCCCGGCGTCGTGCGTCCGGGTAGTTTCAGGGGGGTACGGCGAGCACGGACTCGTCACCGGCCCCCGATTTGGGGCGCGGCGGGCGGATGCGTTAACCTTGGCCGTCGCCACGCGGGGCTATAGCTCAGTCGGTTAGAGCGCAGAGCTGATAACTCTGAGGTCGCTGGTTCGATTCCAGCTAGCCCCACCGCACATGGTTCCGACGGCTGTCGAGCGCAAGGGGTCGCCCCATGTTCAAGAAGCTTCTGATTCTGGCCGGCATTGTCGGCGTGGCCGCCGTGGTGGTCAGGAAAATCAAGGTTTCGAACGACGAGCGTGCCCTGTGGCATGAGGCGACCACCGCCCCTGACCTGCGCTGATCATTTCTCCGACACTCAGCTCCCGGCGGCTTCGCCCGCCCTCGGGGCCCTAGCTCAACTGGCAGAGCACTGCCTTTGCAAGGCAGGGGTTAGGGGTTCGAGTCCCCTGGGCTCCACCAAAGTCGCCCTTGACCAGGGCAAATGCAAGCGCAAGATCATCGGGTACAAGCTGGGTACAGGTCACCTTTGATCTTGGCATTGCGTGACGGCCCTGTCGGCACGCTGGGCCGCCGAGTTCAGGACCAAGCCGATGACCCCGCTGGGCCGGTCCCGCTTCGGCAGCCGGTGCACGTAGGTCTCCAACGTGATCCGCAGCGTCCGGTGTCGAAGCAGCCGCTGCACCTCCTGCGGCTCGACGTGGTTGGTGATCAGCGTTGTGGCGAAGAAGTGCCGCAGAGCGTGGAACCCGCCGTTCTTCTGGGGCCAACCAGCGGCATCGCGCCACCCGGCCCACTCCCGGGACCATGTGCGGTCGGTGAAGGCGTTGCCCCGCGTGGTGGTGAACAGCAACGGCACTGTCCTCCGCACGGGCTCACCGGACGTGATGTCGACCATCTCCACCGGCACGGGTGGGAAGTCCCGGACGTGATCGGCCAGCATCTGGCCCACGAACGGATCAAGATCGATGGTGCCCGACGAGCCGGACTTCGGTCCGCACAGGTAGACACCGCCGTACTCCTGCGGCGCATAGCGCAGCTGCTGGACGACGTGCAGCTCCCCGCGCCCGCCGTCGACACAACGAGTGCCGGCCTCCATCCCCAGCATCTCGCCGAACCGGCAGCCCTGCCCGGCGCCCAACCACACCGCAGCCCTGTACCGGTTGGGAACCGCATCCAGCAGTGCAAGCACCTCATCCTCAGTCGGCACCCACTTCGGAACGCGAGACACGCCCCGCAGCACCTGGGCGAGCTTCACTCCATCACAGGGATTGTCGGGAATGATCTTGTCGGTCACCGCCGCGCTCAAGACGGCGTCTAGCAGCTCGAAGTACAACTTCAACGAGGATTTCGGCGCGCGGTGGCAGCGCACGCACATGCCGGTGAGCGAATGCCATTCCCGGGCGATCGGCCGTGTGTCGGTTCGATCACCTTCAGTATTGTGCGGGTGTGCTTTGGGATGGGGTGAGGTGGGTCCGGCGCTACTGGTGGGTGGCATTGGCTCCCGCAGTGGTCGTGGCGGCGGCGGTGTGGGCGTTGGTCACCGATGACAAGCTGCGGTGGACTTTGGTCGCGGGCGCGACGGCGGCGGTGGTGTCAGCGTTCGCGCCGTCGGTGCTGGAGCGGGCTCGGGCCGCGTGGGAGCGGGGTGAGCAGCGGGATCGGGTGGTCGCGGGGGCGTTGGTGGCGGAGCTGCCGGAGTCGGTGGTGTCGCTGTTGCGTCCGCAGGAGGCGGTGGTCGGGTTCGTGGGTCGTGGGTGGCTGCTCGCGGAGTTGGACAGGTGGTGCGCGGATCCGGCGGCGAGCGTGGTGCGGCTGTTGGTGGGTGCGGGTGGGGTGGGTAAGACCCGGTTGGCGGGGCACTTCGCCGGCCGGTTGACGGGCTGGACGTGTTGGCCGGTGGCACCCGACCGGGAGGCGGCGATCGTCGGGCTGCTTGAGGCGGGTGACCGGCCGGGCCGGTTGCTGCTGACGGTGGATTACGCCGAGGCCCGTGACCCGCAGGCGTTGGCGCACCTGTTGTGTGTCGCGCAGCGGGCCGGTGGTGTGCGGGTGTTGTTGCTGGCCCGGTCAGCGGGGTTGTGGTGGTCGTCGCTGTCGGCGGCATACCCGCCGCAGGCGCATCTGGTGGACGCGTTGACCGTGCCATCGAACGTGGTCGAGGTGCCGGCTCGCATTGAGGATCACACCCCGCAGGAGATCGTGGCTGAGGCGGTGGTGGCGTTCGCTGGTCGGCTGCGTCGCCGTCCTGTGGATGATGTTCTCTTGGGTCCGGTTGGTATGGATGTTCCGGTGTTGCGGTTGCATGCGCAGGCTTTGCTGGCGGTGTTGGGTGGGCCGCGTGGTGATGACCGGTACGACGTGCTGGCTGAGGTGCTGGGTCATGAGGCCCGGTACTGGCGGCACCGGGCTCGCTGCGACGGGCTACCAGGTGCGGGTAAGCCCGCTGCCGGCGCCGTGTTGCGGCGGCTGGTCGCCGTGGCGGCGCTGCTGGGCGCGGACGATCGTGAGCAGGCCACGGACCTGGTCCGCCGGGTGCCTGGCCTGGGCGGGGCCCTGCCGGAGGTGGTGGATGGGTATGTGGACTGGTTGTCCGGTCTGTACCCGGTGGCGGGGACGGGTGGTGGGTTGGGGACGTTGCAGCCGGACCTGCTCGCTGAGGACCTCGCGGTCGCGGTCCTGCGGGAAAGCACCTCGGCCGAGCGCAGCAGGATGCTGCACGGGTTGGCTCCCGGTCAGGTGATGCAGGCGTTGACGGTCCTGAGCCGTGCCCGAACCCACCAGCCTGACGCCACGGAGATGATCGACGTGGCGCTGACCGCGGATCTGCCGGTGATGACCGAGGCGGTGCTCCAGGTCGGCCTCCAGTTCCCCGGAATCCTCGCACCCCGGGCCACAGCCCTGCTCACCACGGCTGAACTCGACCCTGACTGGGCCCAGCGCACAGCCCGCCGGGTGCCGTACCCGTCGATCGAGTTCAGCCCGATCGCGCTCGCATTGACCACCCACGCCCTGCACGCCGCAGCAGGGGCGACCGAGCCAAATGACCGAGCGATCTTACTGAACAACCACGCGAACCGGTTGGCGGAGGTGGGGCGGCGGGGTGAGGCGCTGGCCGCCAGTCAGGAGGCCGTCGACCTGCGCCGGGAGTTGGCCGTTGGTAACCGTGACGCCTACCTTCCCGACCTCGCCGGATCGGTGAACAACCACGCGGTCCGGTTGGCGGAGGTGGGGCGGCGGGGTGAGGCGCTGGCCGCCAGTCAGGAGGCCGTCGACCTGTACCGGGAGTTGGCCGCTGGTAACCGTGACGCCTACCTTCCCAACCTCGCCGCGTCGGTGAACAACCACGCGGTCCGGTTGGGGGAGGTGGGGCGGCGTGTCGAGGCGCTGGCCGTCAGTCAGGAGGCCGTCGACCTGTATCGGGAGTTGGCCGTTGGTAACCGTGACGCCTACCTTCCCGACCTCGCCGGATCGGTGAACAACCACGCGGTCCAGTTGGCGGAGGTGGGGCGGCGGGGTGAGGCGCTGGCCGCCAGTCAGGAGGCCGTCGACCTGTACCGGGAGTTGGCCGCTGGTAACCGTGACGCCT
>NZ_JBIATC010000008.1:0-25567 GCF_042891255.1 Micromonospora sp. NPDC001898 | reverse complement strand
CTACCTTCCCAACCTCGCCGCGTCGGTGAACAACCACGCGGTCCGGTTGGCGGGGGTGGGGCGGCGTGTCGAGGCGCTGGCCGTCAGTCAGGAGGCCGTCGACCTGTATCGGGAGTTGGCCGCTGGTAACCGTGACGCCTACCTTCCCAACCTCGCCATGTCGGTGAGCAACCACGCGCTCTGGTTGGCGGGGGTGGGGCGGCGGGGTGAGGCGCTGGCCGTCAGTCAGGAGGCCGTCGACCTGTATCGGGAGTTGGCCGTTGGTAACCGTGACGCCTACCTTCCCGACCTCGCCGCGTCGGTGAACAACCACGCGGCCGGGTTGGCGGGGGTGGGGCGGCGGGCTGAGGCGCTGGCCGCTAGTCAGGAGGCCGTCGACCTCCGTCGGGAGTTGGCCGTTGGTAACCGTGACGCCTACCTTCCCGACCTCGCCGCGTCGGTGAACAACCACGCGAACCAGTTGGCGGGGGTGGGGCGGCGGGCTGAGGCGCTGGCCGCCGGTCAGGAGGCCGTCGACCTCCGTCGGGAGTTGGCCGCTGGTAACCGTGACGCCTACCTTCCCGACCTCGCCGCGTCGGTGAACAACCACGCGAACCAGTTGGCGGAGGTGGGGCGGCGGGCTGAGGCGGTGGCCGCCAGTCAGGAAGCCGTCGACCTGTACCGGGAGTTGGCCGCTGGTAACCGTGACGCCTACCTTCCCGACCTCGCCGCGTCAGTGAACAACCACGCGGCCGGGTTGGCGGAGGTGGGGCGGCGGGCTGAGGCGCTGGCCGCCAGTCAGGAAGCCGTCGACCTCCGTCGGGAGTTGGCCGCTGGTAACCGTGACGCCTACCTTCCCAACCTCGCCACGTCGGTGAACAACCACGCGCTCCGGTTGGCGGAGGTGGGAAGGCGGGCTGAGGCGCTGGCCGCCAGTCAGGAAGCCGTCGACCTCCGTCGGGAGTTGGCCGCTGGTAACCGTGACGCCTACCTTCCCAATCTCGCCACGTCCCTGTGGAATGTGGGATACGTAGCGTGCATTCTCGGAGAGACGTCGGACCAGATCCTTGATGCAGTTGCGGAAGGCGTGCGGTACTTCGACGAACTCGCAGCAACCGAGCCGCAGGCGTTCACTGCGCGGCGCGACGCGGCGGCATCCACCTTGACCGACCTAAAAAACAGCGCCATCAGCCAGCACCCCAAACTGACACCACCCAGGTCACCCCAGGCAGACGAGGCAGCCACTGACACAGCATGACTGGAGCGTGTGTTCAGACTTTCTTTACTTGGTCAAGGGCGGGCCTACGGCCCGCCGCCGTGCCCGCGCCGGGGCGCGCGTGCGGCCTCCGGCCGGTCACGCCCCGGCGCACGGCGTACCAGGACAACCGAGGGACATCCGCCGCAGCCGGCCGCAGCTTTCCGACGCCGAGCAGACGAAGCCTCGTGTACCCCGGCGCTAGAACGGGCCGCCGCCGGAGCTTGGCACCGAGAATGCCGCGCAGGGGAGAGCCGGCAAGCCCCAAGCATGGGGGCGGCGCCCGCAGTTGCCGAGCTGGCGACCCCCCGTGCCAGCTCCTGCCGAAGTCCAGGTCAGGTCAAACCCTGCACCTGGGAAAGGGGTGGGGGTCGCCGCGGGCGGGGTCGTCGTCCAGGAGCCGACTTTGTGGCCGGTCCCGGTCAGGTCAAGGGCGCTGCTGTGGCGGTGTCCGCCGGGTGTCGGGCCGTGACACGAGAGCCGAGTCCGACCCCGGGTACCCATCAGAGCGGCGGACGCGCTGGAGACCGGCCAGTCGTACGTAGATCTCTCGCTTGGCGACGGCGTGGCCCTGGCCGTCGAGTTGGTAGCCGGTCACCCAAATCCAGCCGGGGTAGTTGGGTTTTGGGCACACCGAGATCACTCGGAAGATGAAGGCCGGCTGTCTCGCGAACTGCACCGACGCCTCTCGGCTGATCAGCAGCTCTTCACCCGGCGCCGGGGGCCGAAGGTGGGCCATGGACCGTGCGTCAGGAGACACGATCTTCCTCCCTCCGGTGGCCCCTGCCCCGGCCGGTTCGAAGGAGCCCGGCCGGGGCAGGGGTACCGCCGTGCCAGGGCGAGTTCGGGTCTCCACGACCAGCACAGCGGGATAGCCGCACCGTACCAATGCTGGTCTACCTACGTCTAGCTACGTAGAAGGTTGAGGACGGTCGTGTCGCGACTTCTACCGTCAGACACATGGAGCCCGAGCCGGACGCCCGCATCGACCACGGCGCGCCGCTGCCGCCCTACCGCCAATTGGCCGGCATCCTCCTGGCCCGAATCCGTCGCGGTGACTGGCAGCCAAACCGGGCCATCCCGTCCGAGGCGCAGCTCGTCGGGGAGTACGGCATCGCTCGGGCGACCGTTCGACGCGCAATCGCCGTGTTGGTGGACCAGGGCGCGCTGTTCGTGGTGCCGCAACGGGGGACGTTCGTCAAGCCGGAGGGCGAGTAGCCGTCGATGGCCACTCATGATCATCGGGTACAGAACCGGTACAACCGAGCCCGGAAACGGGTGTCAAACGCCGTCAAGCGCTGACGACTCCCACCCTGCTCAGCGGCCAGATCTGCCCGTTTACGGATGATCTCTACCCGCCCCCCGGCATTAGGGGTTCGAGTCCCCTGGGCTCCACCAATATCGCCTCTGAACAGGCGATTCCTCCTCGCAAGATCAACGGGAACAAGCCGGGCGCAGGTCAGTCATGATCTTGCGGCCGGATGGTCGCCTAGTTGGCACGTTCGGCGGCTGAGCTCAGGACCGAGTCAACGACGCCGCTGGGCCAGTCTCGCTTCGGCAGCCAGTGCACGTACGTCTCCAACGTGATGCGCAACGTCCTGTGCCGAAGCCGACGCTGCACCTCCTGCGGCTCGACGTGGTTGGTGATCAGCGTCGTGGCGAAGAAGTGCCGCAGTGCGTGAAACCCGCCGCGCCGGTCGAGGCTGTGGTGCCGCTGCGCGAGGAGACGGTGGACTTCCTGGCCGTTCTGCTGGACGCCGAGCGGGTACGGCGGGGTACCCCCGCGCCGACACCCGGGTCTTGTCCTGTCACGACCAGGCGGTTCTCGTGCTGGCGGCCAACACAGCCGGCTACAGCCGCGTCAACATCGACGGGATGCTGGTCGAGACCGACCGCTGCCGCACTCCCGGGCCTACCCCTGGTGTGGACCTGGTGGTCGGGCAGGCACGACAACCACAGCGGCAACGTCCAGGTCGTCACCCTGCGGACGGCTGGCCGATCTGGATCTCGGACGTACGCCTAGGCGTGAGCACGACACGACCGCCCGTACGCGCCCACACCGGGATCCTGCCCGCCCTCGCCAACGTGGCCGATGACCTGCGCGCTCTGGGCGATCTGGGCTACGAAGGCGAGCCCGACACGGTCACCGTGGCGTTCAAGAGATCCAGGGACGGTCGGCTCGCCCTCGTGCAGCAGCAGTTGAACAAGGTCCACAACAGCGTCCTGGCGATCCAGGGTGGATCGGAAAGATCGTCGCCGCAGCGCTCGTCATCCCCCATATCGACCACGCCCGCAGCATCTGACCATGCCCAGTAGTCAACCGTTTACGTGGAATGGCTCAGTTCCGGCATGCAGGAGGCTCGCACCCGAGCCACAAAGTCGATCATGACCTAACGTGGCCAGGGACGGGGCATTCGTTGGCCACCAGTGGCGACTTTTACGGTTCTGTCATGAATTCCATGAACGGATCAGTACGTATCCGCCTTCGCTGCTACATCAGACGGTTGTTTTGGATAGCTCAGCGGATCGCACCGCAGGGCGGTGGACCTACGGGGCCCTTTCGCCGAAACTGTGACCGATCTTTTACTTAGCCCTTGACATTGGATCGAATCTAGGGCAATGACTCGGTTATTTGTTCGGGCGGCCTTACTGCTGCTTGTAACGTATTGACGACCCTCAGGTCTGGGCACTACCGTCAGAATCCCGAAAACCCCGGCGACGGCGCAACCGGCGCAGCGAAGGGACGACGTATGACACAGCTAGACACGAACGTGATGGTCAAGTTCATCGGCCCGTATTCGTCTTGGATTCAGTTCCAGGAGAAAACCAACTGGTGCTGGAACGCGACGACGGTAAGCGTTGCAAACTACTACGCCGCCGCACAGCGTCTTACCCAGTGTCAGCTGGCCACCCCGGTGATGGATCGGATCTTTGCTGCATGGCACGCACAGCATCCTGATCAGCCGACGTACAACTGTTGCGCGCCTGGTGGCGGCCCCTGGGAGTGCAACAACGGCCACTGGCCGGACGAGGCGGCGCTGCAAGTGGCCGGGCACGATGTTCCAGTTCCCGCAGGTGAGGACCCTAACAAGTTCTCCCGTGACACCAACAGTATTACCGGGGGTGAGCTCAAAAGGTTCAGGGCGTTAACGAAGGAGGAGGTTAAGGCGGAGATAAACGCCGGACGCCCGATCGTCATGAACATTGGCTGGCGCGGTGGGCTCAGCGGCCACATCGTCAACATCTGGGGGTATAGCTACCGCGCAGACAACAACGAACTGGTACACGTATTCGTGCATGACCCCTGGGAGGACACGGGAGGGCTGCATGAGGGCTTGGAAGACACTCCCATTCTCTGGATCGAATGGGATGCGCTTTTCGGAGGATATCCGGGCGGCTTAAACGGCACATGGAACCGGACTTTCAAAACTCGGAGAAACTAGCCTAAGAGAGGTTCGCAATGCCGTTGAATATGCCTGAGCCGCCGGGTCGGATCCGGGAGGAAACACGCTCCAAGCTCGGCCATGTCGCTAGGGCTGGCGGGGGTGGCCCGAAGCTGCTGGGTGAGGTCGCCCCGGAGGACGTGGAGGTGTCCACCCCGCACCAAGTGTTCGTTCTCGGACCCGACGATATCGAGGCCGATGGTGGTCTGGAGCGGGCGCAGCCGGTCGGCTGGCGCTTCCTGCTGGAGTCCGGCGGCAACGTGATCGCCGGCGCCGAAGTCTCTGAGACGCCGGAACGTACCTTCCCGCCAAGTTTCTACAGAAGCTCATCCGTGGGAGCCACCGCCACCGCGATCAAAGCGGCACGGGCCCTGCCACAGCTCGAAGCAGCCGGGTTCGACCTACGACTCCTGCGGATCCCGGAGCTCTACCAGGTGGCCCTGTGGCTGCACTCACCCCACACCGACCTGCTCATACCGCTGGCGCCCTCCCCGATCGGAAATGAGGGCAAGATCACACCCCCGTCCGTGTTCTTCCGGGAACTCATCGCCGCGGCCCGCGAATACAGAGCCCGCCGAGTCCCCAGTCCGGGAGACGGCCCACGAACGCCACAGCCGCCGGCAGATAGAAATAGAAAGCCGGGACTACCAGGTCACTGACGCCAGTCATCATCGAGTCCAAGGCATGGCCCGACGTGTTTCTGTGCCGGTGGGAGGGTCGCTTCCCACCAGCACCGCCAAGATCCGGGGCGTATGGAAGACCGCCCACCAGGCGACTATGCCGCCGAGGTGTCCGTCGGGTCTCGAACAGATGCAAGGTAGGAGGGCTCAGCCGCGCAGGCGACCCTAGTTGAGATGCCGGCGGTGTTTCCCGGCGTAGATCAGGGCTGCCAGGCCGAGGATGGCCAGGGCGCCGGCGACGACTGCGTACACGGCAAGTCTGTGCTCGGCCGCGGCGATCTCTTTGGCCTGCTCCTCCACCATGCCGGGGGTCGGGTCCTGGTAGGGCAGTGACACCGCCGAGAGGTCCAGGAACGGGAGGCACGGCAGGCCGCAGGAGGCGACGAGGAGGAGAACGCCGGCGGCAACCGCCAGTCGGGCACGGGACATCGCGCCAGGCTGCCACAGCCGCCGACCCAGACGTCCAGCGCCCGCGCGGTGAGCCGCCCGTCCGGCGGACCAGGCGGATCCGGGCGCCGGCGGGTCCGGGGGAGGAAAGGGTGGGCCTGCCCAGCCCGGCCATGGCGGCCGACCACACCATGAACACGGGGGACGCCTTCGGCAGCGTCACCGGCGTACAGCGGTAGGGCCACCTTCGACGAGCACGGCGACATCATCAAGGTCTGCGACAACTCGGGGGCGGGCACGCCCCCACCAGCCGTGCCCCCGGGACGGGCAGGTTAGCGTCGGGGCGTGAGCACCGGATCCCCACGCCTCCTGCCCGCCGAGGGCGGCATCGCCGAAGCCGCCTGCGTTCTGCGCGCCGGAGGGCTGGTGGCGTTTCCCACCGAGACCGTCTACGGGCTGGGCGCCAACGCCCTGGACGCCCGCGCGGCGGCCCGGATCTTCGAGGCGAAGCAGCGGCCGAGCTTCGATCCGCTGATCACCCACCTGGCCGACGCGGCTGACCTGGCCGGGCTGGTGGGGCGGGTGCCGGCAGCGGTGGAGGCGCTGGCCGAGCGGTTCTGGCCGGGTCCGCTGACGCTGATCGTGGACCGACCTGCCGCGATTCCGCCGATCGTCACGTCGGGGCTGGACACGATGGCCGTCCGGGTGCCGGACGAGCCGTCCGCCCGGGCGTTGATCGCTGCCGCCGGGGTGCCGGTGGCAGCGCCCAGCGCCAACCGGTTCGGCCAGCTCAGCCCCACCCGCGCCGAGCACGTGGTGGCCGGGCTGGGCGCGGCGGTGGACGTGGTGCTCGACGGCGGGCCGACCCGGTGCGGAATCGAGTCCACCATCGTGGACGCCCGGGGCGAGCGCCCGGTGGTGCTCCGGCTCGGCGCGCTGCCGGTGGAGGCCCTGGTCGAGGCGGTCGGCCCGGTGACCGTACGGTCGGGCAGCTCCGGCCAGCCGGTGGCGCCCGGCACGTTGGCCGCGCACTACGCCCCGCGTACCCCGTTGCGGGTGGTCGGGGCGGCGGAGTCGGTGGCCGGCGACGGTGCCCGGCGGGGGCTGCTGGCCTTCCGGGAACTCCCGGCGGAAGGCGACTGGGTGGCGGTCGAGGTGCTGTCGCCTGCGGGGGACCTGACGGTGGCGGCGGCCCGGCTCTTCGACGCGCTGCACCGGCTCGACGCGGCCGGGGTGACCGAGATCGTCGCCGAGCGGGTTCCGGATGTCGGCGTGGGCCGGGCGATCAACGACCGGCTGGGTCGGGCGGCCGCGACCTGGCACCAGGGCGGCTGACGGCGGGGCTGGCTGTACTGCCTCTCAGGCGGGTCGGGTGACGGGCTCGGTACGACCGCCCTCACCTGTCGGAGGAACCCTCTCGCCGTCGGACACGTTGGCCGGGGTGACCTCCCCGCTGTCGAGCAGGCGGGTGAGGGCACCGTTGGCGAAGGTGGCGCCGAGCGCCGAGCCGGCGGCGATGCCCCAGCCGACCGGCCCGAGCGGGGTACAGCCGAAGAAGTGGCTGACCCCTGGGGTCTGCACCACGAAGACCAGCACCCCGACCGACGCGGCGGTCGAGGCGAGCACCGTCGGGCTGGTCCCGCCGGCGAGCACGGTCTGCCCGAGCTGGGTGCCGATCAGCGAGGCGAGCGCGACCGTACCGGCCCGGCGCTGCCGTCCGGTGTGCCGGGCGAGCGTCCAGCCCACCGTCGCGCCCAGCGTGGTGGACGCCGCGCGCAGCGCGATCTCCCGGTTGAGGGTCGCGCCGAGCGAAGTGTCCGGGCCCTCCCGCAGCAGGTGGTCGGCGTGGTCGGAGGCGGGCGGCCGGACCGCGATGGCCAGCGCCGGCGCCAGGTCGGTGAGCAGGTTGACCAGGAGCAGTTGCCGTCCGGTGAGCGCCGAACGGCCGGTGCGGGCCGCGCTCAGCACGCTGAACGCGATCTCGCCGAGGTTGCCGCCGACCAGGATGCTCAGCGCGTGCCGGACCGACGACCACATGGCCCGCCCCTCGACCAGGGTGGCGATGATCGTCTCCAGTCGGTCGTCGGTCACCACCAGGTCGGCGGCGGCCCGCGCGGCGGGGGTGCCGCGCTGGCCGAGGGCGATGCCGACGTCGGCCAGCCGGATCGCCGGGGCGTCGTTGGCACCGTCCCCGGTCATCGCCACGGTCCGGCCGCACTTCTGCAACGCCTGAATGATCCGGACCTTGTGGGCGGGGGTGCAGCGAGCCACCACGTCGGTACGGGTGAGCAGCTCGGCGAGCGCGTCGTCGTCGAGCCGGTCCAGCTCCGTGCCGGTGGTCACCCGCTGCTCGCCGTGGTCCGGGCTGATGGTCGCCGCGATCGCCGAGGCCGTCGCCGGATGGTCACCGGTGATCATGATGGTGTGCACCCCGGCCTGTCGGATCCGGCGGACGGCGGGCGCGGCGGACTCGCGTACCCCGTCGGCGAGCGCCAGGAAACCGACGAAGACCAGGCCGTCGACCTGCTCGTCGGTGACGGTCTCCCCGGCGACCCGCCGCTCGGCGACGGCCAGGATGCGGTGCCCGGCACCGGCCCGGTCGGCGAGCATCCGGTGCAGCTCGTCCCGGCCGGCGTCGTCCAGCGGTGCGTCGCCGCCGTCGGCGGTACGCCGATCGGCGCACCGAGGCACCACGGTCTCCGGCGCGCCCTTGACGCTGAGCAGCAGGCCGTCGCCGGTTCTGCCGACCGTGGCGTGGTAGCCACGGGACGGCTCGAAAGGCAGCCCGCCCACCGCCCGCCAGCCGTCCGCGCCGACCAGCTCGTCGACCCCCGCCACCCCTGCCCCCCGGCGGACCGCCCGGTCGGTCTGTTGTGGCAGCTCGTCCGGGTCTCCAACCGGGGTGGCCCGCAGCGCGACGGCCAGGGGCAGCCGTAGCGGATCGTCCAGCCGGTCCGGCGGGGCGTACCGGGTGCCGCCGCCGTCGCCCACGCCGGCGAGCAGCAACCGCCCCTCGGTGAGGGTGCCGGTCTTGTCGAAGCAGAGCACGTCGACGCGGCCCAGCGCCTCGATCGTGCGCGGGTTGCGGACCAGCGCGCCGTGCTCGGCCAGCCGCCGGGCTGCGGCGAGCTGGGCGGCGCTGACCAGAAACGGCAGCCCTTCCGGCACCGATGCCACGGCCAGGTTCGCGGCGGTCGCCGCCGTCTCCGCCAGGGGTACGCCGCGCAGCAGGCCCATCCCGGCCACCGCCACCGCCGAGCCGGCGGCCAACGGGATCGCCGAGCCCATCAGCCGGCCGAGCCGGGCCTCCACCCCGCTGGCCGGGGGCGACTGCCGGGCCAGCGCCAGGCTCCGCCCGGCCTCGGTGCCCGCGCCGGTGGCCACCACCACGGCGGTGCCGTGACCGGTGGCGATCGTGGTGCCCTCGTACAGCATGGAGCGCCGGTCCGCGACGGCGGCGGCGACCACCGGGTCGGCGGTCTTCCCCACCGGCAGCGACTCGCCGGTCAGCGACGACTCGTCAGCCTCCAGGCCGTCCGTCGCCAGCACCCGGCAGTCCGCCGGTACGGCGTCGCCGGGCCCGAGCACGATCACGTCCCCCGGGACCAGGTCGTCCGCGGGCACCGGCCTCTCCTCGCCGTCCCGGCGGACCCGGGCGGTGACCGCCGAACGGGACAGCAGCTCGGCCAGGGACCGTTCGGTGTTGCGCTGGTGCACCGCCCCCACCAGGGCTGATCCGGCCACCACCCCGCCGACGAGGGCCGCGTCGACCAGCGAGCCGAAGCTTGCGGAGAGCACCGCGCCGGCGGCGAGCACCGGCGTGAGCGGGTTGGCCAGCTCGTCGACGAGGACGCGGAACAGCCCGGGCGGGCCGGTCCCCTCGCCGGTCCCGCCGCCGCCGCAGCGGCGCTCCGCCTCGGCGGAGTCCAGCCCTTCGACGTCGGTGTCGAGCTGGCGGAGCACGGCGTCGGCCGGCATGAGGTGCCAGGCGGTCGCGGCCGGGACCGGGGAGTCGGCGCGGTCCGGCAGCCGACCCGCCCGCCACACCCCGTGCAGGAAGGCGAGGGCGGCGGTCCCGTTGACGGTGTTCAGCGACAGTCTCGGCAGCCTCCGGGGCTCGGCCGTGAACGCCTCCAGCGCGGCCAGGCCGGCGCCGGCCATGGATAGCCGGATGTTCTGTTCGGTCATTCGGCGGGCCACCCCGGCCGCCTCGATGATCAGCGCGGCGATCCGCAGGTCGGTGCCGACCAGCAGGTGCGCGCCCCAGGGCGGCAGATCCTCCGGCCCGGCCAGCCCCAGCCCGCAGTCGGCCGCGCCCAGCGCCGCCCGGTCGGAGGAGAGCAGCATCACCACCGCGCCGTCGCGCTGCAACCGGCGGACGGTCTCGGCGATCCGGGTGCCGCCGGGCAGCACGGCGTCGGCGAAGGCGTACCGGCCGTCCTCGTCGTCGCCGGCCACCACCAGGCGCAGGCCGGCCCGGCGGGAGGCGGTCGGCAGCGCGTCCATGGCCGGGGCGGGTTCGGGCTCCACCCGGAGCAGGGCGGCCAGGCGGCCCCCCTCGGCGAGGCCGAGCAGGGTGGCACCGTCCGCCCGCATCCGCCGACTGTCGTCGGTGTCGCCGGGGTCGGTGGCGTCGAGCTCGTCCAGCGGCCCGAGCCGCCACCCGTCCGCCTCCCGCGTGCGGTCCGGGGCGGCCGGGTCGAAGAGGGCGAAGGCGCGGGCCGCCACCTGTCCGGTGTCCGCCCCGGACAGCGGGGCCAGATCGGCCAGCACCCCCCGGTTCGAGCCGAGCACCGCCGTGTCCAACACCACCGTGTCGATCCGATCCAGTTCCCGCAGCACGCTGCGATCCATGGCGATCACGCCGCGCCGGGCGAGCATCCGGCCGAGCTGGGCCGCGTACCCTTCGAGGCCGCTGCCCGGGGCCTTGGGGAGGCTGGACAGCGCCACCGCGGCGGCCCGTTTGGGGCCGACCACCGGCACCGCCGCCGCGCCGGCCGCCGCCCCCGTGGCGAGCATCCGTCGGGCGAACCGCTCGACGAGGCCGTCCGGCTTCGGGTTCGGCCGGCCGGCCGTGGGCGCCCGGGCGACGGCCCGCTCCGGGTCGCCGGTGAGCTGGGGCTCGGCCTTCGTCCAGGCCACGAGCTGGGCGTGCGCCTCGCCCCACCGCACGATCCGTTGTGCGCCGTCCAGCACGATCCCGGTCCAGCCGCCGGTCAGTCCCTGGACGACCGCCTCGGCGAGCGGGAAGAGCAGTTCGGCGCGGGGGTCGGCGCGTAGCCCCCGACTGGCCAGGGCGTGCAGCTTCGGGTGCAGGTCGACGGCGGCGAGCACCCCGGCCACCTCGGCCGGGACCGGGGTGAACGGCAGGATCCGGGTGGCCGCCGACAGGGTCAGGCCGAACGCGTCCGAGGCGAGCGCGCCGAGGGTGCGGGGCGTGCGCGGCCCCTCCTCCGGCGGGTGCGGCGGGGGGATCTCGGGGTCCGGTTCGTGCTCGCAGGTGCGTTCGCACCGGGCGATCGTGGCGATCAGGTCGCGCAGCCTCGGCTCCGGCTTCCCGACCTCCACCACCACCCTGCCCGAGGGGGCGTTGACCCTGGCCCACCGCACGCCGGGCAGCAGCTGC
The DNA here is from genome assembly GCF_042891255.1 of Micromonospora sp. NPDC001898. Lineage (NCBI taxonomy): Bacteria > Bacillati > Actinomycetota > Actinomycetes > Micromonosporales > Micromonosporaceae > Micromonospora > Micromonospora sp. NPDC001898. The sequence goes on along the minus strand of NZ_JBIATC010000008.1, from coordinate 14,197 downwards.
AGCTCCCGCTCCACCTGGCGGGCCAGCCTGTCGCCGCCGTCCTGGCAGACGCCGTGCACCTCGATGTGGTGCCGCCCGGGCCGGGACCAGACCCGGCGTCGGGCCAGGCCCGCGAGCCGGGCCAGCCGGGCCGCGGCGGTGCCGGCGGTACGTGACGCGTCTCCGACGAGGTGTGGCACGGCTCGGGACGCGTCGCCGACGAGGTGTGGCACCGCCACCGACGGCAGGAGGCGGCCGGTCACCCGGCCCAGCAACGTCATCGAGCGGTACGGCCGGAGATCGGCCGGCCGGGCCTCCCGGCGCCGCCGTTGCCCCCACCGTGCCCCATTTCGCCTCCCACGCTCGGTCTCGGCGGGCTGCCTTCCCGCCCGTACGCCCGTTATTCCCCGTCGGCGGGGAGTTTCCGCAGTCGGCGGGGACGGACGGAGCGCGGGTGGGGCCCGGCGGACGCCGAGACTCCGGTCACCTCCGACTTGACTTCACTCAGGGTTCAGGGCGGAAGCTGGCCGCATGTCGTGGGAACTGTTCAGGTCGCGGGCGGGCCGAGGGCTGCCGGTGGGCGGGCGTTGTCGTCGGGACGCGTCACGGCGGGCCCCGGACCGGGTGTCCGGTGCGGCCGGTCGCCGGTGACCCCCGTGGTCGCGTGCCAGGTCGCGCCGGAGCGCCTGTTCGCCCCGCGCCTGCGGGCCATGACGGTGGGCGTGGTGGCCCTGGTCTCGCTGGTCGCGTTCGAGGCGCTCGCCGTCGGCACCGCGATGCCCACGGTCGCCCGCAACCTCGACGGGCTGTCCTGGTACGGGCTGGCGTTCGGTGGTCCCTTCGCCTCCGGCGTGGTGGCCATGGTGGTCTCCGGCATCTGGTGCGACGCCCGGGGTCCCCGAGCACCGGTGTGGCACGGGGTGGGCTGGTTCGTCGCAGGGCTCCTGCTCGCCGGTACCGCGTCGACGATGGGCGTGCTGGTGGCGGGTCGGTTGGTGCAGGGCTTCGGCTCCGGCCTGCTCGCGGTGGCGTTGTACGTGGTGGTGGGGCGGGCGTACCCGGAGGCGCTGCACCGGCGGATCTTCGCCGCGTTCGCGGCGGCCTGGGTCGTACCGTCGCTGGTCGGGCCGGCGCTGGCCGGGCTGATCGTCGAGCACCTCGGTTGGCGCTGGGTCTTCCTGGCGGTGCCGGCGGTGGCGGTGCCGGCGGTGCTGCTCATCCAGCCGGGCCTGCGGGCCGTCGCCTCGCCCGTCGTCCGGCTGGCTGCGGGCGCGGCGGCCCGGGTCGGTTGGGCCTGCGGGGCGGGGGTGAGCGCCGCGCTGCTGCACTACGGGGGGCAGCAGCGCGGCGCGTCGGCGGTCGGCCTGGTGGTGGCGTCGCTCGCCGGCCTGCTGTGCTGCGCCCCACGCCTGCTGCCGGCCGGCTTCCTGCGGGCCGGCCGGGGTCTGCCGACGGTGGTCGGGTTGCGCGGTCTGGCCTCCGCCGCGTTCGCCAGCGCGGAGATGGTGATCCCGCTGATGCTCTCCCGGGAGCGCGGGCTGTCGCCGACCGAGGCGGGCCTGCTGCTCACCGTCGGGGCGCTCTCCTGGTCGGCCGGGTCCTGGTTGCAGGGCCGGCTGCCGGCGCCGGGCAGTGCCCCGGGGACCGGGGGCCGGGCGCGGCTGCCCGTGCCCGGTTCGCCGGCCGTCCTCGTACGCGCCGGGCTGGTCTGCATCACCGTCGGGACGGCCACGGTGGCGCTCGCGGTGTGGCCGGCGGTGCCGCTGCCGGTCGGAGTGCTCGGCTGGGCAGTCGCCGGGCTCGGAATGGGGCTCCTGTACCCGTCGCTGTCGGTGCTCACCCTGGAGCTGTCGGCCCCCGGCGAGCAGGGGCGCAACAGTTCCTCCCTGCAACTGGGCGACTCGCTGTTCGCGGCGTCGGTGCTGGCGCTGACCGGCGCGGTGCTCGCGGTCGGGTCGGTGCCGGGCCCGGGCAGCTACACCGCCGTTCTCGTGCTGGCCGCCGCCCTGGCCGCGGTGGGCGTCCTCCTCGCCGGACGGGTGGTTCCGGCTCGGGCCCGGCCGGCCGGATGACGGAGTCGGTCCACCGTGAGCCGGGCAAGGCATCCGGAGCTGGGTCGGCCACCTGGTCGACACGTACGGGGGAACCGGCCGGAGATGAGAAGTCCACTCGTTCGCCGGCTGCCTACGGTTTCCCCATGCTGGTTCTCGTCACCACCGTGACCCTTTACGTCTGTGGATTCGTGTTCCTCTACGGGGTGATCCGGATCGCCGTCCGGCACGCCTTCGAGGACCTGGAGGCCCGCCGGCCCGGCCTGCTCCGCGCCGAGGAGATCGCCGCCGCCGGGGACCGGACGTTCGTCCGGGACAACCCGTTCATCGCCAACGGCTGACGGGCCGCCCGTCCCGACCGGGGCGGGCACGGGCTGAGTGGGTCGAGCCCGTGCCCAACCCGCGACGGGCCTCCGCGAACGCGTGGCCGGCATGATGCGAGGATCCACCTGTGATGGGGACGCTGAAGACCGAGCCCGCCCGGACCCGACTCGACCTGCTGGCGCCCCCGGTGGCCGCCGCGATCGGGCAGTGGTCCGCCGACGCCCCGGTGGACGTCGACGACGTGCTGGTAGCGCCGATCGACGAGGGTCTCGCCGACACCGCCGAGTTCTGTGCGGCGTACGAGGTGGGGCTGGACGTGTCGGCGAACTGCGTGGTGATCGCGGGCCGGCGCGGGGGCGAGGTGCGGTACGCCGCCTGCGTCGTGCTCGCCACGACGCGCGTGGATGTCAACGGGATGGCCCGCCGGATGCTCGACGTACGCAAGGCGAGCTTCGCCCCGATGGCCGACGCGGTCGAGGCGACCGGGATGGAGTACGGCGGGATCACCCCGATCGGGCTGCCCGAGGACTGGCCGATCCTGGTCGACGCGCGGGTCGTCGCCGCCCCGCACGTCATCATCGGCTCGGGCGTGCGGCGCAGCAAGATCGCGCTGCCGGGGCCGGCCCTCGGCGCGTTGCCCGGCGCGCGGGTGGTGGAGGGCCTGGCCAAGCCGACCTGAGTTTTAACTCTGTCGATGTTGTTGCACGTGAAACATCGTGATCTTCGATGTCAGCCGGCGCTCGACTCGCGCTGCTCCACCTCGGCCAGGGCCGCCAGCAGGGTCTGCGGCTCCTGTGCCCCCGTGACCACGTACTTCCCGGCCAGCACGAACGTCGGGACGCTGGTCACGCCCAGTTCCCGCGCGGCGGCCAGCTCGGCGGTGACCTCCGACGACCCCTCCCCGGAGTCGAGGAAGGCCCGCACCTCGGCCTCGTCGAGCCCCACCCCGCCGGCGAGCCGGGCCAGCGCCGCGCGCGATCCGACATCCACGCCGTCGGTGAAGTGGGCCCGGTACAGGGCGTCCACGGTCTCGGCGGCGAGGCCCCGCCGGGTGGCGTACCAAACGAGCCGGTGGGCGTCGAAGGTGTTGGCGGCGACCGCCCGGTCGAAGTCCAGCCGCAGCCCCGCGTCCGCCGCGACACCGGTCACGTGGGTGAACATCTGCTCGACGCGTTCCCGGCTGCCGAACTTCGCGGCCAGTCCCGCCACGAGAGGCTGCGGGGTCGGCACCGGCGACGGGTCAAGCTGGAACGGCCGGTACCGGACCGTCACCTCACCGTCGTACGACTCCAGGGCCTGCTCCAGCCGGCGCTTGCCGATGTAGCACCAGGGGCAGGCCACGTCGGCGTAGATTTCGATCTCCATGTCCGGGGACAACCCGCTGACCGGCGTGACTGTTCCCGGACGTGACGCGAAACGGGCGGACGGGTCGCCCCGGCATCGTCCTCCGCCGGAGCCGACTCCGCACCACGGGCAGGGCGGCTCCGACACCGGATCGGTCGGGTTCGCGGCGTCAGGCGGCGGTCTGCTCCCGGACCTGTCGCTTGAGTCGGGCCAGGATCGCCGTGCCGCCCCGGACCCGCAGCGGGCTGATCACCTGGGCCAGCCCCATCCGCTGGTAGAGGTCGTCCGGCACGGCGAGCACCTTCTCGGCGCTCAGCCCGGCCAACCCCTCGGCGAGGATGCCCGCGAAGGCGCGGGTGGTCGGCGCCTCCGGCGGGCAGTCGAACCAGGTGGTCACCGTGCCGTCCGGCGCGACCTCGGCGCGCAGGAAGAACGCCGTCTGGCACTCGGGGACCTGCTCCATGCCCTCCCGGCTGGCCAGTTCCTCGGGCAGCGGCGGGATGACGTCGGCGTACTCCAGCAGCATTTCCAGCACCACGTCGCGGGGTGCGGAGGCGAACTCGTCAACGATCTCGGCCAGCTTGGTCGGCATCTCGGGCATCCAGTCAGGTTACCGACGTCGCAGAGGTGGGCCCCTCCGCCGCCGGGGCGGCGGGCAGGGACCACCCCCGTCAACGGGTCGGGGCCTGCTCGCTGATGTCGCTGAGGGCGGAGTTGGGGTCGAGATGCATGGCGAGGTCGCCGAGGGAGACGATGCCGACGAGCTTGCGCTCGTTGTCGCAGACGAGGATGCGGCGGACGCCGCGCTCGCGCATCAGTGAGGCCGCCTCCCCGGCGGTCGAGTGCTGCTCGATCATCACCACCTCCCGGGTGACGATCGAGCCGATGGTGGTGCTGGCCGGATCGCTGCGCTCGGCCACCGCCCGGACCACGATGTCGCGGTCGGTCAGCATGCCGGCGAGGCTGGCCCCGTCGGTGACCACCACGTCCCCGATGTCCGCCTCCTGCATCACCCTGGCCGCCTCGTCCAGGGTGGTCTCCGCGGACAGGTAGACCACCTGCTTCGTCATTACGTCGCTGACCCGGTAACCGGTCATGAGAGCCTCCGAATGCGCACCTGTGCCGATTCGGAGAGCGATACCCAGTCTGGCGATCGTTACACCTTGTCGCGCCGGGTGCGCAGTGCCCCGGCCCGCGGCGGCCCGGGCTGAGCATCAACGCCCTCGTGCCGGCCCGGACCCTGCACCACTGGTTCGGGGTCAGGGCTCCACGGGCCCGGGGGCGGTCAGTTCCCGACTGATCAACACCTGCGTCACCAGGTCGGCGGCCTCCCGGCTGCCGAGCAGTTCGGCCCGTGGCACGTCGAGTCGCCGGGCGTCGGCGTACTCGCGCAGCGCGGCCGGTACCGGCTCGCGCGACTGGAGCACGAGGGCCGGCGTGGGACTCGGTGCCGACGGCGTGGCCGCCGCGATGGTCAGATACCGGAGGTACTCCGCCAGCCGACCGATCAACTGTTCGGCGAACTCCGTCTCGATGCCGAGTTCGGCGCAGCCACGGCTCGCCAGGTCGGCATACGAGGTGCTGAGCCAGCGGGCAAGTTCGTCGAGACTGACGGCGCTCTCGGCCTGCGACCGGGCCTGTTCGGCGGCCCCGTCGACGACGTCCTGCCCCAGGCCGGGCGCGAGCGGCGTGACGGCCTTCACGAACTCGTAGGACAACGTCTGCGGCACCACCGGCAGCGGATCGAAGAAGATCAACGCTGGTGGGGTCGGGGTCGCGATCCGGCCGGCGAATGCGGCGGCGAGCCGGCATCCCGCGCAGTACCCGAGTACGGCCACCACCTCCGGGCCGATGTCGTCGGCCGTCGCGAGCCAGGCCGCCAACTGAGCATCGGGCCCGACCGGGCTGTCGGTGTCGCCGGCCCAGGCAGCCCGACTCGGTGCCCGAACGGTGTAGCGGTCCGGAAGAAGCGGGACAAAATCGTCAAAGCCAGCAACTGCACGGGACGCTTCGGCACTGAAGTCGACCACGAGTAGGACCTCGCCACCGGTGCCGACCCTGAGCGTGTGCCATCCCGGGATGTCCACCAGTTCCGCCCTTCCGACCTGGGCTCAGCGCTTCGGTATCGCACGTAATTGCGCTGAGTTACATTCCATGCGACAGATCGCGCCGATAGTAGCAGAGCCTTCCCGGCACCCGGGATACGTCTATATCGGTGATGTATCAAGGGCTCCGGGTGTTCGTATGGCGAGTGTCGGGCGGCCAGTGCCGCGACGTTCCGACCCCAGGTGGGCTCTTCAGATGATTGTGCTGAATCTCGGTTACCGCCGATCATGTCATTCTGGGGCGTGCACCTACCCCATTCGTTTCTCGCGTCCTGGCTCCAGGCGGTTGTCGATTTCCTCCCGCTGGCGCGCGGCTGGCAGGCCGTTCCTGCCACCACCTGCCGGTGGCGCCTGGCCCGAGGTGTTGGCGCAGCTCGCGCTGGAGACCTTCGTCGGCGTCGGCTGGCTGGTGCTGGCCGCCGTATCGATCAACCGGTGGTCATCCGGGGCCGCGCCGGCGGCGGCCTGGAATTCGGGAGCTGAACAGTCGGATGAGACGCCCGGTGCTATTACCGGCCACGCCCAGGAACGACTTCAGCCGCATCGGCAATAACCGAACGCACAGGACCGGTCACCGACGGGGAAGTCCGCGCCGGCCCCATTGACAGTAGCAATGCCGGACCCTAGGATCGCCCGCAATGCCACCCTATGAATGCCACACGGTAGATACCGTCGCGGATTTGTTTGCAACCCTGAGTAACGATGCACCGGAACTCCTCGGGGAAAGCGACCGGCGCGAATTGATCCGGGCGGAGCGGGCCCTGGCGGACGCCGGCCAGTCGGGGCGTTTCGTCGTCGCCCGCGACGCCGGGGCGGGCCCGGTCGGTGTCCTCCCGGTCTATCCGGTGGCGCGGCCGTACTCTGCGGCACCCCATCCCCGGTTGGTGCTCGACGGGTCGACGGCGACGCAGGGCTGGCGGACGGGGTGCTACCTCGGGTCGCTCGGCAGGGCACCGGCGATGGTGGCGGTGCGTCCCGGGATGGAGCCGGGGCCGATCCGCGCGGCCCTGCTGAAGGCGGGCTGGGATCTGGTGACGGAACGGTCCGACCAGCTCGACTTCGCGTGTTTCCCGCTGCTGGACGACGAGTTGTTGGCGGCGGTGTCGCCGTTGGTCGCGGTGGACGACCCGGTACTGGTGGAGAGCCTCGAAGCATTCATCCCGGTGACCTTCGACTCCTTCGCGGGATATCTGGCGGCACAGTCGCGCAGCCGGCGGGAGATGATCCGCAAGGAGCAACGCCGGTTCCGGTCGGCGGGCCTGCGGATCATCGAGGTCGAGCTGTCGGCGCGCCACCAGGAGCTTGCGCCTTTGCTGCGGAACGTGGAGCAGAAGTACCACGTGGCCGGCACCGTCGACCAGTACGCGAGCTACCTGGCCGGCATCGCGGATTCGCTGGGCGACCAGACGACCTGCCTGGCGGTGTTCGGCGACGACGACCCGGACGCGAAGGAACCGGTCGCGTTCACGGTCATCTGGCGGCAGGACGGGGTGTGGCGTCTCCGGTGCTGGGGCTGCGACTACGAGCGGACCGCCGGGGCCTTCGCGTACTTCAACCTGATCGCCTACGAACCGCTGCGGCTCGCGATCGGGGCCGGCGCCCAGCGGCTGGTCCTCGGCCGGGGCAGCCTTGAGGCGAAGCTCGGTCGGGGTGCCGAGTTGTTGCGGTTGACCAGCGTCGCTGTGCCGCTCGGCGCAGCGGGCACCGAGTAGGGGAGTTCATGTCAATCGACGTCACCGCGCAACTCGTCACCATCTGGCGGGCGGCGCTCAAGAACGACGCGCTCGATGCGGAGAGCGACTTCGTCGAGTTCGGCGGCACCTCGCTGACGGCGGTCCGCATCCGGGCTCTCATCCGGACGGAACTGGCCAAGGACGTGGACCTGCTCGACATCCTTGACTTCCCCACCCCGACGGAGTTGGCTCCCGCGGTCGTGGCGGCGCCAGGCTGGACCGAGCAGCCGGCCCAGCCTGGCTGAGTCGACCAAGCCGAGCCGGTACAGCCGACCAGGCGGGCACGGCCCGGCTGGTCGGCCCCGCCCGGTCTTCACCAGCCGGTCAGGTTGCGCTCGATGTAGTCGTACCGGTAGCGGTTGGCGGTCGAGCCACCGAGGACGCCCACCCGCGCCCCGATTTTGTGTGGTCGTACCCGGCGTCGTTCAGGAAAGTCCAAGAAACAGCCGTGACGGGGGATCGCAGCGCTCCGCATCACGTTGCGTGGCACTGAATAACTCAGGGTCGGGCAGGCTCGGATCGGCGGCGGTGCCTGTTACCGGAAGATAACTGTGAGCACCGACGCCTCGGGTGACGGCTCCCGGGAGCGGGCTACCTCATGGCGAGATGCTCGACAGATTCCACGCAGCCCCGGAGGTCGCGTCAGAAATCCTGGCCGTTGCTCGCTCCCGGTAGCCGCGCCGCCACGCAGGCAATTGCAATGGCACCGCTCTGCATACCTCGGCTGCGGCCACAACACCCCTCGAAAACGAAGCGGGTGAACCGACCGGCGCGCCGGACAGGCGACGTTAGCCGCCCTTTCATCTTTCTGTGGAATCCGCGAGTGATCCGGCCTCTTCCCGCCGGTTTCTGGCCGGGCGGCCAGTTCGGGAGCGCCGGCATGCCTGCCGGCCCCACTCGATGCCGGGCGCACGTAGTTATGACGCAACGGCCCAGCGTGCACGAGGTGCGCTGCTGCCGCGAACGGAGTGGCGACACAGCTACCGGGAGCAAGCAACACGCGTTACGGGGGCCCGAAGATGGCGCGACGGAATTGCGGTCCGCAAGAACCCGCCACTCGGTTCACGCCGCCCTCCCGCTGCCCGCAGGCAGCCGACGCGGACCGCGTCCACTGCCGAAGATTTGCATCAAACCCAGACATCACCGACGGCATCGAGTTGCAGAACTGAGCTGTGTTGATGACCCTCGGTTCACGATTGACAGCATCCGTAGCGCAACCTACTCTCCATCAGACCAGGGGTGGGGCCTACGTTCGGTCGCCGAGCAATTGCTGAATGCTTAGGGGTTCAAGAATTGTCGTGTTCGGTTCGATCGAGTTCCGTCGGGCATTAGCAACTAGACGAGCGGCACCCGGTGTCCGCGCTCGGCAAAATGACTGGCGAATACGAGAAGATGCAAAACCGTGGTGCGGATGACGCTCGGGTGGTCCGAGTCCCTACCGAGTGGGCGACTTGTGAAGGCGACACTCCCGGCGATGGAGCGCACGCACCGATGAATGGCGTTCCGCCGATGGCGCGCGACTCCGGAGCCTGTGCTTCGAGGGCGTCCTGGCCGTCACGTGACCGCCGCCCTTTCCCGCAGGCCGCCCGTACCCCGCCACCGGCGGTTCCGGGCCGGCCCGTGTCCATCCATCCGCCCGCCCTTGCCGGCAAGTGAGGAGACGTCGTGACGACACCCAGCGGGGACAAGGCACCGATCCCCAAGGAGAAGTGGTGGAGTGAGACGGAGAGCCCCAAGGCGTGGATGAGCGTCCGGGACGCCGATCTCTACGAGGCACTGCTGCACCGGGTCGCCGAACTGCGGGCCGGTGAACCCCTGCGGGTGGTCGAGTGGGGCGCCGGCCGGAGCACGCTCTGGTACACGTCCTTCCTCGCCGCGCTGGGAGTGCCGTACCGGTGGCTCGCCCTTGAACACCACGGGCAGTTCTTCCAAGAGAGCCTCGCCCCGCAGCTCAACCAGCGCCCGGACGGCGTCGCGGTGGACCACGACGACGCCGACACGATCCGGGCGCTGCTCGCCGCGAACAACACGGTGGCCGTCGGCTTCGGCGCGGGCGACCTGCGGCCGTTCCTCCCCGGCCGGGAGGCCGACCGGCACGCCGATCTCGACGCGTACGTCTCCCTGCCCCGGCGCCTCGGCCTGGAGTGGGACATGGTGGTCATCGACGGCCGCAAGCGCCGCCGATGCGTACTGGAGGCTCTGGAACTACTCGGCCCGACGGGCTTCGTCCTGCTCCACGACGCCTGGCGGACCCACTACCAGTGCGCCTGGTCGGAGTGGACCAGTGGTCGGCGCTTCGGCGACGAGTGGTGGATCGGCTCCCGGGCCGACACGGACTTCACCGACGTGTTGCCGTGGCACGCCTTCGAGAGGCATGCAGAGCTGCCATGACCGCCGCGACACCGGCCGCCTCCCGGCCCTCACGGCACGCCGCGCAGGTCGACGCCTGGCTCGCGCGGCACCGCCCGGGCTTCGTGGCGGACCTGATGCACCTGGTCTCGATCGACACCCGGTCGCCCCGGGAGAGCGACGCGTACGACTGGCTGGCCGGATACTTCACCGCGCTGGGCGCCGAGGTGACCGCCGAACCGCGCCACCCCGCCCTCGCCGGGCACGGGGCGGCCAACCGGAACGAGCACAGCACGTTGTCCGCGTCCGAGCGGGCCAACCTGCACGTCTGGTTCCCGGCCGACGCCGGTCTTTCCCGGGTCCTGTTCAGCGCGCACGTCGACGTCGTACCACCGGCCGCCGACTTTCCCGACGGCTTCCAGCCCCGCGTCAGCGGTGACGCGGTGGTGGGCCGGGGCACCGCGGACACCAAGGGCAACATCGTCATGCTCGCGGCGGCGCTGCGCTGCGCCGCCGACCTGGGGCTACCGCTGTCCCGGGCGGTCGAGCTGGACCTGGTGGTCGAGGAGGAGATCGGCGGCAACGGGGCGCTCTCCACCATCCTGCACGGACGGGACGTCAGCGAGGTGGTGGTGCTGGAACCCACCGACCTGGAGGTCCTGCACGGGCACCGGGGCTGTCTGGAATTCACGGTGCGGATCGGCGGCCGGGCCAGCCACATGGGCGGCGACGGGGTGAGCGCGATCGACGGCGCGATGGAGTACGTCGCGGCCCTGCGGCGGTTGGAGGCCCGGCTCGCGGCCGAGGCCATGGCCGACCCCGACTTCACCGGGTACGCCCGCCCGATGCAGATCAACGTCGGCAGGATCGCCGGTGGCGAGTGGCACGGTTCGATCCCCGCGCTCTGCTCCGTCGGCGGCGCCTTCGGCTTCCACCCGAGGTACTCCCTGGACGACGTCCGGCGCATGCTCACCGAGTTGGTGGCCGGACTCGGTGACCCGTGGCTGAGGAACCACACCGACATCCGGTACGAGGGCATCCGTAACGGCGCGTACGTCGGCGATCCACACTCGGCGGTCGCGACCGACCTGCGCCGGGAGGCCCAGGCGGTGACCGGTCGGCAACGGGTGCCCCGGGCCTGGAGCGTGAGCTGCGACGCCCGGCTCTACCACGACCACCTCGCCGTCCCGACGGTCGTCTTCGGCGCCGGCCAGCTCGCCCACGCCCACTCCAGCGCCGAACAGCTGAGCATCGCCGAGTGGTCGCAGGGCGTCGCGACCCTGGTCGGCTTCCTCACCGCCGACCGGGAGGTGGCCCGGTGACCCGGGGCGTGGTGCTCGGCGCCTCGTCCGGCATCGGCGCCGAACTGGCGCAGCGGCTTCTCGGACGCGGTGACGAGGTCACGCTGGTCTCCCGGCGGGCCGTCACGCCGCCACCCGGATCGGCGGGCGTGTCGGCGCCCGCCGACATCCGCGACTTCGGGCGTCTCGAACAGATCTTCGCCGACGCGTGCCGGCGGGGACCGCTCGACTACGTGGTCAACTGCGTCGGGGTGGGCTTCTACGCCCCGTTGGGCGCGGACAACTCGGCGATCTGGAACGACATCCTGACGGTCAACGTCACCGGCCTGCTCAACCTGCTGTCGGTCGTCGACCGGACCTGTCCGGAGCTGGCCCGGCTCGTGCACGTCAGCTCGATGGCCGCGCACCGGGTCTCCCGTACCCCCGGCAACCTCGCCTACTCGGTCGCCAAGGCGGGCGCGAAAACGATCGTCGAGGAGTACCGGCGTTCGCTACGGGCCGACGGCCGGTCCACCAGGGTGTCGATGGTCTCACCGGGCTTCGTCGAGTCGACCGACTTCGGCCGGAACTACTTCTCGCGTACCGGCGGCACCGCGCCCCAACCGGACATCTACGGCGGCCACCGGAGCCTCACCGCGGCGGACGTCGCGGACGTCGTGGCGTACGTCCTCGGGTCGCCGCCGCACATCGAGTTCCTGGATCTCGTCTTCTGCTCGCCCGAACAACCGGGGTGACCTCACGTGGAACAGGTCCTGATCGTCGGTCATGGGTACGCCGGACGCCGATTCCGGGCAGCGCTGCGCCACCTCCGACGGGAGGGCCTGCCGGTGGAGGTCGTGGGCGTCGTCGACCCCCGTCCCGACCAGCTCCCCGACGACCTGCCGGGGTACCCGGACCTAGCCACGGCCCTGCGGGAACTGCGTCCGACCGTGGTCTGCGTGACCGTGAACGAGGCTGACCACGCCACCGTGTTCCGGGCCCTCGGGCACCTCGACCGGGTCCTGGTGCTCGCCGAGAAACCCCTGGTCGCCGACCCGCGTGACGAGCAGTCCGTCGTCGCGGCGCTGGGCCACCACCAGTTCTCGATGAACCTCGTGGAACGGTTCAGCCCGATGGTCACCCGCTGTCGGGAATGGATGCGGGCCGAGGGCCCCTGGACGGTCACCCGTACCGAAGCGTTCTGGGGCAAGCACCGCATCGGCGACTCGCGCCCCACCATGGGCGTCCTCTCCGAACTGGTCCACGCGCTGGATCTCCTCGGTCACCTGTTCGGGGCCGACAATCCCGAGATCATCCGGTCGAACGGGGTGGTCAGCGACGTCAGCCCGCACGCGACGGACGTCCTCGACAGCCTCGACGTGATCGCCCGCCACGGCGACGCCCCGATGCTGCTGCACACCTCGTACGCCTGGCCCACCCGGATGCGGCTGGTCACAGCCCTGCTGTGGTCGGAACACCGTGGAACCCACCGGATCGAGCTCGAATTCGACAACCCGCACTGGGACTGCGACCGCCTGGAGATCAAGTCCATCACCCCGGATGGACGGTGGACCACGGTGCTGCGGGATTCGACCGACGGGTCGTCCCTGCCGGCCGAGATCCGGGGGGTGGGCAAGGTGATCGAGTTCGTGCGGGCATCGCTGGACGGGTGGTGGCACGGGACCGGCGGTGACGACCTGGTCGACCTGGCCGCCGCGGCACGGTTGCAGGGCATCCTCACCCGGATCGGCGACTCCGCCGAGGACGGCCTGCTGGAAGCCCGATACGGAAGGGTGTGACCTGAGAATGCACCAGCATGGTCGGCCGAGCCTGCTCGTGGAGTCGTTCGTCGCGTCCGCCACCGCAGACCCGGAATCCGTCGCGGTGGTGGTCGGCGACCGGCGTATCCGTTACCGCGACCTGCTCGCCGACGTGCTCGATCTCGCCGCCCGCCTGCGTGACCACGGCGTCGGGGCGGAGACCCCGGTCGGTGTGTCGGCGGTACGGGACGCCGGCTTCGTGGTCGGCGCGCTGGCCGCGCTGGCGGCGGGCGGGTGCTACGTCCCGCTGGACCCCACGCACCCTGCGGACCGGTTGGCCGCACTGGCCCGGCGGGCCGGTGTGCGGGTCGGGGTCGGCGCCGCCTCGGCGCTGGCCTTCCTCGACGTCGTGCTGCCACCCTCGATGCCGGACGGTCCCCGGCGTACCGACCCGCCCCGGGTCATGGCGGCGGATGCGCTGGCGTACCAGCTCTTCACCTCGGGATCCTCCGGAGAGCCGAAGATCGTGCCGATCGAGCAGCGGTCGGTGAGCGCCCTGCTCGACGGGTTCGACACGGTGGCCCCGCCGGTCGGCCGGACCGTCTCGCTGTCCGTCTGCCCGTTCTCGTTCGACGTCTCCGTGTGGGAGGTGTTCCTCCCGCTGACCGTCGGCGGCACGGTCGTCATCGCCGACACGGGCGTCGGGGCGGATCCGGAGGCACTGCTCCGGCTGATCCGCGAGCACGGCATCACCACCGTCTACCTGCCGCCGTTCAGCCTGGAACCGGTCGCCGACGAACTGGCCGCGGACGGTGCGCCGCTGCCCGTGCACCGGATCCTGACCGGGGTCGAGCCCATCCCGCAGCGCACCCTGCAACGCCTCGCCGACCTGCTCCCCGCAGCGGTGATCGTCAACGGCTACGGCCCGACCGAGGCGACCATCTGTGCCACGTTCCACGTCTTCGGCGGCGCGGACGACCCGGACCGGCGTACCCCGATCGGGGTGGCCGTGCCGGGGTGGGAGGTGAAGGTGGTGGACGGGGAGCGGGAGCCGGTACCCGTCGGGGTCGTCGGTGAGATCGTCGTCAGCGGCGCGGGACTCGCCCGGGGCTACCTCAACGACGACGACCTCACCACCCAACGCTTCTACCACGACCCCACCGGCACCCGCTGGTATCGCACCGGCGACCTCGGCCGCTGGCTACCCACCGGCACCCTCGAATACCTCGGCCGCCACGACAACCAACTCAAAATCCGCGGCTTCCGCATCGA